>NZ_LR699553.1:3439998-3786664 GCF_902459535.1 Paraburkholderia dioscoreae
GGCACCCAGGTCGTGGAGATGCGCGACAAGCTGATCGTGCCTGGCTTCATCGATACGCACATTCATTATCCGCAGACGGACATGATCGCGTCGCCCGCGCCCGGTTTGTTGCCGTGGCTCGAGACGTACACGTTCCCGACCGAGCGCCGCTTCGCCGATCCGGCGTATGCGCGCGACACGGCGAGCTTTTTCGTCGAGGAACTGCTGGCGTGCGGCACCACCACCGCGCTCGTGTATTGCACGGTCCATAAGGAATCGGCCGACGCGCTCTTCACCGAGAGCGAAGCGCGCAATCTGCGCATGGTGGCGGGCAAGGTGCTGATGGACCGCAACTGCCCCGAGTTCCTGCGCGACACCGCGCAGTCGGGCTACGACGACAGCGCCGAGCTGATCGGCCGCTGGCACAATCGCGGCCGCCAGATGTACGCGCTCACGCCGCGTTTCGCGCCGACTTCGACCGAAGCGCAACTGGAAGCGTGCGGCGTGCTGGCGGGCAAGCATCCGGACATCTTCATCCAGAGCCACGTCGCGGAGAATCACGACGAGGTGAAATGGGTTGCGGATCTGTTCCCGGGCCACCGCAGCTATCTGGACATCTACGACCACTACGGGCTGCTGCGCCGCCGCGCCGTGTACGGGCACTGTATCCACCTCGACGAGGAAGACCGCAAGCGTATGGCGCAAACCGGCACCGTCGCCTCGCACTGCCCGACTTCGAACCTGTTCCTCGGCAGCGGCCTGTTCGACTTCGACAAGGCGGATAAAGCCGGCATGCCGATCGCACTGGCAACGGACGTCGGCGGCGGCACCTCGTTCTCGATGCTGCAAACCATGAACGAAGCGCATAAGGTCGCGCGTCTCACCGGCCATCATCTGACGGCTACGCGCATGTTCTATCTGGCGACCGCCGGCGCGGCCGAAGCGCTCGATCTCGCGGACAAGGTCGGCACGCTAAAGCCCAAGTCGGAAGCGGATTTCGTCGTGCTCGATCCGCGCGCGACGCCGCTGCTCGCGCGCCGCACCGGGCGCACCGAGTCGCTGGAGGAACTGCTGTTCGCGTTCGCGCTGCTCGGCGACGATCGCGCGATCTATGAAACGTATGCGGCCGGCAAGCGCGTGCATCGCCGCGACGACGTGCGGCAGCATGCGTCGGGCGCGGCGAGAATCGCGGCTTGAATCGCATGATTCACACGGCTGAATAGAAAGCGGCGCTTCAATTTCGAAGCGCCGCTTTCATTTGCCCAAACCTTGCAGCACTGTGCATCAACGATGCATGCACACCTCGTGCAACGCATTCAGCCGCCGCACCGGATCGGCGACATACGGATTCGACTCGTCCCACGCATAACCTGCCAGCACCGCGCTGATCATGCGGCGGATCGACGGCGCCTGCTCCGGATAGAAAATGATGTCCTGCAACGCGCCCGTGTACCAGCGTTCGACGAAAGCGCGGAACGTATCGATGCCCTTGCGCAACGGCGCGTCGTAATCCGCCGACCAGTCCACCTGTTCGCCATCCAGTTGCCGGTTCAACGTCTGCACCGCGAGATGCGCGGAGCGCAGCGCGATCGTCACACCGGACGAAAACACCGGATCGAGAAATTCGCCCGCGTTGCCGAGCAGCGCGTAACCCGGCCCGTGCAAACGCTCCACGTTGGCCGCATAGCCGCCGATGTGGCGCACCGGCATCAGGAACGGCGCGCTGCCGATCAAACGGTTCAGCGTCGGCTCCTGCTGGATCAGCGCGCGCAGTTTCGCATCGCGCGCCGCTTCCGGCACGTCGAGAAAACTCGCCCCGGCGACGCAACCCACCGACGAGCGGCCGCCCGCCAACGGAATCATCCAGAACCACACGTCGCGGCGCTCAGGATGTGTGGCCACACAGATCTTGTTGCGATCGGTCATACCGGCCGGAATGCCGTCCTGCACGTGCGTGAAGATCGCGGCGCGCGTGGGCATGCGCGTCGGTGCTTCGAGCTTCAGCAAACGCGGCAACACACGGCCAAAGCCGCTCGCGTCGAACACGAAACGCGCTTCGATCTGATACGCGTGGTCCGCTTCGTCGACCACGTCGACCAAAGGCATGGCGCCCGTCTGAACCGCGCGCACCGTGTGCCCGAAGCGCACGTCGGCGCCCTGCTGTGCGGCACAGCGGATCAGGATGTCGTCGAACACCGCGCGTTCGACCTGATACGTGGTGCCCCAACCCGGCGAATGCTTGTCACGAAAATCGAACGCCGACGACTTGTCGCGATAGATGAAATGCGCGCCGTTCTTATACTGGAAACCGGCTTCGACCACGGCCTGCAGCATGCCGGCTTCTTCGAGGTAGGCCATGCTTTGCGGCAGCAGGCTTTCGCCGATGGAAAAGCGCGGAAAATGCTGTCGCTCCAGCACCACCACGGAGCGCCCGGCCCTGCGCAGCAGCGCCGCCGCAACCGCGCCTGCGGGGCCAGCGCCGATGATCACGACATCGACTGTCGTGCGCGTTGACGAATGTGTACTCAAATTTGCCTCAATCGTTTGGGCTTGCCCGGAGCAGCGATTCGCTGCATCCTTACATCTCGTTGCAATTACACTCTGACAGCAACAACGCCAATTCGCCGGGGAGCCCAGCGTGTCGCCATCCGAAACATCCAGTGTCCCCTACGTGCCGGAAACGGCTTTCGGGATCTGGTTCCTGCGTACCTACACCTGGGAGCACCATGTGTTGCGGGTCGCGATCAACGACCTCAAACGCCTCATCGACACACCGTTGCCCGAGGCGCCGGTGATCGTCGACGCCGGCTGCGGCCAAGGCCTGTCGTTCCGTTTGCTCGCCGAAGCATTCAGGCCGCGGCGCATTGTCGGCATCGACTTTCACGAGCCGTCGTTGACGCTTGCCGCACGAGCGGCCGGCGCCTGCCGCGACAAGCTCGCCGATATCGAACTGCTGCACGGCGACTGCGCGACATTGCCGCTGCCCGACGCAAGCGCCGATATCGTGTTCTGCCACCAGACCTTCCACCATCTCGTCGAGCAGGATCGTGCGCTCGCCGAGTTCCGCCGCGTGCTCAAACCCGGCGGCGTGCTGCTGTTCGCCGAGTCCACGGACGCGTAC
Source organism: Paraburkholderia dioscoreae (assembly GCF_902459535.1). Taxonomy (NCBI): domain Bacteria; kingdom Pseudomonadati; phylum Pseudomonadota; class Betaproteobacteria; order Burkholderiales; family Burkholderiaceae; genus Paraburkholderia; species Paraburkholderia dioscoreae. The sequence goes on from NZ_LR699553.1 coordinate 3,443,099, forward strand.
ATCAAATCGTGGGTGATCCGGCTGCTGTTCCGTCATCCGATGCAGGTGCAAAAGAGCGCCGACGGCTACCTCGACATGATCCGACGCGGCGGCTTCAGCTTCGGCGAGCGCAATGTTTCGCTGCCCTACCTGTGGTGGAGCCGCGCGAAAGACTTCGGTCTTCTCGAACGGCTCGGCCTGTATCACCCGCAACCTGGCAAGCGTCGTGAAACGCTGGTCAATGTCGCGGCGGTCAAAACCGGTTGATGTGCAACGAAGCACACAGCGTGACGTAGCAAGCCACGAGCCCGGTGCGGTAAAACAGCGCGAGGCGGCGGCAACTCGCCGCCTTCCTGCCTTGCTCGCGCCGATCCGCACGGGTCCGCGCTCCCTTGCACTCACTTGCCCCCTACTTGCGCAGCGTCACCACTTCGCCCGTCAAAGCCACGCCGGCGATCACCGCGCCCGCGCCACAGGTGTATTCGGTCGCGCTCTCACGCAATTCGTTCTTGTAGTTGCTCTTGATGTTGATCACCGCATTGCCGCCTTCCTTGCGCGCACGTTCCTGCAATTCGATCACCGCCGAGAGGAAAACGTGCTGACAGGCCTGCAAATCGCTCTTGCCGAACGCGTTGGTCTTCTTGTTGGTCGCGAATTCGCCCATCGTCTTGACGACAGCCGGATGGTGCTGACCTGCGAAATACAGCGCGACGTCGTCGCTCACTTTGCCGGGTTCGCTGTGCAAGGCCTGATCGAGCGGATAGTAGTTGACCGTATCGCGGGCAAAAGCCGGCGCGGCGCTCAATGTGGCGAACGAAGCAAACAATGCGGCAAACAGCACATAACGTTTCATCGAGACTCCTTGGTGGTTGTTGTTGCTCTGGTGAGTTCTATTTCCGATCCGGCTCAATTCGATTCCAGCACGACGAGTTGTCCCTTCACCGCGATCGCGGCGGCGCTGGGGCTGACCCCGCAGGTGAATTCGGTCGATGAATTGCTCTCGGTGCTATGAAAGCGCGTGGACACGTCGATTACAGCGTTAGCGTGGCGTTCGCTTGCCGCCGCGCGCAACTTCTGCACCGCTTCGGCGAGCGCTTCGTGGCAGGCGTCGTCAGGCCCGGCAACCTTGCGCGCGATCCGCACCGAGTACGACACGTCGCCCAGTCGAGTCCTGACCGCCGGGTGGTCCTGCTGGCCGAAATACACCGGCACGCCGCCGCGCGATTCGCCGGCGGCCGCCGCGAGCGGCAACGACTTCACCTGGGTGGCGCATCCCGCCTGCGTCAACACCACCACCGCCAGTGCGCCCAATACAGCTGTTCTTTTCATTTTTCTTGCCCTCGTTTTTTAAAGTCGCGGCCGTTTCAGCCGCCCTGCCATGCTTCGAACATCAGGCTCGCGCAACTGCCGCCGAACCCGAATGAAACCGACATCGCCGTGCCGATGCGCGCCTCGCGCGTGGCACGCACAAGCGGCATGCCGTCCACGGCCGGCTCCGGCGTGTCGATGCCCGCCGTGCCCGCAATGAAGCCGTCGCGCATCATCAGCAGTGTGTAGATCGCCTCGTGCGCGCCGCAAGCGCCGAGCGGATGCCCCGTCATCCCCTTGGTCGATGAAAACGCCGGCACGCGACGATCGAACGCCGCGCCGAACACTTCGCTCAGCGCGCGTAGTTCCTCCGTATCGCCGAGCGGCGTCGACGGTGCGTGCGTGTTGACGTAGTCGGGCCGCTTGCCCGCTTCATGCAACGCGCCGCGCATGGCGCGCGCGATCCCCGCCGCGCGCGGCGCGACCATGCCGGCGCTGTCCGTGCAGTCGCCGAATCCGGTGAGTTCCGCGTAGATGCGCGCGCCGCGTGCGAGCGCGTACTCGAGTGATTCGAGCACCAGCACGCCGCCGCCCGACGCGATCACGAAACCGTCGCGCTCCGTGTCGTAAGGACGTGACGCGCGCTGCGGCGTGTCGTTGAAGCGGCGCGACAACGCGCCCATCGCGTCGAACATGAGCGTCATGTTGTCGTGCAGCGACTCGCTGCCGCCGGCCAGCACGATCTGCTGGCGGCCGGTCTGGATCAGTTGCATCGCCTGGCCGATCGCGAGCGCCGAGGTCGTACACGCCGATGACGGCGAATAGCTGACGCCTTCGAGCCCAAACACCTGCGCGACATTCGCCGACGCGGTGCTGCTCATCGCATGCGGCACCGTGTACGGCGGCACCTTGTCGACACCGCGAGCGTGTGCGGTTGCCATCGCCGCGTCGTAAGTGGACATCGTGCCGACGCCCGAACCGATCACCGCGCCGGCGCGCGGCGAGCGCAACGCCGCGGCATCGAGCCCGGCGTCGCTGATCGCGTTGCGCGCGGCGTGACAGGCGAACCGCGCCGTGTCGCCCATGAAGCGTTCGAGCTTGCGCTCAAACGGCGGTTCATTCACAACCGACGCAACGCCCGCCACCTGGGAAGCGAAGCCGCGCTCGCGCCAGGCGTCGATCCGCTGAATGCGCGAGCGGCCTGCGCGCAACGCGGCGGAAACCTCGTCGAGCGTATTGCCGAGACACGACACGATCCCCATGCCGGTCACGACCACGCGTTGCAGCGCCATGCTCATCGAACGCGCCTGAAAATCAGCGACGTGTTGATGCCGCCGAACGCAAAGTTGTTGCTCATCACGTATTCGGCATCGATCTCCCGGCCTGCGCCGGCGATGTAATCGAGCGGCGCACAGGCCGGATCGACCTGGGTCAGGTTCAAGGTCGGCGCATACCAGTTGCGCTTCATCATCTCGATGGTCCACCAGGCTTCGAGCGCGCCGCACGCGCCGAGCGTGTGGCCGACATAGCTCTTGAGCGAACTGATCGGCATGTGCGCGCCGAAGGTCTGCGCAGTCGCATGGCTTTCGGCAATATCGCCGCGATCCGTCGAGGTGCCGTGCGCATTCACGTAGGCGATCGCTTCAGGCGCGAGTTGGGCGTCCTTGAGCGCGAGTTGCATCGCGAGCGCCATCGTTTCGGCGGTCGGCTGCGTCATATGCGCGCCGTCCGAGTTGCAGCCGAAGCCGACGATCTCCGCATGAATCCGCGCACCGCGCGCCACCGCGTGCTCATAGTCTTCGAGCACCAGGGTGGCCGCGCCTTCGCCGACCACGAGGCCGTCGCGCGCGGCGTCGAACGGACGCGGCGTCAGATGCGGCTCGTCGTTGCGCGTGCTGGTGGCGTACAGCGTGTCGAACACGGCGACCGCCGGGCCCGACAGTTCCTCCGCGCCGCCCGCCAGCATCAGCGTCTGCTTGCCGGTCTGGATCGCTTCATACGCATAGCCGATCGCCTGGCTGCCCGAGGCACACGCGCACGAGGTCGGAATGATCCGCCCTTTCAGATCCCAGAACAGGCTGACGTTGACCGCGGTGGTGTGCGGCATCATCTGCACATAGCTGTTGGATGTGACGTCGCTCATCGAGCCGGTTTCGAGCATCGTGCCGAAGGCGCGGATCGGCTGCACCGAGCCCGACGACGAACCGTACGCGACGCCCATGCGGCCGTCCTTGATGGTGGCGTCGTCGGCGAGGCCCGCGTCGGCAAGCGCCAGTTCGCTCGCGCGCACCGAGTACATCGAGACCGGTCCCATCGAGCGGGTCTTCTTGCGCGGATAGTGCGCGGGCAACGTGAAGCCCGGCAACGGACACGCCAGCCGCGTATGCAACGACTCGAAGTAGTCCCATTCGGGCATGCGCCGCACGGCGTTCACGCCGCTCTTCAGACGCGTTTCGATCACGTCCCAGCTGTCGCCGAATGCCGTGACGCCGCCCATGCCGGTAATGACGACGCGCTTCATCAGATCATCCCGCCGTTCACGCCGATCACCTGGCGCGTGACATACGAGGCCGCATCCGACATCAGGAAGCTGACCACGGACGCCACCTCGGCAGGCTGGCCGACGCGGTTCATCGGCACCGTCTTCAACACCTGTTCGAGCGGCAGCTCGTCGAGCATGCCGCTTTCGATCAAACCCGGCGCGACGCAATTGACGGTGATGTTGCGCGTCGCCAGTTCGACCGCGAGCGCCTTGGTCGCGCCGATCAGGCCGGCTTTCGCCGCGCTGTAGTTGACCTGGCCGCGATTGCCCATCACGCCGGACACCGAAGCGATCGTGACGATACGGCCGCCCTTGCGGGCTCGCACCATCGGCATGGTCAACGGATGGACGACGTTGTAGAACGAGTCCAGACCGGTTTCGATCACCACGTCCCAGTCTTCGCCGCTGAGCGCGGGGAACGCGGCGTCGCGGGTCACGCCCGCGCTGCACACGATGCCGTAATACGGACCGTTCGCCGCGACGTCCGCTTCGAGCACTTCGCGGCACACGGCGCGCTCGCGCACGTCGAATTGCAACACACGCGCCGTGCCGCCTTGCGCGGCGATGCCCGTCGCAACCGCGTCGGCCTCGCTGCGCCCCGTGCGGCAATGCACGGAGACCGCGAAGCCGTCGGCGGCCAACTTGTACGCAATCGCGCGGCCAATGCCACGGCTTGCGCCGGTAACGAGAACACGCCGGCTCATGAACTGAAACTCCCTTCGATGAACGACTGAAAATCAGCCGGTTGAAAAACCTTGATGACGGCTTCCGCGCAGTCCGCGTCGCCATGCCGGATGGTGCATTCGTAGGCGCCGTGGCCTTCTTCGCTGCGCAGCAGTTCCATGACGTGGATCGACAACTGCGCGCCGGCGGCAAACGACGCCCGCAGTGCCTTGTAGCTGCGCGAGCCGAGCAGCACGCCCGGCCGCGCGCGGCCGCCGCCGCGCATGGCCAGCAACGCGACGTGCGCGGCGATCGCCTGCGCCATCAGTTCGATGCCGATCCACGCGGGCATGGCGCCATCGGCGTCGGCATACCAGGCGTCGGCGCGCACGGTGGCGCGCGCGCTCAGCGTCTGTTCGTCGAACGTTTCCACGGCGTCGATCAGCAGCATGGTGCCGCGATGCGGGATGATCGCCTCGATCGGCTGCCGGACCAGTTCCTGAACGGTGGGCGGCGGGTTCATGGCATGGCTCATCGGGCAAGAATCAGGCTGACATTGCTGCCGCCGAAAGCAAATGAATTGCTCATTGCGTACTGCGCGCCATCTTGCGGCAAAAACCGCTCGCTTTCCACGAGATCCAGCGGCGGCAACGCCGGATCGGCTTCACCGTCCCACAGATGACGCGGCAACGGCACGTTGTCGCGCCCCAGCGTCAGCCAGGCGAAGCCGAGTTCGGTGGCGCCCGCCGCGCCGAGCTGGTGGCCGGTCAACGGCTTGGTGCCGCTCGTCGCCACGCCGCCGGGAAAGACGCGCGACATCAGGCTGGCCTCCATCGCGTCGTTCTTGCGCGTCGCGGTAGCGTGCAGATTCACATAGCCGATCGCCGACGATTCGACACCCGCATCCGCGAGCGCCGCGCGCAGCGCGAGTTCACCGCCCACGCCCTGCGGGTCCGGCGAGGAAATGTGATACGCATCGCTCGATTCGCCCACGCCCGCGACGCGCACCGCCGCCTCGTCGCGGCTCATGAGGAACACGGCCGCGCCTTCGCCGACATTGATCCCGCAACGATTGCGGCTCATCGGGTTGCTGCGCACGTTGCTAGTCGATTCGAGCGACGCAAAACCCTGCACCGTCAGCTCGCACAGCGAATCGACACCACCCACCACGACCGCATCGCACAGTTGCAACTGCAACAGCCGGCGTGCCGACGCAAAGGCTTTCGCGCTCGACGTGCACGCGGTCGAAATGGTGAACGCCGGACCGTGCAGGCCGAGCACGGCGGCGGCGAACGGCGCGGCTGTGCCGATTTCCATCTGCCGGTAGTTGAAGTTCGCGGGAAGATCGCCGGCCTGCGCCTGATAGACGAACGCGGCTTCGGCGGCCTCGATGCCCGACGTGCTGGTGCCGAGCACCACACCGACGCGATGCGCGCCGTAGCGCTCGCGCGCCGCTTCCACAGCAGGCGCGATCTGCGCCAGCGCGGCGAGCAGCAAGCGGTTATTGCGGCAGTCGTAGCGAGCGAGTTCGGCGCGCGGCGCCAGCTCCAGCGGCGCGAGCACGCTGCCGACGAACGCCTCGCCGATCCCCGTATGCGCGTTCGCCATACCCGGCGAACGACCGGCGGCAAGCGCCGGGACAATGCTTTCGAGGTCGCCGCCGAGCGCGTTGATCATGCCGAGCGCGTGCAAATAAACTGATGGCGCCTTCATGCGGCCCCCCTTGATTCCGATGGCATGCCGATCGGCGCGAGCAGCACCGAGACCGCGATGCCGAGCGCGAGCGTCGCGCCAAAACTTTTCAGCGCGGGCATGGCGCTCATGCCGAGCATGCCGAACGACAACAACGTGGTGGCCGCCGACAACAACACGCCCGTCCACACCGCGCCGAGGTCGGCGTCCGCGCGCAGGCAGCCTTCGCGCAGGAATACGGCATAGTTTGCGCCTACGCCGAGCACGAGCATGAGCGCGAGCCAGTTGAACAGATTGAGCGGCACGTGCGCGTAGCCGAATACGGCGAGCGTGACGCCCACGGCAAGCAGCACCGGCAAAGCCACGGCGACGCCGCCACGCATGCGGTAACGCAGCATCAGCAGAACGAGCACGAGGGCCAGCGCGCCGCCGAGCCACCAGCCGCTATCCACGCGATACGCGCCGAACAGTTTCGACACGCTGGCTGCCTTGTCGACGAACACGACGCCGGGCAAGCCTTCCGCCAACGCGATCAATGCGGGTTCGTTCCGCAGCGTCACGCCTTGCGGAATGACGACCGCGGCATAGGCTTTCGTGGCTGCATCGACTTCGCCGAGCCAAAGGTGTTTGTACGGTTGCGACCACGGCGCCGCGAGCCACGTATCGACCGTCAGCGGTGCTTGCGGTTTCGCGTACGCGGCAAGCCAGGCGTCGGCGACTTCGTCCTTGAAGCCGGCTTGCAGTAGCGTGGCGCGCAACGCGGCACGGTCGTCGAACACGTGTTGCGCGAGCAACGCGCGGTCTTCATTCTGCTGTTTCGCCGACGGCACGAATTGCGCAACCGACTGATAACTGCCGACCTTGTTCGCGGTCCCGTTCAATGCATCCAGCTTCGTGCCCAACGCTTCGGCGCGTTGCAGCACGAGTTCGGGCGTCTCGCCGCGCACGACGAAAAACTGCGCGCTGTTATCCACGCCGACCGCCGCGCGCACCTTGTCTTCCTGCGCGACGAGCGCAGGATCGCGCTGGATCAGCAGATGGATATCGTCGTCGCTGGTCAGACGCAGCCAGCCGGGAATCGCCAGCAACAACAGCAACGCCGCGACGAACCACGCCCGCTTGCCGCCGATCGTGCGATGCCACACCGCCAGCACGCGCGCCGCGCCTGCAAACACGCGCTGCGGGCTGCGTTTAGGCGCGCGCGTGAGCAACGCGGGCAGCAGCCACAACACGGACGCGAACGCCGTCGTGATCCCTGCAATCGCGAAGCAGGCAATCTGCTTGAGCGCGGGAAACGGCACCCACGTGAGGATTGCGTAGCCGAGCAGACTCGTCGCGAGCGCCACGCTCAGCGCGGGACGCACGGCGCGCGCGCCGCGCCGTGCGTCCCAGTCACGCTGCGCGCCGAGATACACCACGAAGTACTGAATCGAATAGTCGACCGCTTCGCCGATCAGGCTTGCGCCGAACACGAGCGTCAACAGATGCAGCTTGCCGAAAATCAGCATCGTCACCGCGAGCGCGCAAACTATGCCGAGCGCGGTCGATACGAAGCCGAGCAATAGCAGACGCGGCGAGCGGAACACCCACATCATCAGCAGCGCGATACCGCACAGCGATGCAATGCCGATCAGATGCACTTCATGTTCCGACGCGCTGCGCGCCGCTTCCGCGTAAAACACGGCACCTGTTCGCGCCACCGAAACGTCGGGGAACGACTGCTTCAAGGCGCTTTCGCCCTGAGCGAGCGCCGCCAGGACGGCGTGCTGCGTTTTCGTTTCGTACGCCGAACCCGGCAGCGTCGCGACGATCAGCACGCTGGTGGCGGCGCCGTGATGCGAAACCAGCATGTTGTCTTCGAGTTCGAGATTCGAGGTGGCAAGCGGCAGGCCGCCGAGCCAGTGTTCGAGCCAGCCGAACGGATCGTCGGCGAGCGGCGTGGTGAGTCCGCCGCGCAGTGGGCTGTAGAGGCGCTGCGCGAGCGTGTCGTGCAACGTGCTGCCCGCCGCGCCACTGGCCAATGCCGTGCGGTCCGCCGGCGCCAGCAGGCCGAAGCGGTACGGCATGTACAGCGCCGCGATTTGCGAGAGATCGAACGGCGGCAATTCCGCCGTCACCGAACCGAACGCGCCGCTCTTTTGCAGCGACGCACCCAGCTGTTTCGCGGCCGCCTTCGCGTGCGCGTCGTCGTTGCTCGTGACCAGAAAAACCGTGCGGTCGCCAAGCGCGCTCGCCAGCGTATCCACGGCCTGTTCGGCGACGGGGTCGGCCTCGGTCGCGGGTAATAGCGCGAGCAGATTAGTTTGCAGCGGCGACGGTCCGGCGAAACGCCAGCCGCAATACAGTGCCGCCACGAGCGCGAGCAGCAGCCACGCGGCGCGCACGCCCCATACCTGTTTCGGCGACCGCTGTTGCAGCATCTCCATTACGGCGCCCCGAGCAGGCCGCGCTCAGTCGCACTGAGTTCGGTCACGGCCGCGCTCTTCGTGAAGTCGAGTTGGGTGACGTCGCCATTTGCCAACGTGATGCGCAGGCTCTGCAGATAGTCGCCGCCGCTCATCGCCAGACCTTTGATCGACTGCGCGATCTGCGGCTGATTCGGCGTGAGCTGCATGCGCCATTGCGCGGCGTTACCCTGGGCTTCCACGTCGAATTGCGAGTACAGCGCCGACAGATCGCCGCCGAGCATCGCACGCATCATCTTCGAGACTTGTGCGACGCCGCGCGTGCCCTGTGCGCTGTGAGCCGCGACGCGCTGGCCGTTCGCATCGACTTCAACCACGCCTGCGTCGGTGATTACGTAGGTGGCTTTGTATGGCTTGTCGATCTGCCAGATCACGCCGCGCTCGCGGAAGAACAACAGCGAGCCGGTACTGACGAGCGGCTGCTTCATCGCAGCCAGCGTTTGCGTCTGCGTGAATTGCGCGCGCACGCCCCGCGCCTGCGCGAGATGCGCGGCGATCTGCGAGACGAGTGCGGGGTTGCCGGGCGCGGCTTCTTTCGTCGACACCGCCGACGCAGCCTGCGTCCATACGACTGCCGCGGCGAGCACACTCGCCACACTCAGCGCGCTCAATGTGCTCACGATCACCGCGCGCAAATTCACCGTCCCCATACGCGCTCCAGCTTGTCGAACACGACCGGCGGCGAGACGAACTGCAACTCCTGGGTGGCGGCATCGACCGCGACCTGGATCGTATAGCCCTTGGTCAGGCGCGTGCCGGACGCGCAATCGACGATTTCATAGCCTATTTTCAGGCGGTTTTCGTGTTCGATCAGTTGCGTGCGTACTTCGATCTGCTGACCGTAGGTAGCCGGCCGCACGTATTTCAGATGCGCTTCCACGATCGGCCACAAGTAGCCGGAAGCCTGCATCTCGCGATAGTCGTAGTCGAAAGCGCGCAGCAGCGCCGCGCGGCCAATCTCGAAGTACTTCAGATAGTGCCCATGCCAGCACACGTTCATCGCGTCGACGTCGTGGAACGGCACTTCCACCGTCGCGCTCGCGCTCAGCACTTTGCGGGAACCTGTCATGCGTCCGGTCCTCCGCGATAGTCTTGCAGTAGATCGCACGCGGCAATGCGGGCGGTCAGTGCGCGCAGTTCGTGTTCGAGCGCGCGGTCTTCGTCGACGAATGGCGACTGCGCGCCCACGCTCTCCATGAACGTTCGCAGCGGCGCGGGAACCGGCGTTCCACTATCGATCTTCAATCGCAGACGGGCAGCTTGCACGGTTGCGAGCGTATGCGCTGCCGCCACCTGTTCGGTCAGTTCCAGCACGCGCAGGCAGTCGCGCGCGGCGATCGTGCCCATGCTGACCTTGTCCTGGTTGTGCGCCTCGGTGGAGCGCGAGAAAACACTGGCGGGCATGGTGTTCTTCAATGCTTCGGCGGTCCATGCGGACGACGAAATCTGCACCGCCTTGAAACCGTGATTGATCGCGGCGCGCGCGGACGTGGCGCCCGACAGATTGCGCGGCAAGCCGTTATTGAAATTGACGTCGACGAGGAGCGCCAGTTGCCGGTCCATCAGATCGGCGAGATTGGCGATCGCGACCTTCAGCGAGTCCATCGCGAAAGCGATATGACCGCCGTAGAAGTTGCCGCCGTGCAGCACGCGTTCGTTGTCCGGATCGATCAGCGGGTTGTCGTTCGCGCTGTTCAGTTCGTTCTCGACGTCGCGGCGCACCCACGAAAGCGCGTCGCGCGCCACGCCGATCACATGCGGCGAGCAGCGAATCGAATATCGGTCCTGCAGACGGTGGCCCGGCGTGTCGTCGCGCCCGGCCAGGTCGTCACGGATCCATGCCGCCGCTTCGGCCTGACCGGCGTGCGGCTTCACTTCGAACAGCATCGCGTCGAAATGTGCGGCACGGCCGTCGAGCGCGACCGTGCACAGCGCCGTCAGGCGCGCGGTGAGCCGCGTGAGATGATCGGCGCGCGCAAACGCGAGACAGGCGAGACCCGTCATCACGGCGGTGCCGTTCATCAGCGCGAGCCCTTCTTTCGGCGCGAGCGTAAGCGGCGTTTGACCGAGTTCGGTCCACACTTCACGCACATCGCGCAGGCGCCCTTTGAACATCACGTCGCGCTCACCCGCGAGCGCGGCGGCCACATACGAAAGCGGCGTGAGATCGCCGCTCGCACCGACCGAGCCTTCCGACGGAACGCACGGCAACACGCGATGATTGACCAGATCGGCCAGACGTTCGAGCAACACCGGACGCACGCCGGAAAAACCGTATGCGAGCGAGTTGAGCCGCGCGGCGATCACCGCGAGCGTCTGCGCCTCGTCGAGATACTGGCCCATGCCGCAGCCGTGATAGCGCGTGAGTTGCAGCGGCAATGCTTCGACCAGTTCCATCGGCACGTCGACCACGCAGGCGTCGCCGTAACCGGTGTTGACGCCGTACACGGTCGCGCCCGCGGCCAGATGCCGGCGCAGAAAATCCGCGCCGCGCTGGATGCGCGCGCGCCACGCCGGATCGGCGCTCAAGGCGACCGGCGCGCGGTGCTGCGCAATCGCGACGACCTCTTCGATCGTGAGCTTGCGCCCGCCTATTACGACTGCTGTCGTGTTCACATTTGCGCCCGCATCCGGCACATCGATCAGATCATGTTCGGCCATTCGCGCCTCGCTTGGGGCTGGCCCAGAAATCGAAGAAGTTGAACCATTGATAAGGTGCCTTGCGGCAATAGTGTTCGAGACGCACGGCATAACGTTGCGCCCACGCGGCGAGATGCTGCGCGCGTTCGCGGCGCGGCAGTTCGATGCGCTCCGCGAACGGTTCGAAATAAAGACGGTAGCCGTCGCGCTCTTTCAGGCAGAAGAACAGATAGACCGGGCAGCCCAATGCATGCGCGAGCACATACGGGCCTTGCGCGAACGGCGCGGTGGAGCCGAGAAATCGTGCTTCAGTCGTGCGGCCTGCTTCGTGTGCGGGCACGCGGTCGCCGACGATCACCAGCAACTCGCCGGCGTCGACGCGCTCCTGCATCATCATCGCGGTCTCGGGTCCGAAGTCGCGCACTTCCAGCAGATGCCGCGCGAACTCGCTATTGGCCGAAGCCAGCACGCTATTGAAGCGGCGCGCGTGGTCTGTATAGACGACGGCCGTGACCTTCGCGTAAGCGCCCTGAGCGGCGAGCGCGCGGGTCATCTCCAGATTGCCGAGATGCGCGCCGATCACGAGCGCGCCCTTGCCGCTCGCTACCAATGCTTCGAATGCCGAAGGATCTTCGAACTTGACGTCGGCATTGTTGACGCGGCCCGACCAGGCCGCGAGCTTGTCGAAGCCCGATTGCGCGAACGCCAGCATATGGCGGTACGCGGACAGCCAGCCCGGACGCGGCGTACCGCCTTGCGGCGCGGCTTCGCCGAGATGTCTGAAATAGTTGCCGGAGGCCTCGCGCGCGGCGCGGCCGGTCAGCAGAAAATACGCGACGATCGGATGCAGCCAGAGCGCGGCGAAGCGCCGGCCGAACAGCTTGCAACTGAGCGCGAGCAGCGACATGCCCAGGTGGCTGCCGCGTTCGGCGATACGCCACCAGTCCTGTTCGTTCCGTTCGCTGTATCCCTCTGCGGACTCGGTGCGGCGCGGCATCACCTTATGCGCGAGCAGCATGGGCAGACGCCACAGCATGCCGAACACGAGCCGCGTATGACTGCGGCTGATGCGCACGTTGTCCCACAGCACGTCGAAATGCGAGACGCCGTCGGTCGCATAGGTGACGCGTGTCGGAATCGAGCGGAACGCGGCGCGCCGCCAGTACAGACGCACGAGGATCTCGATGTCGAAGTCCATGCGGGTGGGCAGTCGCACGCTGTCGATCAGACTGCAGGCCAGCGCCAGCGGATAGAGGCGAAAGCCGCACATCGAATCGCGGATCGTCAACGAAAGCGTTTCGATCCATACCCACACATGCGTCAGATAGCGGCCGTAGAGACGCGCTTTCGGCACGCTCTCGTCGTAGACCGGGCGGCCGAGAATCACCGCGCCCGGTTCGGCGCGCGCGGCTTCGATGAAACGCGGTACGTCGGTGGCGTCGTGCTGGCCGTCGGCGTCGATCTGCAAGGCGTGCGTGTAGCCCGCCTTGCGCGCGGCGCGCAGCCCCGCCATCACCGCCGCGCCTTTGCCGCCGTTGAGCGGCAGGCGCAGCAGCGTGAGCTGCCCCACGTACTGCTGCGCGAGCGCGGCGAGCACCTGCTGGGTGGCCTCGTCGCTGCCGTCGTCGACGATAAAAAACGGCAGGCCGTGAACCGCGAGATGAGCAATGGTCGCGCCGATCGCGTCCTTATGGTTGTAGATCGGAATGACGATGCATGGGGAGAAGGTCTTCACGCCGGCGCCCCGTAGACGATCACGCCGGACGCGCAATCACGGCCGTTCACACGGTACGCGAACTGCACGCGCCGGCGAGCCGCGTCGTGAGCGAGCGTGAGCTTGAGCACGGCGCCCGGCGGCACCGGCGCCATGAACTTCAAACGATCGATCGACGCCAGCGCGCGCACGGCCGGCAAGTGGTCGGCGGCGAGGCGCATCGCCCAGTCGATCTGAACGACGCCGGGCAGAATCGGCAGGCCGGGAAAATGGCCGGCGAAATGCACGAGCGCGGGCGGCACGCGCAACTCGTAATGCAGCGTATCGCCGCTGCGCGCTTCGGCCAGCACTTCGACACCTTCGCTGCGCGGTTCGAAGGCGGCCGCCACGGTGGCCACCGGCAGTTTGCCGCGCGCGTCGAACGGCAGCGTGACGCGAAAACGCCAATGGCGCGGCAGCACCACGACGTCGAAATATTCGGCGAGATGCCGGCGCAATATTTTCGCGAGCGCCACGCGGCCTTCGTCGCGCAATGCTGCGCCGCCCGCTTCGGTCAGCGCCACGACGGCGCCGACGCGCTCGCGCGAGGCGCCGGCCAGCGGCACGATCGCCGCTTGCGCGACATACGGATGCAGCGCGAGGCGCGCTTCCAGTTCCGGCAACGACACGCGTTTGCCGTCGAGCTTGAGCACGCGGTCGAGCCGGCCTTGCAGGCGGAAACGGCCGTCGGCGTCGAAAGCGATCTTGTCGTCGGTGCGATGCCAGCCCGTGTGATCGAGGTGTGGCGAGCGGACGTTGAGCGCGCCGTCTTCGTCGCGGCGCACGTCGATTCCGCTCACCGGTTGCCAGGCGTCGGTCTGATCCTGGCGCCGCCACGCAATGCCGCCGGTTTCCGTGCTGCCGTAAATTTCGAGCGGCGCCGCGCCATAGGCGGCGGCGTATTCCTGCGCGGCTTCAGGCGCCAACGGGCCGCCCGACGAAAAGAACGCGAGCGGCGCCGGCGTCAGGTCGGCAAAGCCGGGCAACGCGGGCCAGCGCGACAGTTGCGCGGGCGTCGAAACGATCACCGCCGCGCCGCAATGTTCGATCTGCGCTTGCAGATGCAACGGCTCGATGCTGACCGCACGGTCGAAGGCACGGCCGGCGGCAAGCGGCCACAACACGCGAAACAGCAAACCGTAGATGTGGTGATGCGGCACGCTCGCGAGCACGGTCGCGTCGCCGACCAGCGCGCCCCACTGTTTTTCCAGCGTGTGCACTTCGGCGTTGAATTGCGCGAGTGTCTTGCGGATCGGCTTGGGGCGGCCGCTGCTGCCGGATGTGTAAAGCGTGAGCGGGGCGTTGGGGTCGATCGTATAAGCGGCGCTCGACGTGTGCGCCGGGGCCGCCTCGGCGTTTCTGGTGCCGGCGTCGGCTCCGGCGTTGCCTGCCGCTGCTGCGTTGACGTCGACGCGCGTGTTGAAGCCGGTATCGGCATGGGTTACTGCGTTGACTTCAGCTTCGGCGTTGACGCTGACGTTGGCTCCAGCAGCAAGCTCGAACGGCGGCAAATCCGCATCGGTCAACACCGCTTCGTAAGCATCCGCGAGATCGGCCAGATAGCCCGGCGTCGCATTGGCCGGAATCACCGGCTCCTTGCCGCACGCGAGCAACGCGAAGAGCGCGCAGGCGAAATCGAACGGATCGTCGATACAGAGTGCGTAGCGTTGCGCGGCCTGCGTCTGCACGAGCGCGATCAAAGCGGCGACGCGCGCGCGAAACGCCGCGCGATCGAGCACCATGGCGCCATCCCGGCAAACGGGCGCCCGCAGCGCGGCGCTCTCATGAACCGCCGACAACAGATCATGCAACGCGATCATTAGGCCGCCTCCGAACGCGCGGCGCGCGGCAGCACGACCAGGTAACGCCAGACGACCTCGGCCGCCAGCAGCACGCCGATCAGCCCATAGGCGATCGCTCCGTTATAGAGCGACCAGCTCGCACGGCTCCAGTACAGCGCCGTATAAGCGGAAAACACGCCGTTCAGCGCGAAGAATCCACACCACACCTGGGTCACGCGCCGCGTATGGCGCACCGCGCCCGGCGCCAGGTCGGGATTGCCGAGGCGTGCGAATTTTTCGATCATGGACGGCCCGCGCACGAGCGTCGCGCCGAATGCGATCAGCAAACCCAGATTGACGAGCGACGGATAAAGACGCAACAGCAGTTCGCTATTGGTGAGCACGATGGCCGCCGACGCACAGCTCAGCAAGCCAGCCACGGTCCAGTCGATCGTGGAGAGCCGCCGCAGCGAGGTCGCGACCGGGCCGCTGCCGGCCCAGCGCTGCAGCCACAGGATCGCGAACAGCATGCAGCCCACATAGCGCGGCGTGTCCCAGCGCCACGCGCACAGGATCAGCGCGGGGTACGCGAGCTTCAGCAGCACCTGCACGACGGTTTTGCCCAGGCGACGCCCGGTGCCGGGCGAGGCATCGGCGGCCTGCTGCGGCGCCGCTTGCGTTCGCGGGCGTGCGGCGCACATCAGCCTTGTGCCGCCAGCAGGGATTCGACCGCCCCGATCACGTCGCCGACAGTGCGCACCGACTTGAACTCTTCCGGCTTGATGCGGCGTCCGGTCATTTCCTGCAGTTTGATCGCGAGGTCGACGGCGTCGATGCTGTCGAGATCGAGGTCTTCGAACAGATGCGCTTCGGGCGTGACACGCTCGGGCTCGATCGCGAAGTTCTCTTTGAAGATGGCGCGGATGCGCTCCAGAATCTCTGCCTCGGACACGATTTATTCCCCTTTTCTGGTTGTTTCGTTCACAGCGTGCACCGCTTCGCGCTGGCTCGCCACCAGCGCCGCGAGCGTGTTGATCGAGCGGAAGTGTTCGCGCGTGCGCTCGTCGTTCGCCGCAAGGGTCAGTTGGTATTGTTTGCGCAGCACGATGCCGATTTCGAGCGCGTCGATCGAATCGAGACCGATGCCGTCGGTGTCGAACAACGGCGCATCGTCGTCGATATCGGCCGGGCTCAGGTCTTCCAGATCGAGCGCTTCGATCAGAAGCTGTTTAATTTCCAGTTTTAAAGAATCCATAATCGAACAGGTGCTGAGTAATGTGTGCTTCGACGGCGCTCGTCACGCTGCGCGCCGCAAGAGCCGGTGGAGTGTCATGGGCCGCGAGCTGGTCGACGCCGAGCGGTTCGAGCACGTTCACGCGGATTCTGAACGCGCGCGCCGGCACGTCGTACCAGCGCATCTGCTTGGTGAAGGCGGGCGGATCGCAATCCATCAGCACCGGGACGATCGGTGCGCCGGCTTTCAGCGCCATGTGCGCGAAACCGCGCGAAAAAGCATGCAGCCGGTTCGGCGCGGGGCTGCGCGAGCCTTCCGGAAAAATGATCATCGTATAGCCCGCCGCCAGTTGCTTCGCGCCGGCCTCGACGAGCTCCGCCGGGTCGGCATTGCTGACGTATTCCGCCGAGCGCACGATGCCCCAGAAACACGGGTTGCTCCAGTGCGCGTTTTTCACCACGCAACAGGCATGCGGCGTGAGCGACAGCAGCACCATCACGTCGAGATAGGTCGGGTGGTTGGCAACCACGATCGCCGGGCCGTCCGCGCGCAATGCGCGCATGCCCGACACTTCGAGTTCCATCACGCCGACGCGCTGCAACACCGCGACCAGCGCGCGGAAAAACCAGTGGATCACGCTCGTCACCGCGAACTGTCGCGATGCGCGGTGCGGCCACACCCACGCAAGCGGAAACACCACCACCGAAAACAGCATGCCGCACACGCCGAAAACCACGAAGGCCATGCCGGTCGCGCAGAATCGCCAGCAATAATCAAGCCGCGCGGTCATGCCAACTCCAATGCCAACTGGCGTCGGCACCTTGCCAGGCGGCGGGCAGCCCGGTCTCCAGGCAGTGCTGCAGCGCCTGGCTCTGGGTCGCGAAGAAGCTGGGCAAGCCGGCGCGGTGCCCGCCGGCGGGCTGGTTCGCGCTGGCTTCATGCGCCGACGCGGGCTCCCGCGCACCCGCGCGGCAGACCATGCACACCAGTTCGGCCGTCGCCGTTTCGCTATCGAGCAGGATCGCGATCGCGCCACCCGGCACTTCGTCTTCGATCGTGCCGTACGCGGCGTCGGCCGGTTCGTCGGCGTAGACCAGCAGCAACGGCGAATCCTGCTGCGTGGCATATTGCGCGTGCGCTTCCAGCAGCGCGTAGCCGAGCGTTTCGGCGCCGGCGGAAATCGCGCTCGCCGCCGACCGGTCGCCGCGCGCAATGCCGAACACGCCGGTCATCGCATTGAGCACGGACAGGCTGAAGGCGGTCGGCGACACCGGCTCGCCCGCGCTGATGGCACGCAAGATATCCGTGGTGCGCCGCAGTTCCCCGTGGCGCGAAGCGAACACGACCCGCGCCGCGTCCGCGGCGACACAATCGTGCGCAACCTTGAGCGCCACTCGCGACAGAGTGCTCAGACGACGCCGCACGATCGGCTCGATGAAGCCAATATCGGAGGCGGCAGATGCGGCAGCAGGCCAGCTAGACCAGCGAGCGACCGGAATGGTCCAGTGCAGATCGGGCATATCGGTGTTCGCGCGTAGAAGCGAGGAGGCTGAAGCGCCTGACGGAATACGGCACCGTCACAGCGTGTACGCGCCGCGCGGACCGGCAATCTCCAGCCGGGGTCGATCCAATCTTCTTATCTTATATAGGGTTCAGCCAATTAACGGCACTTGGCCCCGATTATTTAGGCACCCTCGCCAGTTTGTCTGGAGAATTGCCTCGGGCTCCCTGTGGTCGCCGGGAATCATACTGAATATTCTGGGATAAATCAGCCACAAAAGACGTATCCATCTGTATCCGTATCTCTCATGCGACGTTCGGCGAAAAAGCCGTCACTCGCACCTCCGACGCGATTTCCCGCTACACGCACAAACGCAAAACCACTGGCGGCGGGGCTTGCAGTCGATACGGACATACAAGCATTTCGTCGTCATCCGCCCATACTTTCATTTAACTTTCTTAAAAAGTGTTTCAGATTGGCTAGTTTCGGCTCCGTCTTCGCCCTGGTTTCCAAATGGCCGGCGCATAGCCCGCGTCAAATCCACAGTCCGGGCAATGCAACGGCGCGTGCGGCTGACGCAATCCATTATCAGGCGCGGCCACGCCTGTTATACTCCGTCCCTCATTGGGGAGTAGCCGCCTCGCGGCACGTCCGCACCGCTGTCATCGGGTGCGTCGCACGTGTGGTTCGCGGGGGCGCCTGTCAACAGACTTGGCCTGTACGGCCATGGCAGCCGCAGCCTCTGGCCTGGCGAGACCGATGATCCACACACCGCCGCAACAGGGCCCGGCGGTGTCGTGGGTCGTCGCTCGTTCATATCTCGGCCCGGGGAATCAACACACCGTGGATCACGCTTTTCTCATTTCGACCGGAGCGGTCGCGCTCGCCGAGATCGGCGACAAGACGCAATTGCTTTCGCTCGTCCTCGCGGCCCGCTACCGCAAGCCGCTGCCGATCATTCTGGGCGTGCTCGCCGCCACGCTCGTGAATCACGCCTGCGCGGGCGCGCTCGGCGCGTGGCTCGGCTCGCTGCTCACGCCGACCATCATGCGTTGGGCATTGGCGGCATCGTTCATCGGCATGGGGCTGTGGATTCTCGTTCCAGACAAACTCGACGACGAAGAGGCCAATACCAGCCGCACGCACTTCGGCGTATTCGGCGCGACCGTGGTGACGTTCTTTCTCGCGGAAATGGGCGACAAGACGCAGATCGCCACGGTGGCCCTCGCCGCGCGTTTCCACGATTTCTTCGGCGTGGTGGCGGGCACCACGCTCGGCATGATGATCGCCAATGTGCCTGCGATCCTGCTCGGCGACCGTTTCGCTCATCGACTGCCGACCAAGCTCGTGCATGGCATCGCGGCGGTGATGTTTGTCATTCTCGGGACGATGGCGCTGTTCGGTGTGGGCGTTTAGGCGAATGTCGGCCAGCAGATCGGGCGGGTAGCGCAAGGCGCCACGGCAAGGAATTAGCGGCCGGGTCCGCTGAGTCACTCAGCACTCAGGCAGCGCGTGGTCAGCATCTGGCCGCCGTGCGCGGCGCGGCTCGCTTGCGGGTCGCTCGCGCGGCGATTGATTCGAGCGCCGTGGTGCTTCTTCGGGCTCGATCCGGTATCAGCAAAACAGGCGGCCCGGCAAGAATGATTGCCGGGCCGCTCGTCTTCTTTGCTGCCGGCGAGCGCGTTAGAGCGCGCCGCCAGTCGCGCGTGACCTACTGAACGACTTTCGCACCGGAGGCCGGTGCCGGCGCAGCGGCAGGCGCGGCGCCGGTAGCGGCTATTTCGTTCGATGCCCCGCCGTTCTTGTCGACCGGAATCTTCACGGTGTGGACCACGCCGTTACCGAGCGGGAAATCAGCCAGCGCGCTACGCGCCAGATACGGCATGGCCCGGACCAGCGACGATTCGCCGCCCGAATTGCGCGCCGTCACGTTGTAGACCTCCTTGCCGGTTGCCCGCTCGGTGATCCGTATGCCCAACAGATGCGTGAAGATAGGATAGCTCTGGTTCACGTACGTGGCGGGGAAGCCACCCCACGGCCCCCACGGATCGAACGGCCGGCCCCAGCCCCAATATGGCGCCGGCCACGGGTTGTAATACACCGGCTCCGAGACCGTCACCATGTCCGAACGGATTCCGTACGAGAGTCCGACCAGATAGCGTGCCCGCGCGTTGTCGACCTGGCGGAAAGAATGCGTGGCGAGTTCGTTCGCGACAAAACGCTCGTAGGTGCTGAGCTCGAGATTGCTCTGCTGGTCCGCCGCCCGCGTGAACGCATAGGTGCGGGTGGCGTCGCTACCGCTCCAGTCTGAGAAGGCCGTGACCTGCGTGGTGACGTAGGTCGTACAGCCGGAAAGCAGCACCGCCAGCCCGGCTAGCAGCAGCGTGGCGCGGCGGGTCCATCGATCGATTTTCATGGTCTACCTCGTGAAGCCTCTCAATGTCTCTGTATTGTCCGTCATGACCGGCCCGGCCGGCGTGCAGGCTTTTGTACCAGGCGGGCGCCCGATAATACGCTGACTGGCAAATTCGGTAAAAAGTTCGCCCCGCACGATTCGCCGAGGCTTTGTACAATGGTTCGACATGCCCGGCTCGTGCGTCAGAAGCGCGCGCGCCGACTCGAGTTCCAACACTACAGAACGCCATGGCCGATACCGCAACGCCCAATGTGATTCGCCGCGCCGACTACGCGCCGCCCGCCTTTCTGATCGACACCGTCGCGCTGGAGTTCGATCTGGTTCCTGAACGCACGGTTGTCCGCAACACGATGCGCGTGCGCCGCAATCCGGAAGCCGCGCGTGCCGCGCATCTGGAACTGATGGGCGAACAGTTGGAGTTCGTGGGCGCCGAGGTCGACGGCCAGCCGTTCGCCAATGCTCACGCGCACGACCACGGCCTGCTGCTCGACAACGTGCCGGATCAGTTCGAACTGACGCTCACGAGCATCTGTAATCCGGCTGCGAACACCACGCTGTCGGGTCTCTACGTGTCGGGCGGCAACTTCTTCACGCAGTGCGAGGCCGAGGGCTTTCGCCGCATCACTTACTTCCTCGACCGCCCGGACGTGATGGCGACCTTCACGGTCACGCTGCGCGCCAGCAAGGCGGATTATCCGGTGCTGCTGTCGAACGGCAACCTGCTCGAAGAAGGCGATTTGCCTGACGGCCGCCACTTCGCGCGCTGGGAGGATCCGTTCCGCAAGCCGAGCTACCTGTTCGCGCTGGTCGCCGGCAAGCTGGTCGCGCTGGAAGAACGCGTAAAGAGCGGCTCGGGCAAGGAAAAGCTGCTGCAGGTGTGGGTCGAGCCGCACGACCTGGACAAGACCCGTCACGCAATGGACTCGCTGATTCATTCGATCCGCTGGGACGAGGAACGCTTCGGGCTCGAACTCGATCTGGACCGCTTCATGATCGTCGCCGTAAGCGACTTCAACATGGGCGCGATGGAGAACAAGGGGCTCAACATCTTCAACACGAAGTACGTGCTGGCGAATCCCGAAACGGCAACCGACACCGACTTCGCGAACATCGAGGCCGTGGTCGGCCACGAGTATTTCCACAACTGGACCGGCAATCGCGTGACGTGCCGCGACTGGTTCCAGTTGAGCCTGAAAGAAGGCCTGACGGTATTCCGCGATCAGGAGTTCTCGGCCGACATGGCCGGCGGCGCGACCGACGAAGCCGCGCGCGCCACCAAGCGCATCGAGGACGTGCGCGTGCTGCGCCAGATGCAGTTCGCCGAAGACGCGGGTCCGATGGCGCATCCTGTGCGCCCGGAAAGCTACGTCGAGATCAACAACTTCTACACGATGACCGTCTACGAGAAAGGCTCGGAAGTCGTGCGGATGTATCAGACGCTGTTCGGCCGCGACGGCTTCCGCAAGGGCATGGACCTGTACTTCAAGCGCCACGACGGCCAGGCCGTGACCTGCGACGATTTCCGTCATGCGCTCGCCGACGCGAACGGCCGCGATCTTGCGCAATTCGAGCGCTGGTATAGCCAGGCCGGCACGCCGCGGGTGTCCGTGCGCACGCAGTACGACGCCGCGCAGCAACGCTACAGCGTGACGCTCACGCAAGGCTATGGCGAAGCCGCACCGGCCGCGCGCGAAACGCAAAAGGGTCCGCTGCTGATTCCGTTTGCGATCGGCTTGATCGGCAAGGACGGTCGCGACCTGCCGCTGCAACTGGAAGGCGAAGCGCAGGCCGGCAAGGCGACCACGCGCGTGCTCGAATTCACGCAGACCGAACAGACCTTCACGTTCGTCAACGTGGCGCAAGAGCCGTTGCCTTCGCTGCTGCGCAATTTCTCGGCGCCGGTGATCGTCGAATACGACTATTCGGCGGAACAGCTGGCATTCCTGCTTGCCCACGACCGCGACCCGTTCAACCGCTGGGAAGCCGGCCAACGGCTCGCCACCCGCGAGCTGCTCACGCTCGCCGGGCGCGCCGCCACGGGTGTGCCGCTGCAGCTCGACGATTCCGTGGTCGCCGCGTTCGCACGCGTGCTGACCGACGAAACGCTCTCGCCTGCGTTCCGCGAACTCGCGTTGATGCTTCCTTCGGAAGCGTATCTGGCCGAGCAGATGGCCGAATCGAATCCGGCGGCCGTGCACGCCGCGCGGCAGTTCGTGCGCAAGCGTCTTGCCAATGCGCTCAGGGGCGACTGGCTCAACGTGTACGAGCAGCATCGCACGCCGGGGGCGTACGAAGCCACGCCTGAAGCGTCCGGTCATCGCGCGCTGAAGAATCTCGCGCTGTCGTATCTCGCCGAACTGGACGATCCGGCAGAGGCCGTGCGTCTCGCGTCCGCGCAATACGATGCGGCGAACAACATGACCGACCGCTCGGCGGCACTGTCCGCGTTGCTCAATGCGTCGGCGGCCAACGGCGGCAGCGCCGAGGCGCAGCAGGCGCTGGACGACTTCTATCGGCGCTTCGAAAAGGAACCGCTCGTGATCGACAAGTGGTTTGCCTTGCAGGCCACGCAGCGCGGCAGCGCGCAGCGTCCGGTGATCGACGTCGTGCGCAAGCTGATGGCGCACCCGGCCTTCAATCTGAAGAACCCGAACCGCGCGCGCTCGCTGATTTTCAGCTTCTGCGCGGCGAACCCGGCGCAATTCCATGCCGAAGACGGCTCGGGCTACGCGTTCTGGGCCGACCAGGTGATCGCGCTCGACGCCATCAATCCGCAAGTGGCCGCCCGCCTCGCCCGCTCGCTGGAATTGTGGCGCCGCTTCACGCCGGCGCTGCGCGACGGCATGCGCGCGGCGCTGGAGAAAGTGGCCGCGCAGGTCAAATCGCGCGACGTGCGCGAGATCGTGGAGAAAGCGTTGGCGTGAGATCCGCCTGAGCACTGTTGTCGCATCGAAAGCCGGCACGCGTTGCCGGCTTTTTTTCGCCTTGTGCTCGCCGGGCCGGCGGCGAGCGGCTACAACGCCGGCCATCTGGACGACTGGTCGGCTCGCGCCGGCGGGGTGAAAGTAAACGCATTCATTTAACGGTTTACGTTTAACGCACAGCGTTATATCATCCCATGATCACGACATTCGGCGACAAAACTACGGCGAGAATTTTTCAAGGCAGGTTCGTGTACTCACTGCCGCTTCACATGCAAACGCTCGCGCACCGCAAGCTGCTGCTGATCGACGCCGCAGAGTCCGTTTGCGATCTGCACGCGCCGCCGGGCAACCGGCTGGAAGCGTTGCAAAGCCAGCGCAGCGGGCAATGGAGTATCAGGATCAATGCGCAATGGCGCCTCGGTTTTCATTTCGTCGACGGGGAGGCACTGAATGTCGAGATTGTCGACTATCACTGATTATTGGGAGACCGGCATGGTCATCAAACGCTCCGATCTGGACAGCATCGATTTCTCGGGCATCGACTCCGGCAACAGCATCCCGGAAATCCATCCGGGCGAGATTCTGCGCAGCGAGTTTCTCGAACCGCTCGGCATGTCCGTCAATGCGCTCGCGCTCGCACTGCGCGTGCCGGCGCCGCGCATCAACGACGTCGTGCGCGGCAAGCGCGCCGTCTCGGCGGACACCGCGCTGCGACTCGAGCGCTACTTCGGCGCGAGCGCGCAGTTCTGGCTCAACCTGCAGATCGCTTACGATCTGCGCGTCGCCACGGCGGCCGCCGGCGCACAGATCGAACGTGAAATCGAACCCATGCCGAAGGCGGAGCGCCCGAAACTGCCGAAGGTTTCGAGCGACCACGCGCGGGCCGCAGCGCTCGCGGCGAGCGTGAGCGGCAAGATCACGGCCGGCAAGGCACGCCGCAAAACCTGAATTCCGCCGCGTATCGGTGTGTCCGGCGGGTGTGTCCGGCGGCGTTGCCGTACACGGTTCCCACGCAAAAGCACGGAGCCGACACAACGAACGGTTAAAATCCGAATATTCCTCAAGCCTCCCGGAGTACAGCAATGGCTTTGCAACGTCGTACCACTCTCACGAAGTACCTGATCGAGCAGCAGCGCGAGACCAACAATCTGCCGGCCGACCTGCGCCTTTTGATCGAAGTCGTCGCGCGTGCGTGCAAGGCGATCAGCTACCACGTCAGCAAGGGCGCGCTGGGCGACGCGCTCGGCACGGCGGGCAGCGAGAACGTTCAAGGCGAAGTGCAGAAGAAGCTCGACATCCTGTCGAACGAAATCCTGCTCGAAGCGAATGAATGGGGCGGCAACCTCGCAGGCATGGCGTCCGAGGAAATGGAACAGTTCTTCCCGATCCCGGCGAACTATCCGAAGGGCGAATACCTGCTCGTGTTCGATCCGCTCGACGGCTCGTCGAACATCGACGTCAATGTTTCGATCGGCACCATCTTCTCCGTGTTGCGCTGCCCGGACGGCCAGCAGCCTACCGAACAGTCGTTCCTGCAACCAGGCACGCAGCAGGTTGCCGCAGGTTATGCGGTATATGGTCCGCAAACCGTGCTGGTGCTGACCACCGGCAACGGCGTGAACTGCTTCACGCTCGATCGCGAACTCGGCTCGTGGGTGCTCACGCAAAGCGACATGCGCATTCCGGTCGAAACGCGTGAATATGCGATCAACGCTTCGAACGAGCGTCACTGGTATCCGCCGGTTCAGCAATACATCGGCGAGTTGAAGGACGGCAAGGAAGGTTCGCGCCAAAGCGACTTCAACATGCGCTGGATCGCGTCGATGGTGGCGGACGTGCACCGCATTCTGAATCGCGGCGGCATCTTCATGTATCCGGCCGACAAGCGTACGCCGGACAAACCGGGCAAGCTGCGCCTGATGTACGAAGCCAATCCGATGGCCTTTATCGTCGAGCAGGCAGGCGGCGCCGCGACCAATGGCGAGAAGCGCATTCTGGACATCCAGCCGAAAAGCCTGCATGAGCGCGTGGCCGTATTCCTCGGCTCGAAGAACGAGGTCGACCGCGTTACCCGCTACCATCTCGAAACAAAAAAGTGAGTTCAGGGGCTTGCCAAGCTCATAAAGAAGTCCCTATAATCTCGTTTCTCCTGATGCCGGAATAGCTCAGACGGTAGAGCAGCGCATTCGTAATGCGAAGGTCGGGGGTTCGATTCCTCTTTCCGGCACCAAAAGATTCAAGCAAAAAGCCCAGTCATTGCGACTGGGCTTTTTGTTTTTAGGTCTGCTTTCCTGATTCTGCGAGCACTGCTGCGAAAGGCGAAAGCAAACAACAGCGCCGTCTCACCCACCCGACCCCCGCCGGTCGAATTGCGCCGTGACAAAAAGGTTACGCGCCACGACCGTATCTTCCGCGCGCTTTTCCACACGCGTCGGTTCCATCCGCTGAGTGCCGTAAGCCGCGACCGCTTCCTGCGGTGCCGAAGAAAACCACAAAATCCGGCCGGCGCACTCGATTCCGACCTGATGACCTTTCCAGTACACAGCGTTTTCCATGGCGCAACTCTCTGAAGGGCGAAGACTGCCATCTTCCGCGCCTATGGCGGCGCGTCCGTTATCCACCGCACTCTCGGCCGCAGATAGCTGCTTCAATGATAGGCGGTGACTCCTGGTTGAAGGGTTCCGCGCGGATTGCACGCATCGTGCGCGCTGACCTCACCTTCACTGGCATCATCGCCATTTCATCGGGCATGTTCCGTGCAACCTCACAAGCGTTCTTCCGCATCGCGCGGCCACGCTTATTCGCTATTCATCGATATGGACGCCATCCGCAACAAGCCTCGCTCGACACCGTCCGCACCTGGCGCAAACACATTCACCGGCTTCGTGCGCGTGCGCGGCGCGCGTGAACACAATCTGAAAAACATCGACGTGCAGATTCCGCGTGACGCGCTGGTCGTGTTCACCGGCGTGTCCGGCTCGGGCAAATCGTCGCTGGCATTCGGCACGCTGTACGCGGAGGCGCAGCGGCGCTATTTCGAATCGGTCGCACCGTATGCGAGGCGCCTGATCGACCAGGTCGGCGTGCCTGAAGTCGACGCAATTGAAGGCCTGCCGCCCGCGGTCGCCTTGCAGCAGCAACGCGGCACGCCGAGCGCGCGCTCCTCGGTGGGCAGCGTGACAACGCTGTCGAGCCTCGTGCGCATGCTGTATTCGCGCACCGGCGACTATCCGCCGAAGCAGCCCATGCTGTTCGCCGAAGATTTCTCGCCGAACACAGTGCAAGGCGCCTGTCCGACTTGCCACGGACTCGGTCGCGTGTATGAAGTCACCGAAAGATCGATGGTGCCCGACGACTCGTTGACCATTCGCGAGCGCGCGATCGCCGCATGGCCGCCCGCATGGCACGGACAGAATCTGCGCGACATTCTGGTCACACTCGGCTACGACGTCGATACGCCGTGGCGCGACTTGCCGAAAAAAGACCGCGACTGGATTCTCTTCACGGACGAACAGCCAACCGCTCCCGTCTACGCCGGCCTTACGCCGAAGGAAACCCGCGCTGCGCTCAAGCGCAAGGACGAGCCGAGCTATCAGGGCACTTTCACCGGCGCGCGGCGCTACGTGCTGCACACCTTCGCCAACACCCAAAGCGCGCTGATGAAAAAACGCGTGTCGCAGTTCATGATCGGCAGCGTCTGCCCGGCCTGTCACGGCAAGCGGCTCAAGAAAGAAGCGCTCTCGGTGAAGTTCGCCGGACTCGATATCGGCGAGTTTTCGCAGTTGCCGCTCGCCAGACTTGCCGCGATGCTCGAGCCGATCGCTCGCGGTGAATGGCCGGAAACGGCTGACGCGAATTCCGGCACCGGCGCCGGCAAAACCGCCGGCAAAGGCAGCGTGCTCAGCAGAAGCGCCATGCGCGATGCCGTCGACAAACGGGTCGCATCAGGCGGCTCCGCGCACAAGGCCTCGCCGGACGTGCGGCGCACGCCCAACCTGTCCGAGGAAAAGCGCGTCGCCGCGCAACGCATCGCAGCCGAACTGCTCGAACGGCTGACGACGCTGGTCGATCTGGGCCTGGGTTATCTCGCGCTGGAGCGCAGTACGCCCACGCTGTCGTCTGGCGAATTGCAGCGCCTGCGACTCGCCACGCAGTTGTCGTCGCAGCTGTTCGGCGTCGTGTACGTGCTCGATGAGCCGTCGGCGGGTCTGCATCCCGCCGACGGCGAGGCGCTCTTCAGCGCACTGCAGGGATTGAAGGCGGCGGGCAATTCGCTGTTTGTCGTCGAACACGATTTGCAGATGATGCGGCGCGCCGACTGGCTGGTCGACGTCGGTCCGGCGGCGGGCGAAGCCGGCGGCCATGTGGTCTATAGCGGGCCGCCCGCAGGACTCGCGAAGGTTGAGGCGTCGCAAACGCGCCGGCATCTGTTCGCGCCGCCCGCACCCGTCGACCGCACGCCGCGTGAACCTGCCGGCTGGCTGCGGCTCGCCGGGATCACGCGCAACAACCTGCACGGGCTGGACGCGGCGTTTCCGCTCGGCTGTCTGACTGCCGTCACCGGTGTGTCGGGCTCGGGAAAATCGAGCCTCGTGAGCCAGGCACTGCCCGAGTTGGTTGCAAGCCACCTCGGTCGCGCTTTCGAAAACCCCGACGACGACGAGCAAGACCCGTTGCTCGCCGCCGCGACCGCGCCGACCGGCGGCCATATCGCCGAAGGCATGGATGCCGTGCGGCGGCTCGTGCGCGTCGATCAGAAACCGATCGGCCGCACGCCGCGCTCCAACCTCGCGACGTACACGGGCCTGTTCGACCATGTGCGCAAGCTGTTCGCCGACACGCCGCTCGCCCGCAAGCGCCGCTACGGCGCGGGCCGCTTTTCGTTCAACGTGGCGCAAGGCCGTTGCCCGACTTGCGAAGGCGAGGGTTTTGTCAGCGTCGAACTGCTGTTTTTGCCGAGCGTCTACGCGCCCTGCTCGACGTGTCACGGCACGCGCTACAACCCGCAGACGCTGGAAATCACATGGCGCGATAAAAACATTGCCGAGGTGCTCGGCCTGACCGTCGACGCCGCCTGCGAATTCTTCGCCGACGAAGCCAGCGTGATGCGCGCGTTGAAAGTGCTCCGCGACATCGGCCTCGGCTATCTGCGGCTCGGCCAGCCGGCCACCGAGCTGTCCGGGGGCGAAGCCCAGCGCATCAAACTCGCCACCGAACTGCAGCGCGCGCAACGCGGCGAGACGCTGTATATCCTCGACGAACCGACCACCGGCCTGCATCCCGCCGACGTCGACCGGCTCATGGTGCAGCTCCAGGGACTCGTGGATGCCGGCAATACGGTGGTGGTGGTCGAGCACGACATGCGAGTGGCCGCGCAAAGCGACTGGGTCATCGACGTCGGCCCCGGCGCCGGAGACGCCGGCGGCAACATCGTGGCGAGCGGCACACCCGCCGAGGTCGCGCATGCGAAGGAAAGCCGCACCGCCGGGTATCTGCGGCAACAGCTCGTAGCGTGATGGCGAAGGGAGAAAGCGTGCGCACGTCGAACTGATCGGGCGGCTCGACGCCGTGTCGGAACCGGCTCGCCCGTTCCTCTACTGCACGTTTACGTTTGCGGACGGTCAGTCTTCGCCGCGGATCCACGGGCAGATCGAAGTAACCGACAAACCAGTGGCCCATTCCGCGCCAGCGAAAATCCCGGGCGCCTGCAGCTAAAAGATGACGACCAGCAAAAGGCCCACCGTTCGCGACGCAGCGGTGGGCCGATTTATTCACACACGAATCAGGAAAAGTGTTTTCCTCGTCAACGAATCCCGCGGACCGATCGTTTACGAAACAATGAGGGCTGAATGCCCGGACTGAAATGGTCGGTAATTAACGAACGTTCGCCCCTTTAAGAAGAAAATCCTGCCGATGCGGCAGCGCACAAAATCCACGCGGATTGGCTGATATTAAGCCGATAAGATTGGTGGTGTGCACGAGCAGAGGGCGACGTGCTGAATGACCCGCAGGACAAGGCTCGGAACAACACGGGAAGAAATATCGGACTGCTTTGACTGGCGAAAAGCGCAGGAACAGGCAACCGATAAATTCTATTCAAACATTCCGTTCCATTGTTGGCCTGTGCCGTTAAAGCAACAAACAACCTATGACCCGCATCAGGCTCTGGTGCAAAACGGGGACCGAGGCAGATAATCGGTTTGTAAAGGAGAAAGATCATGGATGCCAAACCACCGAAAGTTCCGACCCCGGATAAAGTCTTTTGCCCGGATCCGGAACCCGCTGGCGTCGAGTTTCTGGGTGCCGAACTGCCTGAGCATGTTCGTGCCTTTTTCGACGAACAACGCAAGTCGTGCGATTCGAAGTAACTATCCAGTTGCGCGATGCAGCATCGGTGTCTGCGCGTCCGGCACGCGGCGCATGTTGGCACGCGCCCAGATTTTCGTGTTCGAACCGATTCGCGACACGGGGTAAGTTGGTCTGAATTGCACAACGCCGGACCGTGCTGCCGGCGTATGTTTCTGCACGCTCTCAAGAGGCCGGTCTGGGGGGTTTCCGCGCCCCCTTCGCTTCCCGTGGTGAAAACGAAGATGCCGCATGATCGGCGCATCGTCTATTCTTCTGGTTTTTCTTCCGCGGCCGCCCGGCCACTGCCACCTCCATGAAACGTTCGTACCGCTTCGGCGCGTCATGCGCGCTCGCGCTCTTCGCTACCCTCGCTTTCACGCCGGCTCCCGCTATCGCGGATGGTGACGATACCGCCCTCACCAATCTGATTGCGCTGGCTTCGCAGCGTCTCGCGCTCGCGGAACCGGTGGCGCGCTGGAAGTGGGCCAACCACCAGGACATCACCGACACGCCGCGCGAGAACGCGCTTCTCGCCGATGTCGAAAAGCGCGCTGCTGCGGGGAATGTCGACCCGGCATTCGCCCGCGCCTTCTTCCAGGATCAGATCGATGCGAGCAAGGACGTGCAAAACGCGCTGTTCGCCACCTGGCGCAGCACACAGGCGCCGCAAGGATCCGCGCCCGATCTTGCGACCAGCACAAGACCGCAGTTGGACCGGTTGACGCAATCGCTCGTGGCTGGCCTCGCACGCGTGCAGCCGCTCCGTGCCGCTCCGGATTGTCCGTCGCGCGTCGCGCAATCGCTCGCGAACTGGAAATCGCTGACCCGCTACGATTCGCTTCGTTCGAGCGCGTTGACGCGCGCGCTTGGGCACGTGTGCGAAACGGGTGGCGTGGGTGCGACCGGCTGATTGGGTCGGCATGAAGCACTAAGCCTGACGCGGGCAGTCCGCCGCGAAGGCTGAATGCGCGCGTTGGGCTGCGTTGAACGGCGGGTTATCGGCTAGAAATTGAGCGGCTGGAAACAACGCCGCTAAATCCCAAGCAGTTGGACTTCATCAAGCCACATTGGCCACGGCCGTTCCGCTCGACATGCTCAACGGCATCACCCGCAGGCCCCGGGCAAGATGGCTCTGCAAAATGCGATACGTCGACAATTCGAATGCTCCCGCGACGCTCGACGCATGCAACTCAGCAGCCTCCGCGAGCGACGCCGCATGGCCCACGTAGCGCCAACGGTCGACGACATGAAACGCGCGAGCCTGCGAGGCTTCCTCGCGCTCCTCGAATACGATCGGTCCCTCGAACGGCCAGGGCGCGTCCGCCGGATCGCTCTTCGCCACACGCGGCACCCGGTTATGGCCAGGGCGCAGCGTCGCGATCCACTGTGCCTCCGCGAGCATCGCGCCCAATTCGCCGCCGGTTGCCCGCCACTCGACACGCCGCACCTGTTGCGCAAGCCGGATATCTTTGGACGAGCGCCGCTCGCCGGTCAAATGTGAACGCAGCCTCTGACGCACGCGCACGCTTCGCCCGACATACAGAGGCAAGTCCTGCTCTCCATAGAATGCATACACGCCACAGCCCGCAGGCGCGGTGTCGAGCAGATCTTCCGTGATGTCGCCGGCAAGCCGGTACCGCCGCGTGGTGCGCTCGATCTGCGCGCGCAGTACGTCGAGCGGCACAAGGCCGTGCAGACGCTGCCAGAACTGCCAGATCAGGTCGGCGTCGGCGAGCGCGCGGTGACGATCGGATGGCACGAGCGTATGACGTTCCACCAAAGCGTCGAGACCGTGGCGTTTTTCCGCCGGGAACAGCGCGCGCGACAAACGCACGGTGCACAACACGTCGGGATCGAACGCCAGTCCCACCCGGCGAAACTCGCCGCGCAGAAAGCCGCGATCGAAACTAGCGTTATGCGCCACGAACAGCTTGCCGTTCAGACGCTCGAAAAGAGCGGGAGCGATGGCCTCGAAAGTCGGTGCGCCCCGCACCATCGCGTTCGTGATGCCGGTGAGTTGCTGGATGAAGGAGGGAATGGGTTGCTGAGGGTCGACCAGACTGCTCCAGCGCGACACACCGGCCGGTCCAACTTCGACCACCCCGACCTCGGTGATGCGATGCTCGGCAGTCGAGCCACCAGTCGTTTCAAGGTCGACGAAAACAATCGGACCATCCAGGGCCGGTTCGGGTAAAAACTGTTCAGACATGGAAAAGAATACTTTGGACGCGTGGCTTTGCGGCAAGTATGCACCAGTTGGCCGCCGCGTACCCGAACAGCATGTATAACAGCGGCCTCACCAGGGCGCGGCAACCCCGTTTTCGCGCGAGCAAACGGTGAGCTTGAAACAACGGATCGTTATGCTTCTCAGCGGCAGGCCAATATCTAAATCATGCAGGATGGTTTTTAGCGAGTGTCTGCACCCGTTCAAATCATTCCGAACCAGATAGTTAAAACAATCTTTCGCGGTCGAATAACACTGGCATAAAAAAGCCCTCGCGTTTTGCGAAGGCTTTCGCGCGTTCCGCTGCCCGGCACTGCCCGCGCAGCATTGACTGCTATTACAGCGGCTGGATGTTCGCCGCCTGCTTGCCCTTCGGGCCCGCCTTGACGTCAAACGAGACGCGCTGGTTTTCCTTCAGCGATTTGAAGCCGTCGGCGCGAATCTCCGAAAAGTGCGCGAACAGATCTTCGCCGCCCGAATCCGATGTGATGAAGCCAAAGCCCTTAGCATCGTTGAACCATTTGACGATACCGGTTTCCATTTTTTCAGTTTCCCTCGATGAATTATCAAAATCGGGCATTGCCCTCGAACCGAATATCACCAGTCTGCGCAACGGGATCTGCGAGGTGACATTTGGAATTGCCGTTATACGGGGAACAAAGAAATACCGTCAAGTGAATTCTGGAGATGCGCTTAGCGCGTGAACCGATATGGTCCCAAAAGAATTCCCGATGCATTATTCAGCGGTAGCCGAATAACCCGCAAGTCAATATTACTTAATCGTTGGCGAAACATGGATCTGAGCGGGAAAATTTTCAGCATATTAAAGGAGGATATGTAACAAAAGATGTTTTCAGTAAGTGTTTGTCCGACTTGCTGCATCGCATCCATGCCGCGATGATTGAAGTCAGCAGTTTGTAGTAACGCTTCAGGAGATTGTCATGCTGTTCAACGAAATCCGCCGTCTCGTCGCCTGGCTGACCCACTCGCATACTGATACGGCTTCCGGCCCATCCGCGGCGCGCGCAGAAACGCCCTCCGCATTCGAATTCGATCCCATGTGGCATGGGGATCACTGGCAGAACCTGCTGTCGTGCCCGATGGACGCGCGCCGCTACGTGATGGAAGACTGGAGCGTCTCCGTAGTAGAGAACTGGAACGAAGCGGACGGCGCGGCACCCGCGCACTGACGTATTCGCCAATTGTCGGCCGACCGCCAGACGAAAAAAAAAGCGCGACTGAAAAGTCGCGCCGACAAAGGTTTGGAGATCTTTTTCGTCAACGAAAAAGTCTGCTTCGGAAAGCAGAACTTTTAGTATAGCGGCTCCGCTCATTTCGATTATTCACACAAATTACAATCATCTATTGCGGCAACAACAACAATCCTCTATTACGTTTTATTGCGTTGTTTTTTTGCATCGATTAGTGTCGCAAATCAGCAACGCAAGATCACCACTGCACCTTTCCAATCTCCGCAAAACTGCCAAAAGCCTTTGTTTATAAGGCTTAAGCGGCATTCGCATATCGTTTCCGAACGCGTAATACTTTATTGCGAAAATCGGAACGTCCACTTTGCAGAGTGTCTCTCTACACTCTGCCTAACCGGAAACCGGCGCGATTTGTTCAGCGCGCTTCTCACTCGGATTACGCCTCTCGCAGCGCCCCGCGTGAAGGTCTCCTAAGCCTGGGTTTAATGCCCACTCTCGCTCTCGGAGTTACAAGATGAAAAAGACACTCATGGTCGCGGCCCTTACGGGCGTTTTCGCAACGGCGGCACATGCCCAAAGCAGCGTCACGCTGTACGGCTTGATCGACGCCGGCATCACCTATACGAACAACCAGCACGGTCATAGCAACTGGCAGGAAACGAGCGGCTCGGTGAACGGCAGCCGTTGGGGTCTGCGCGGTTCTGAAGATCTGGGCGGCGGACTGAAGGCCATCTTCACGTTGGAAAACGGCTTCGGCATCAATGACGGCACGCTCAAGCAAGGCGGCCGCGAATTCGGCCGTCAAGCTTTCGTGGGTCTGACGAGCGACCAGTTCGGCTCCGTCACCCTTGGCCGTCAATACGACAGCATGGTCGACTATGTCGGCCCGCTGGCCCTGACCGGCACGCAATACGGCGGCACGCAGTTCGCGCACCCGTTCGACAATGACAACCTGAACAACTCGTTCCGCGTCAACAACTCGGTCAAGTACCAGAGCGTGAACTACGGCGGCTTCAAGTTCGGCGCGTTGTATGGCTTCTCGAACCAGGCCGACGGCTTCGCGAACAACCGCGCATATAGCGCGGGCGCGTCGTACAACTGGGGTGGCCTGAACCTCGCCGCCGCTTACCTGCAACTGAACAGCAACGGCGCAACCGGCGCGGCTGCGGCGTTCAATTCGGGTGGCGCGGTGTCGAGCGACAACACGTTCTTTGCCGGCCGTCAGCAAACGTGGGGCGCCGGCGCGAACTACGCGTTCGGCCCGGCAACGGTTGGCCTCGTGTATTCGCAAACGAACCTGTCGAGCCTGGCTGGTATCGGCGCGGGTGCATCCGGTCAAACCGGCGGTATCGGCTTCGCCAACAACAGCGCTCACTTCCAGAACTTTGAAGCGAACGCCCGCTATGCACTCACGCCGGCGGTCAGCATTGCCGGTTCGTATACGTACACCCGTGCAAGCCTGGCTGGCACGCGTCCGCACTGGAATCAGTTCAATCTGCAAACCGCATATGCGCTGTCCAAGCGTACCGATGTGTATCTGCAAGGGGAGTATCAGCAAGTCAACGACAACGCCGTCGTGGATGCCGACATCAACGGTCTGGCCGCTTCGGGCAACAACAAGCAGGTCGCTGTGACCGCAGGTCTGCGTCACCGCTTCTAAAGCTGCCTGACGTACCCGCAGTCTCGAAGGCGCCGTTCGCGGCGCCTTTTTTTTGCCACGTCGTGCGGTGTCGAGCGGCCTAACTGCCGGCTTCAGGCGACGGATATTTGACGTCCAGTATGTCGATCGGCTGCGGGCCGGCTGGGGTATACAACGTGACCGTATCGCCGATTTTCGCCTTGAGCAGCGCACGCGCAATCGGCGAAATCCAACTCACGTGCGCGATATCCAGATCCACCTCGTCGATGCCGACAATCGTCACGGTATGCACTTCGCCGTCTTCGGTCGCGTACTCGACGGTTGCGCCGAAAAAAACCTGATCGACGTTCTCCTGTTTGCTGCTGTCGACGATTTCGGCGAGATCGAGGCGTTTGGTGAGAAAGCGGATGCGCCGGTCGATCTCGCGCAAGCGGCGTTTGCCGTAGATGTAATCACCATTTTCAGAGCGATCGCCGTTGGAGGCGGCCCACGACACCAGCTTGACCACTTCCGGCCGCTCCACGTCAATCAGATGCAGCAGTTCATCGCGCATACGCCGGTAGCCGGCGGGCGTGATGTAGTTTTTCGTGCCAGCGGGAATGTCCGGCTGGGCGACGTCGAGGTCGTCGTCATTCTCTTCGCTCGACTCTTTGACAAAGGCCTTGTTCATGATGATCCGGTAACTGCAGCAAGCGACTGCCTATCAAGGGTACACGATCACGACTATGAGACAAATCGCACCTACGCGCTTCCTTTTTTCAAAACCTTTGCTATAATCTCGTTTCTGCGTGCGGCTGTAGCTCAGTTGGATAGAGTACTTGGCTACGAACCAAGGGGTCGTGGGTTCGAATCCTGCCAGCCGCACCACTTATTCGAGGGCCTCCCTCCGGGGAGGCCCTCACGTTTTGCCCCAGTTTCACTGCAGTGTGTATCACCCGTTTAGCGTGCGGCTGTAGCTCAGTTGGATAGAGTACTTGGCTACGAACCAAGGGGTCGTGGGTTCGAATCCTGCCAGCCGCACCACCTATGAAGGGCCTTCCGATCGGAAGGCCCTTTGTTTTTATCCCGTGCGTTTTTGTCCCGCCCTTCCTGCCTCACAGCTCCTCTGCTGAAGGCCGGGCGCCGACACGGCACAAGCCATCAGCGTGGCGGCGACTGAATATCCCCGATCTGCCCATCCGGCCGGGGCACATCTCCGAACGAACTTACCGCCGCCTGATCACCGGCGATCTCCCGCTCGCCGATCGGTTGCGCCCGGTCGCCCGTCAGCGCCTGCGCTTCATGCAACACGTCGTCCACGGTATCGCCAAAACGGCTTTCGACGAACGCCCGCAGCAGCGCGACCCGCAAGGAGTCGCCCCGCCCTTCCACGGTTCGGTGTCCGCCTTCGAATTCCGCGATGCAGTGCGCCGAACCCTGGTGGGTGCGCTCGCGCACTTCCAGGCGCTGCGCGCGCTCCAGCACTGCCGCCGCAGCCTCCCATGACGTGGACGGCGTAAACCGGCCGTCCCACGAACGACCACGGTCGTTGCCGCGAATCGAGACAGTTTCGCCGCCATCGGTAAAGTGGATTTCGCGCACGAAGTCGTGCAGGCTGCGGGCGACCCAATAGTCGAGCGCCAATCCGGTAAGGTCAGCTACATTCACAAGCGTTCTCCCTGAGTTTCAGTTGAGACTCGCGCGTAGCCGGTGCGTTCAGATTCGCACGAAGAGATAAGAAACGGCCCGAGGCCGCCTCAGGGCCGCCGCAGCCGATCAGTAGTCAGCCCGCTCGCGGTCGATCCGCATCCCGCCCTCGTGACGGTGATGGCCTTCCTCGCTCGGCCGTTCGCGTGCAATGCGCATGACGTCCGGGTTCGTGCGCACGCGGCGCATTACATTGGCCAGGTGGACGCGGTCGCTGACCTGAATCACGAAGCGCAGCACCGTGGATTCCTGCGACAGATCTTCGTCCATTGCAATGTGGACGATGTTGGCATCCGCCGACGTGATATCCGCCGCCACGCGCGCAAACACGCCCTTGGTATTCTTGACCAGCACCTTCACGGCGACGTCGAACAGACGCCCCGGTTGCGGCGCCCAGGCGACGTCGATCCAGCGGCCCGGATCACGCCGGTGGATACGCTGCGCGACGCGGCAATCCGTGGTGTGAATGGCCATGCCGAGACCGATGCCGATATAGCCCATGATGTCGTCGCCCGGAATTGGACGGCAGCACGCGGACAGTTGTACCGACATGCCCTCCGTACCGGTGATGACAACCGGCGGCGCATGCGGGGCGTTGCTGTCGGAGCGCGAGCCGTCGTCGTCGGCGTCGCGGCCGCTCATCAGCACTTCGATGCGTTTGGCCATGACCGCCGCGACACGCCGGCCAAGGCCGATGTCCGCGAAAATTTCCTGGCGGTTCTTGTTGCCCGTCCACTGCACGAGCTTTTCCCACGCTTCCGGCGTGACGTCCGAGAGGGCCAGCCCATAACCCTTCAGCGCCTGATCGACCAGGCGCTCACCAAGCTGAACGGACTCGTTCAGGCGCATGGTCTTCAGATAATGACGGATGGCCGAGCGCGCCTTGCCGGTACGCACGAAACCGAGCCACGCCGGATTCGGCTTCGAATACGGCGCCGTGATGACTTCGACGATATCGCCGCTCTTCAGTTCGGTGCGCAGCGGCAGCAGTTCATTGTTGATCTTCACCGCGACGCACTGGTTGCCCAGGTCGCTGTGGATCGAATACGCGAAGTCCAGCGCCGTGGCGCCGCGCGGCAGCGCCATGATCTTCGACTTCGGCGTGAACACGTACACCGCGTCTGGGAACAGATCGATCTTGACGTGCTCGAGGAATTCGCTCGAGTCGCCTGCTTCGCTCTGAATGTCGAGCAGCGACTTGAGCCATTGGTGCGCGCGCTTCTGCACGTCGTTCAGATCGGCGCCGCCGTTCTTGTACAGCCAGTGCGCGGCCACGCCCGCTTCGGCGATTTCGTGCATCTTGCGCGTGCGCACCTGAAACTCGATCGGCGCGCCGAACGGGCCGACCAGCGTGGTGTGCAGCGATTGGTAGCCGTTCACCTTCGGGATTGCGATGTAATCCTTGAACTTGCCCGGCACGGGCTTGTACAGCGCATGCAGAGCGCCGATGCAGGTGTAGCACTCCAGCGCGCTCTCCACCA
This sequence comes from Paraburkholderia dioscoreae, assembly GCF_902459535.1. NCBI lineage: Bacteria > Pseudomonadati > Pseudomonadota > Betaproteobacteria > Burkholderiales > Burkholderiaceae > Paraburkholderia > Paraburkholderia dioscoreae. The sequence continues at coordinate 3,480,583 of NZ_LR699553.1, forward strand.
CGACGCGAAAGCCATACACGTCGAGCACCTGCGAGAACGACAGCTGCTTGTCGCGCATCTTCTTGTAGATGCTGAAGATGGTTTTTTTCGCGGCCGGTGACTTCGGCGTCGAGCTTCGCGTCTGCAATCGCGCGCTGCACCGACTCGAGAATCTTGCCGACCACTTCGCGCCGGTTGCCGCGCGCCGCCTTGACGGCTTTTTCGAGCGTGGCGTACCGGTGCGGATTGAAGTTCGCGAAGCTCAGGTCCTGCAGTTCGCGATACGTATTGTTCAGGCCCAGCCGGTGAGCGATCGGCGCGTAGATATCCAGCGTTTCGCGCGCCACGCGGCGGCGTTTTTCGGCCGGCACGGCACCCAGCGTGCGCATGTTGTGCAGCCGGTCGGCGAGCTTCACCAGAATCACGCGGACGTCGCGCGCCATTGCGAGCAGCATCTTGCGGAAATTTTCCGCCTGCGCTTCCTCGCGATTGCGAAACTCCATCTTGTCGAGCTTGGACAAGCCGTCGACCAGTTCCGCGACCTTCGCACCGAAACGCTCGGCGAGTTCGGCCTTGGTCACGCCCTGGTCTTCCATCACGTCATGCAGCAGCGCCGCCATGATCGACTGGGCGTCGAGATTCCAGCCGGCGCAGATTTCCGCGACGGCAACCGGATGCGTGATGTAAGGCTCGCCGCTCTGGCGGTACTGGCCGAGGTGGGCTTCGTCGCTGAAATGGAAGGCCGCCTTGACTTCCTTGATCTCTTCCGGCTGCAGATAGCCGGACAAGGCGGACGTCAGCTTGGCAATGGAGACGACGTCATGCCGGCGCGGTTGCTCCGGCGTGGCGGTCGGGCCGAACAGATGGCGAAACGACTGTTCGAGGACCGCGTCGATGTACTTCCGTGCAGACGAGGGCGAGTCGGCGTCGTGTTCCACTTCCGTGGCGGTGGGCGGGGTCGTACTCATGTTCGCCTCCGTATCGGTTAGGGTTGGACGCCGGTCTGCACGTTGATCAATTACAGGTGTGGCAAATGCGCAATCGAAAACGGAACAGTGCGCCTTAAACAGGCACCTTCTTCAGCATTTCGACACCGACCTGACCGGCCGCGATTTCGCGCAACGCGACGACCGTGGGCTTGTCGCGGCTTTCGATCTTCGGCGTGTGGCCTTGAGCGAGCTGACGCGCGCGATAGGTTGCGGCAAGCGCCAGTTCGAAACGGTTCGGGATCTGTTTGAGGCAGTCTTCGACGGTAATGCGGGCCATGTTGGGTTCCTTCTCAGTATGTTGCTTATTCTACCTTATGTGCTCGGTACGCCGCCGCGCTTACGCGTGTGGCAGGTGAATGCCGAGCTGCACGAAAAGCTGCGTGTGGCGCGCGTATTGCGAGGCGAAGCGCGAACGCGTCGCGGCCACGAGGCATTGCAATTCACCGAGCGCGCGATCGAAGTTCTCGTTGATCACCACGTACTCCGCTTCCGCTGCGTGCGCCATCTCGCTACCGGCCGCGAGCAGCCGGCGTGTGATCACGTTCGGCTCGTCCTGGCCGCGCTTCTTCAGACGCTCTTCGAGCGCTTCGAGCGACGGCGGCAAAATGAAGATTTCGACCGCGTTGTGAAACTGCTTTTTCACCTGCTGCGCGCCTTGCCAGTCGATTTCGAGCAGCACGTCATGGCCGCTTTTCATCTGGTCCTCGATCCACACGCGCGAGGTGCCGTAGTAGTTGCCGTGCACTTCCGCGCTTTCCAGAAACTCGCCGGCATCGTGACGCTGCATGAAATCGTCGACGGTGGTGAAGTGGTAGTGCTCGCCGTCCTGCTCCTTCGGACGCGGCGGGCGCGTCGTGTACGAAATCGACAGACGGATCGCGTCGTCGCCGGCGAGCAGCGCGTTCACGAGCGTCGACTTGCCCGCGCCCGACGGCGCGACGACCATGAACAGGTTGCCCGGGTAAGCACCGGCGTAAGGATTGCGCGGCGTTTCGCGTGTGTGGTCGGTCATTTTTGTGGTGCTCCAGCTTATTCCAGATTCTGTACCTGTTCGCGCATCTGTTCGATGAGCAGCTTCAGGGTCATCGACGAATCCGCCAGTTCCTTCGCGGCCGCCTTCGACCCGAGCGTGTTCGCTTCTCGATTGAGCTCCTGCATCATGAAGTCGAGGCGCTTGCCGACCTTGCCGCCCTTCTGGATCACGTGACGCGTTTCGTTCAGGTGAGCCGTGAGGCGCGACAGTTCTTCGGCGATGTCGATACGGATGCCGTACATCGTCACTTCCTGGCGAATCCGCTCGTTGATCTCTTCGCGCGAGACACTCGTCGTCGCCGTATCCGGCGCGGCGATACCGAGCGCTTCCTGCAAGCGTTCGACAATCTTCTGCTGATGCTTGGCGATCAGTTCCGGCACGAGCGGGGTGATCTTCGTGACGATCGCTTCCATTTCAGTGACGTTGGCGAGCAGCATGGTCGCCAGTTGCGCGCCTTCGCGAGCGCGCACGTCGATCAGGTCCGTAATGGCCTGCTTGCCGCATGCGAGCACGGCGTCGCGCAGCACTTCGGGCGCCACGCCGCTTTCCGCCAGAATGCCGGGCCAGCGCAGAATTTCGCCGGTGCGCAGCCGCCCTGCTTCCGGAAACGTGGAGAGCACCGTGCGTTCGAGCAGCGCGAGTTGCGCCAGCGCTTCGCGATTGATCGAGCCCGCGTTGGCGGACTGATCGCTGCGTTGCAGATTGATACGGATATCGACCTTGCCGCGCGACAGCTTGTTCATCAACATCTCGCGCAGCGTGGGTTCGCTCACGCGCACGTCTTCCGGCATGCGGAAGTTCAGATCGAGAAAGCGCGAGTTCACGGTGCGCAGTTCGACCGATACGCTCACGCCGCCTGTGCCTGAGGCTCCGACGAGTTCGCGCGTGGCGCTCGCATAGCCAGTCATGCTGTAGATCATCGTATTTCTCGCGATTGTGGCCATGCGTTCGACGATGGCCGGAGAGTCGAATCGCCCGGCGTGTACGAGGCGCGGGGCGGGGAAACACCATTATCCCATTTTTGGCGACGAGCCCCTTGGAGAGCCAAGGCACATGCGGGCAGCCGCCGCGCCCGATCGGCTGTAAAATCGCGCTTTCCCTCCTGCATTTTTCCTGACCGATTCCAACATGACCAACAACACCCAACGCCCCAGCGGCCGTCAGGCCGACCAGCTGCGCGACGTGCGCATTACGCGCCACTACACGAAGCACGCGGAGGGCTCGGTGCTGGTCGAATTCGGCGACACGAAAGTGATCTGCACCGCGAGCATCGCCGAGAGCGTGCCGTCGTTCCTGCGCGACCGCGGCCAGGGCTGGCTCACCGCCGAATACGGCATGCTGCCGCGCGCCACGCACACCCGCAGCGACCGCGAGGCCGCGCGCGGCAAGCAGACCGGCCGCACCCAGGAAATCCAGCGGTTGATCGGCCGCGCGCTGCGCTCGGTGTTCGATCTGGAGAAGCTCGGCGTGCGCACATTGCATATCGACTGCGACGTGATCCAGGCCGACGGCGGCACGCGCACGGCCAGCATTACCGGCGCGTTCGTGGCCGCGCATGACGCGGTGGCCAGACTGCTGGCCACGGGCCGCATCGAGAGCTCGCCGATCACCGACTACGTCGCGGCGATTTCGGTAGGAGTGTACGACGGACTGCCGGTGCTGGACCTCGACTACGACGAAGATTCGCAGTGCGACACCGACATGAACGTGGTGATGACAGGCGCTGGCGGCTTCGTCGAAATTCAGGGCACCGCTGAAGGCGTGCCCTTCTCGCGCGACGAAATGAACGCGCTGCTGGATCTGGCAAGCGACGGCATCAATACGCTGATCGCGAAGCAGAAGGCGGCGCTGGAGCAAAAGGGTGAATGAGGTGAATCAGGACAACGGCGCGGCCGCATACGGTTCGCCGTTGAAAAAAGTCGTGCTGGCGTCGAACAACGCGGGCAAGCTGCGCGAGTTCGCGGCGTTGCTCGGCGCCGCCGGCATCGAACTGATTGCGCAAGGCGAACTGAACGTGCCGGAAGCCGAAGAGCCGCATCCCACGTTCGTCGAAAACGCGCTGGCCAAGGCTCGCCATGCGGCGAAGCTGACCGGTCTGCCCGCGCTTGCCGACGACTCGGGCCTTTGCGTGCGCGCGCTACGCGGCGCACCGGGCGTCTATTCGGCGCGCTACGCGCAACTTGCCGGCGGCGAAAAGAGCGACGCGGCGAACAATGCACATCTCATGTCGGCGTTGCGCGGCGAAACCGACCGGCGCGCGTATTACTTCTGCGTACTGGCTCTGGTGCGTCACGCCGACGATCCCGAACCGCTGATCGCCGAAGGCCGTTGGCACGGCGAAATGCTCGACGCGCCGCGCGGCACACATGGTTTCGGCTACGACCCGTACTTCTTTTTGCCCGCGCTGAATGCGAGCGCCGCCGAACTCGAACCGGCGGTGAAAAACGCCAGCAGCCATCGCGCGATTGCATTGCGGCAACTGCTCGCGCGCCTGACGGAGGAAGCGTGATTCCGATCAAGCCCACCCCCGCCGATATCGGCAATGGCATTATCAAGGCGTTCACGTCGCCGGGCAGCATCCGGCTGACGTCGCTGCCGCCGTTGGCGTTGTACGTGCATTTTCCGTGGTGCGTACGCAAGTGTCCGTATTGCGACTTCAATTCGCACGAATGGAAAGGCGATACGTTCCCGGAAAACGAATATCTCGATGCCTTGCGCGCCGATCTGGAGATGGCGCTGCCGCTCGTCTGGGGGCGCCAGGTGCATACGGTGTTCATCGGCGGGGGGACACCCAGCCTGCTTTCGGCGGCCGGGCTCGATCGCATGCTGTCGGACGTGCGTGCGCTGCTGCCGCTCGACGCCGACGCGGAAATCACGCTCGAAGCCAACCCCGGCACGTTCGAAGCCGCCAAATTCGCGCAGTTTCGCGCGAGCGGTGTGAACCGGCTCTCGGTGGGCATCCAGAGCTTCAATGAAGCGCATCTGAAGGCGCTCGGCCGTATTCACGATTCGGCGCAAGCGCGCCATGCCGTCGAAGTTGCGTCAACCACCTTCGACAACTTCAATCTCGACCTGATGTTCGCGCTGCCGGGGCAGACGCTCGCCGAATGCCAGACCGATGTCGAGACCGCGTTGTCGTTCGCGCCGCCGCATCTGTCGCTGTACCACCTGACGCTCGAACCGAACACGCTGTTCGCGAAGTTTCCGCCCGCTCTGCCCGACGACGACGCCTCCGCCGATATGCAGGACTGGATTCACGAGCGCACCTCGGCTGCGGGTTACGAACGGTATGAGGTATCGGCGTATGCGCAGCCGCATCGGCAGAGCAAGCACAATCTGAACTACTGGCGCTTCGGCGACTATCTCGGCATTGGTGCGGGTGCGCATACGAAGCTCTCGTTTCCGAATCGCGTGCTGCGTCAGGCGCGTTACAAGCATCCCACCACCTTCATCGAGCAGGCTAAGGCCGGCACGGCGGTGCAGGAAGAGCATGAAGTCGGGACGCGCGACCTTCCATTCGAGTTCATGCTGAACGCGCTGCGGCTGGTGGAAGGGTTTCCGGTGCATCGGTTTATCGAGCGCACGGGAATGTCGATGACGTCGATCGAACCGGCTTTGCAGGAGGCCGAACGGCGCAAGCTGATCACGCGCGACCACGAAAAGATTGCGCCGACGCCGCTTGGCCAGGCGTTCCTGAACGATTTACAGGAGCTGTTTCTGAAAGATCCGCAGTGATTGCGGATCGACCGCACGCCGCAACGAGGTTTTTTCAGGTTACAATTTAGGGCTTGGAGGTGTGGCCGAGTGGTTTAAGGCACCGGTCTTGAAAACCGGCGAAGGAGCAATCTTTCCGTGAGTTCGAATCTCACCGCCTCCGCCAGGACACCTGTTTTGAACCGTCCGGTTCAATCTGAATCAATCGCGCAAAGCCTTACCAGCTAAGGCTCTCAGCGCAAAATCCCAAAAAGTAGTTGTCCGGTTTCGTTGCAATTAATCGCGTTCAGTCGTAAATTTTATGGTGGACTGGATGGTGGACTGGCGTTGGTGGACCAGATGGTGGACTGCTGACGCGTCGACAACGAGCAACGATGCCCAAGAAAGCCAAGGAACTCGGCCCGCTGGCCGTGAAGCGGCTAACGACGCCCGGAAAGCATCCCGTGGGCGGCGTCGATGGCCTGTATCTCAAAGTGGTGAGCGAGCGCTCACGGTCGTGGGTTCTGCGCGTCGTCGTGGCCGGCAAGCGGCGCGAGATCGGCTTGGGCGCCTACGCCGAGTCCGGTATGGGCGTCGCAGCAGCGCGAGCGAAAGCGCTGGCAGTGCGCGAAGACATCGCCCGCGGCGTCGATCCCGTCATGCAAAAGAAAGAGGCGGCGAGCCGTCTACGCGCGAGCCAGGCACTCGAAATGACATTCGAGCAAGCGGCGAAGCGCTTCATCACGGCTAAGGAGCCGGAATGGCGCAACTCGAAGCACGGTGCACAGTGGACGTACACGCTCGAGGAGTTCGCCTATCCGCTCATTGGCAAGATGATGGTCCGGCACGTCACGCGTGCGCACGTGACCGAAATTCTTGAGCCTATCTGGACGACCAAGACCGAGACCGCCTCACGCTTGCGCGGCCGCATCGAGGCAGTTCTCGACTGGGCGCGAGTGAAAGGTTTCCGCGACGAAGGTGTGAACCCGGCCGCATGGCGCGGCAACCTAGACAAGCTGCTGTCCGCCCCGAAGAAGACCAAGCGCGTGCGCAATCATCCCGCCCTGCCGATCGTGCAGATGGGCGCATTCATGGTGACGCTGCGCGCGACCGAAGGCGTGAGCGCCCGCTGCCTGGAATTCACGATATTGACGGCCGCCCGGTCCGGCGAGGCGCGCTTTGCCGAGTGGCCGGAAATCGACCTGGAGAAAAAGGTGTGGTCGGTGCCCGCCGAGAAAATGAAGGCGAAGAAAGAGCACCGCGTGCCGCTCTCGCCGGCAGCCGTGCGCTTGCTGGAATCGATCGAGCGGAAGAAAGACATTGACCTGATATTCCCAAGCCCGCGCTCGGGTCGCGCGCTGTCCGATATGTCGCTGCTGGAGTTGATGCGTCGACAGAAACTTGAGGCGACGCCGCACGGCTTCCGATCGACGTTCCGGGATTGGGCAGGCGAGTACACAAACTATCCGCGCGAGCTGGCCGAAGTGGCGCTGGCGCACATCAAGGGCGACACCACAGAGGCCGCCTACTGGCGCGGCGACGTGCTGGAAAAGCGCCGACGAATGATGACGGATTGGGCGGAATTTATCGAAGTGGTGCCGGCCGAGGCCACCGCCGATCAAGAGGAAGAGACGTGACAACCTATCAGCGCATCCTTAGCTTCAGCCCAGGACTCACAGCAGCTGCACGTGATGAGCGGTTTTATCCGCCCCTGAAGCTGCTCGGCATCTCTCCAAGAGTGAGCCTGGATCACCAGCCGATCGACGTCGGCTATCAGCAATTGCTATCTCGGACCCTTTTCGACGCTCTCCGTAGCCTCGGGCTCGAAGAAACTTCGCCCACCTTGGACAGAGACATTCACGATTTGATCGGGCAATTGCACCGCAGGACGCGCAAGATTAAAGAGAACTGTTTGCGGCTGCTCGCGAAAAACCCGAAGCTCGCCCAAGCCGGGCCGGAATGGAACGAAAAATATCTCTCTCGTTTGAGTCCGTGGGGAGCGGCTTGCATCGTTTCCAACTGGGAAGAGTTCGCGCTCCCCAAAGACGTAATGACGCGCCATTTTGGCGCGCTGGCACTGCTGTTCATTGACGACACTCTCGTGTATCTGCAGAACCGTCCGACGCAGGCAGTTTCACCAGCCCTGCTCGCCAAAGAGTGCGTCTGGCTGGCGTTGCAATCGTCCGGAAAAACTTCCAGCGGTCAGTTAATGCCGCATGAGCTTGGCGGCGCGGCGCGGTCAGATCGTTCTGTGAGAGTCGGCGATTACGCGCTCAGCCTCGCCTTGGCCGGCAACTATCGCAGCCGCGCCGAGGCCGTTAGGCAGATCAAAGTGAGGGTCATGGAATTCGCCCGCGACACCGAGGGCTGGAGCATCAGCCCACTACAAGCAGAAAAGACTATTGGCGGATGGCTCGCTACACGCGGGTATAACCCGCGAGCTAGCTAACAGGGTACGTCAGCTGGGAAACGGTATCCGTTAGCTGGCTCGCGCCGTATTTTTTAGCGAGCACATGACAAAGAATCCGTATCGACCCGTCCAATCCGGGACGCTTCCGAGTCGATACGATGAAAAAGTCAGACACCCAAGCCCTTCAAAACTTCGACAGCCTTCCGAACGCTGCCGGCGTCAGTGACACCGTTGTAGCGAGCCTGTGCGGCTGCAACGTCTCCACCGTATGGGAACGTGCCAAGCGCGGCGCGCTTCCCAAGCCCATCAAGATCGGCGGTTCGACCCGCTGGAACGTCGGCGAACTCCGCAAGTACCTGATGCCGGAGGTCGCATAAATGACAAACAAAAAAACCGGCCAGCACGAAGGCCGGCCACAAAGTCGAAGTTGGAGCAAAGAGTTTAACACCGGCGGCGAGCACATCATTCGCTTTCTGGATGCGGTAAAGAACGCGAGCGAGCGCGTGCGCATCGACGTTAAAACATATCGCGGCAACACGTACATCGACATTCGCGTGTGGTATGTGGACGCCGGCGGCGAGTATCGCCCGTCGAGCAAGGGCATCATGGTCAAGCCGACGCTTGCGCCCGAGCTGCTGCGCGGCATCGCTTTGGCGGCTCAATCCTTCGATCCGAAGGGGGCGAACTGATGCGCACCAGCTACAATCACGCATTGACTATCAGCCCCAATAGAGCTATCTTTTCGTCCATAGGGAAACGCCGTTGCGAGTCCCATTTATCCCGTAAGGACGAAACCATGAAGCTCACGTTATCCGCGTGCCGCGCGGCTACTTATGCCCATCAAATACACACCTCCGTCGCCGGAAGACCTCTCGGCACTCAAGACCTCGCTGGGAAAGACCGGCAAACAGATGGCCGAATTGGCATGGCTGGCGGGGGATCAACATTGGCGCAAGTACACCAACCCGAATCCCGCAACCGGCAGGCAGATGAGCGCGCAAATGCTTTTCACAATGGCGGCGCTGCTGGAACTGGACGAAGCAACCGTAAATCGCATTCTCGATCGGATGCGCTCGATCGGCGCGACGATCGAGTTGGACAAGCCATAACGATCGCGGGCCGCGCGCCCGCACACCTCCCGCAAACCCTCACCGCAACAATCAACCGCGCTTTGCACGATGCCGCTCTGGCGTCGACGCCCAACGCAGCAATCGACCTTCTGGCCGATGCCTTGCTGGCGCTGGCTGTGCTAGCACATCCGGCGGAGGGCCGCCGCGATGACTAGCGCATCCCACGTCATGCCAACCATCACCCGCGCGCGCGTGTCGTTCCGCGGATTCATGATCATCGCACCTGGCGGGCTGCGATATTTCCCGCCCTGCCGCACGATGACAGATGCTTACGCCGAGATTCGCGAACGCAGCCTGTACGACGGGGAACCCGGCTGGGTCATTCAGCCGACCGACGACGAAGGCGAACCCAACGGTAAGGCGATAAAAGTACGCGGCAAATCTCGTCGTATCACAAGCGTTGAGCAGTCCTCACGAGGTGATGCATGACTGTACAAGCTGAAGAGGACCGCATTCGCGCTGCACTGAGCCACGTTCCGGCCGATAGCCGGGATACCTGGGTGCAGATGGGCATGGCGGTCAAAGCCGAACTGGGCGACGCGGGTTTCGGTCTGTGGGACGACTGGTCGAAAATCAGCGAGACCTACAGCGAGAGCGACGCGCGCGCGGTGTGGCGCTCGTTCAAGGCAGGCGGTATCACGATTGCCACGCTGTTCAAGGAGGCAATCGCCCACGGCTATACCGAGAGCGAGCCGCTCAAGCCGATCGACCCGGCCGAGCACGCCCGGCACCGCGCGGCGCGCGAGCAGGAAGCGAAGGAAGCCGCGGCGCAGCATGAGCGTACCCAAGCCGAAGCCGCAGACAAGGCGCGGGAGTTGTGGGAGCGGGCCGGCAAAGTTCACGCCGACCACGCCTATATCCGCTCGAAGAAGATCAAGCCCTACGGCGCGAAGCAACTGCGCGAGCAGCTCGTCATCAGGATTCAGGACGTGGACGGCACCCACCATTCCGCCCAGTACATTCAGGCGGACGGGAGCAAGACGTTTCAGACCGGCGGGCGCATCAGCGGATGCTTTGCGGCAGTGACAGCCGGCGCCAAGCCGAACGCCAAGACGCCCCTGTTGATAGCCGAGGGCTTCGCGACCGCCTGTTCGCTACACGAAGCGACCGGCTACCCGGTGGCCGCCGCGATGAACGCCGGCAACCTGCTGAACGTCGCGAAGGCGTGGCGGGCCAAGTATCCGCGCGTGCGCATCGTGATCTGCGCGGACGACGACACCGAGACGGCAGGCAATCCGGGCATGACGAAGGCCACGGAGGCGGCGCGCGCGGTAGGCGCATTGCTCGCCGTGCCCGACTTCGGCCCGGATCGGCCTGACCGCTCCAGCGACTTTAACGACCTGCACGCGCTTGACGGGCTCGACGCTCTACGCCGCTGTGTGGACGCGGCCACCGCGCCCGGCGGTGTCGCCAAGCCCGCGGCGGCCCGCCCGACCGCCCTGCTCACGCGCGCGAGCGACATCGTTCCCGAGGCAATCCGCTGGCTGTGGCCGAACTGGCTGCCTGAAGGCAAGTTGACGCTGCTGGCGGGCTCGCCGGGCACCGGCAAGACAACGCTGGCGCTGGCATTGTCGGCAACGGTGTCGCGCGGCGGCAAGTGGCCGGACGGCACCGCCTGCAACCGCACCGGCGACGTGCTGATCTGGTCGGGCGAAGACAATCCGGCCGATACGCTCGTCCCGCGCTTGATGGCGGCCGGCGCGGATACGCATCGAATCCACATCGTCACGGGTAGCACCGACGCAAACGGCGAGATCCAGCCTTTCGACCCTTCCAATGATATTCCGCTGCTGGCGGAACGGCTCTCGGAGATGGGCGGCGCAGCAATGCTGATTGTCGATCCGATCGTCTCAGCAGTATCCGGCGACGCCCACCGGGTCAACGATGTACGCCGCAACCTGCAAGCGTTGGTCGATATGGCTGCGAGCTATCGGTGCGCGGTGCTGGGTATCAGCCACTTTGCGAAGGGCACAAAGGGCAGTTCGCCGGCCGAGCGGGTTATCGGCTCTCAGGCGTTCGTGGCGCTCGCCCGCATGGTGCTGGTGGCAGGCAAAGACGAGGCTGCCGAGCGGCGCATCCTCGCGCGAGCCAAGTCCAACATCGCACCAGACGACGGCGGCGTGAGCTATACGCTCGAAATGGCAGATGCGGGCGGCATTCAGGCAAGCCGGGTTGTGTGGGGCGACATGATCGACGGCACGGCTCGCGAGATTCTCGGCGACGTGGAGCAGCAGGACGACGAAGCCAAGACAGAAAGAGGCGAGGCTGCGGAGTTCCTGGAAGGTCTCCTTTCCGATGGCCCGATGTCGTCGAAGCAGATTCGTAAGGACGCGGACGAAGCCGGCTATGCCTGGCGAACGATGCATCGTGCTGCGGACGCCCTGGGGGTCGAGAAGCGCAAGATCGGAATGAAAGAGGGTTGGCAGTGGGCGTTACCGAAGATGCCAATCTCCGAACGTGCCACCGAAGATGCCACTCTCTATACCGTGGCATCTTCGGGAGGACGTGGCACCTTCCGTAACCACGCGGGTTTGCGGGCGGTCAGTTTTGGGTCTGCTGCCGAAGATGCCAACACGGACGGAGTGACACCTTCGGAGAATTCTCGCGAATCTGAGGCTGGCGAACCGGGAGACGAACTGTGAATATCAGAGATCTCATTCAGGAGGCCAAGGCCGCAGGAGTCCGTCTCTACCTGCACGACGGCAAGGTGAAACTGCGCGGCGATGCAGAGGCCATGAAGGCGCTGAAGCCGAAGCTCGCTCCGCACAAGGCGGCAATCCTCGCCTACCTGCAAGACGCAGAGCAGCAAGCCAGCGAGTTTTGGCCGTGGGCACCGTATCTGACCACCGCCGACGTAGAGCGATTCCGTACCGAGCTTGTCGGGATCATCGAGAAGCTGGCCGACATGGAGCACTGGCCGGACGAGCATCGCGACGACGTGCTGAGCCGAGCGATACGCGGCCCGCTCGCCGACCTGTTGCCCAACCTGCACCACTTCAACCAACGATTGACGGAAGCGACCGCCCAGGCGGCGGCGCGAGAAGCAACCAAACAACGCACCTGGAGATTTGACCGATAAGCGCCGGGCTTCAGATATGGAATGAGAACGGAAATATTGTCCTTGATGCGACGTATCGTGTGGCGCGCATCATCGGCGACACTCGGGTCGATGCCAACAATCCCTCCGGCACCGTGGTTGACGACCGGTTCTTGCAAGGCGGCTGGGTGTCTTTCCAACCTGAAAACACTGCCGGCGATGGTTACCTCGATCATGGCGTGCGCGCGCCACGATTCTCGATCGATGGCAATGTGCTGACGTGGTCCTATCCGCCCATCAATGGCGGCGCCCAGTTCGACACAATCCAGACAGGCACGTTGTTCTACGGTGCCTATTAGAAATTTTGATTGTCCGAAATAGTCCGGTTTAATCCGATCCAATAGCATTCCTAAATTAATGCTTTCCAGTGGCAAATTTGAGAGTTATAAACCTTCCAAGTTGTGAAGTTTGCAACGTTTCCAAATGACCAATCGGGAGCGCACAGCGTGCGACGCAAAGACCTTGAAAACCTCACCGCAGAGCAGAAAGCCGAAGCATCGGTAATCGTGATGCGGGTGGAGCAATACCGCCGGTGGCGCGTAGTCGTCAACGGCGAAATCCTCGTGACCGGTGACGAATACGACTGCCTGTACGCCGATCTTGAACGAGTGGCCGCTTGGTTGAGGCAAGTCGGCATCGAAACATTCACCGTGCGCCAGCACGAACCCAGCTAAGGAGAACAGACAGTGACTATCGCAACGCAAGCCCGCGAGATGGGCCGCAAGCATGGCAATGGCGGTAACGGCGATGATGACGTCGTTACCCTGGTAAAGACCGAGATGAAGCGCATCGGCGATGAAGTCGGCGCGAAGCAGTTGGAATTTCAGGCGCGGATTCATGAACTTGAGCAAAAGAGCGCGCGCCGCGGCGGCGCGAGTGGTCCGCTGGGCACCATCGCTACGAAATCGATCGGTTCGCAGATCAAGGACATGCCCGAGCTGGAGATGTTCAGGAAGGGCTCGACGCCCACGACGCGTATCCCGTTGGAACTGAAGTCCATCGTATCGGACGGCGCAACGCCGAATATCACGCCTTTCGCTCAGAACGTACCTGGCATCCAGGCGCCGCAGGTGCGTCGCCTTACCATCGAAGCTCTGATTCCGTCCACGCCAGTGACGACTAGCTCGGTGCAGTGGTTGCGCGAATCCGCTTTCACGAACGCGGCGGCCGCACAGAAGAAGCAGCTCGACACCAAGGCCGAATCGAATCTCACGTTCGAGAACAAGTCCGCTGAAATCGCGACAATTGCCCACTTCGTGACCGCCTCGAAGCAGGTCCTTGACGACCAGAATGGGTTGCAGGCGTATATCGAGCAGCGCCTTCGCTTCGGTCTGGATCTCGCGACCGAAGACCAGTTACTGAACGGCGACGGCGCGGAGGGCGACATTGGTGGTCTGCTGCTGGCAGGCAATCACACGGCATTCGACGGCACGGGCCTCGGCAAAACGACCCAGCTCGATTACCTGCGGCGCGCAAAAACGCAACTGCAGAAGGCGTTCTTTATCGCCGGCGCACTCATCATCAATCCCACCGATGCCGAGTCCATCGATCTGCTGCGCGACGCCGAAGGCCGCTTTCTGGTTGCGCCGGGCAGCCCGATCTGGGGCATGGCGCCGGTTGTTACGGAAGCGATTGCCGAAGGTCAGTTCGTCGTCGCCGACTTCCTGAACAGCGCTGTGCTCTGGGACCGAGAGGAAGCCAGCCTGCAACTGGGCTATGTCAGCGACCAGTTCATCAAGAACGCAATCACGTTGCTGGTCGAGCGGCGACTGCAAATGTCCGTGACGCGCCCGGCCGGGATCATCGTCGGCCAGTTCGCCGCCGCGAATTGAGTAATAGGACCAGCGATGGGTGTCCTCAACAACCCGCGCAGCAGGTGATCAGGTCCCGTCGATGCCCAGTGGCGCTGTCCAGCGGCGCCCTGGCCTCGCCGGTCTTACCCGAGGCACCTGCACTGAGCCGCGCCCAGATGTTCCGGGCGCGGCTTTTTCATTGGTCGCGCAGGGGGGCGTATAGGCAAAGTTGGTGGCCCATCAGCCTGGGACCGACCGTTCAGTCAAATTTTTACGCCCGCGAAAAATGAAATTTAAAGGTCGCGCCGCAAACCCGCGCCACATTAGGGAAAGCAGGTAGGAATTACAACGAAAAATGGCCGAAGTATCCCATTTTCTTTTCAGAAAATCCGCCTGTTTGCCCCTATGTTCTATCGAGGGCGATGCTGTTCTGCGGGCTGGAGTCGGCGGCACTCGACTGCTGGTCACAATGGATTTCCAGCGGGGCTTTTTACTGCGGCATCTCGCCTCGCCAACTAAGGTACGATTCCCATAGGTTTGTAAGAGTTTGCTTAAATGGAACGGATTTTCATGACGCGTCGTCGCGCGATTGCCCACTTGCTGGAACTGCGGCAGGCTCTGCGGGACGAGATAAACGGCCCGGGCGCCCACGAGGCGGAGCGTCGGCTTGATCGCGCCGACGTGGTGGAGCGACTTCTGTTCGACGTGCGGGCGGTCCGTATCCATCGTTTTCAACTCGCGGGGCCGCCCGCAATCGAGGTTTTCATAACCGAATAGCGAATTCAGCTTGGCACACCCGGCTCCGGGCGCATTGATGAAAGCGGATGGTGCGCGAGTTGATCCGCGCCGGCATAGCGCTGCTAATTTTTTCCCAAATGCCGGCGCACTGCGTCGACATGCGTTCCGACTTGGGCAACCGCCCTCTTCAACGCCTCTTTCGAAACCCCGAATTTGTTGCTCCAGTATTCAAGCTCCCACGGCTCGTGAACGTTCACTTGTTTTCCGTCTTGAGGTTCACGAATTTTAAGATTGTCGGCCATTTCTATTAGTCTCCATCGTTATGAGGAGACGTAATAATGCGCTCGACGCAACACTTGTAAATCTATCGTAAACCCGGGCGATATTTGATGAATGACGCAACGCTACTTCATCTCTGGCTTGCCCGCTGCAGCGAGCTTTGCGTTGAGCGCCGCGCGCTTTTGTCTTGCCTTTTCGGGCTGCACATAGAAAAAGTCAAACAGCTCTTCGAGCACGTCTAGATTCCATTCAGCTTCTTCGGGCACCACTGGCAGAATTTCGCCGCTATTTGTGTCCTTGAGCGGATGTGCAGCGAAATTCCCGATGTTACGAATCGCATCAAGGTTGTCAGCGATCGCCCCCGGTATCTGGTTAGAGTCGAGCGCTGCTTGAATCGCCGGAGCTAGATCCTTTTGCGTAAAGCCCTTGTCACGCAGCATTGATTGCAAACATCGACGGCTCAATGCGGCGGATGCTTTTGGGCTGTCACGTAGTACTGCACAAGCCTCGTGATAGTCCTCCGCGATATGAGGCGGAACTTCAGAAGCTGCCTTTTGCCTGCCCGTCGTTTTGGGAAATGCCAGAAAATTCGGAATCTCCGCTGCCTCACTCTGCTGCCTCTGTGCTGTTAGGTAAATAATCGCTTGGTCGCATGCGGGACAAACCATGTACTTGGCAGCCCACAGATGACCGCCGAGCGCATGCCAATAGCCGCTAGGAACTCCATTAATCCGGCTATCTTGAAACCCTTGGTGAACTTCAACTGTACAGTGCGGACACTTCATCACCCCCCCAGTTAGTGCTTTTATGGGGGTCTAGCGTCTCGTAAACCCACCATGCCGGCAAGCGCCACCGCGTCAATAATTTTATGGTGGACTGGATGGTGGACTATAAGTCTCCTATACGGCAAAACTCTTTTCTACATTGATTACTGGGCGGACACCGCCTCCGCCAGAACAGCAATGCAAACGGGCCGCCTTGCCCGTTTTTCGTTGGTACCGCATGTGCTCAGACCAAACTGATCAGCCTTCGCTACACGAGCACGACAAGCGCCGCCAGAAGGTCTAGACTTCACGAAAACCCGCTTTGCCATCCAGCCCGCCTCGAGCGGGCTTTTGCACATTCAGCTACTGAAATCGAGGTGCGAAATGGCGGGTACAGCGCGGCGCCGGGCAGACCGGGCGCGAATCAGAAAAAATCGCTGCTATTACTGGTGGGGGCGGCGCCTCACTTCCGAGGAACTCGGCAAGGTCGTCGATACACCTACACCATGCAGTTGCTGGATGTGCGGCAATCCGCGGCGCCATTTAAAAAAGGACAAGCTCTCCGTCTGGGAGCAGCGGTGGTTTCAGGAGATCGGGGACGAGTCATAGCGAAAGAAAGAATCCACTTGGTCATGACATTTTCCTCGACTCGCTCATGCCGCCCGCGTTTCGACTTCGATCAGCATCGGCTTGTTACTCGCCAGCGCGTGACGCAGCGCAGAGGCCAATGCTTCGCCGGAGTCGGCATGCACGGCCTCTACGCCGTAGCCACGAGCCAGAGCGCAGAAGTCGAGACCCGGCACGTCAAGGCCTGGAACGTCTTCGACCTGAAGGACGCCCGCGAACCAGCGAAGCGCGCCATAGGTGCCGTTCTTCATGATGATGAAAATCGCCGGGATGTCGTACTGAGCCGCAGTCCAGAGCGCCTGAATACTGTAGTTCGCCGACCCGTCGCCAATCACGCCGATGACCTGCCGCTCCGGCCTCGCCAACTGAATGCCGACAGCGGCCGGCAACGCGAAGCCGAGACCACCGGCCGCGGCGAAGTAATAGCTGCCCTGCCCGGTCATGCGCAAACGCTGCCAGAGGATGCTCGTGGTCGAGGTCGACTCATTGACGTAGACGGCGTCACGCGGAGCCAACTCGTCGACGATGTCGAAAACGCGTTCGGGTGTCAGCGGGCCTGGCGCCTCCGGTGCCGGCTCCGGCCGACGCACGGCGACGGGCATGGGTCGCTTGCTCTGCGAGACCGTTTCGCCGAGCGCGCGAAGCGTCAGCCCGATGTCCGCAATGACCGCATCGCCCATTGGGGCACGCGTCGCTTCGTTGATATCGCACGTAATGGCGATAAGTCGCGTGCCGTGCGGCAGATAGTCGCCGGGTTCGTACTGGTGATAGCGGAACACCGGCGCGCCGACGACCAGCACGAGGTCATGGCCTTCGAGGATTCGGCTGATGCTTGCAATACCGGCCGGCAGCAATCCGCGGAAACACGCATGCGTAGTCGGAAAGGCGCAGCGTGAAGCGGAAGGCGCCATCCATACGGGCATCGAGAGTTTTTCGGCAAGCGCGACGGCGTATGCGTTCGCATGGCTCGCATCCACATCGGGGCCGACCACCATCACCGGGTTGTGAGCGCCTTCGAGCGAGCCGACCAGCCTCGCCAGCATCTCTGCGGAGGGCATTCCTGCAAGTTCGACGCGACGCTTTGCCAGATGTTCGACGCCGGACCCTGCTTCCTGTTTCCAGTCGTCATACGGCACCGATACATACACCGGACCAGCAGCCGGCGTGGCGGCCATATGAATCGCGCGGCTCAATGCGAGCGGGACTTCTTGCGCGCAACTCGGCTCGCAGCTCCACTTCACCAGAGGACGTGGCAGCGCCGCCGCATCCACATTGGTCAGCAAGGCTTCGACGCCGACCATCGTACGCACTTGCTGCCCGGCTGTGACGACGAGCGGCGTATGCGAATTCCACGCATTCGCGAGCGCACCCATCGCATTGCCGGTACCCGCTGCGGAGTGCAAATTCACGAAGCCGGGGCGGCCGGTTGCTTGAGCATAGCCGTCGGCCATGCCGACCACCGCCGCCTCCTGAAGGCCCAGGATGTAGCGGAAGTCTTGAGGGAAGTCTTTGAGAAACGGCAGCTCGTTCGAACCGGGGTTGCCGAAGAAGGTGGTCAATCCTTGCTCACGAAGGATTTCATAGCATGCTTGATGAACGGTAGTCATGAGGTTTCTTCCTAGTCGATGCGTTGATGCTAGGAGCCGATATAAAATAAATCAAATCATCTATTTTTCGATTCAATAATAGATGTTGTCTATATTTGACAATCATCATGGCGACTACAGACCTGAACCTCATTCGCGCTTTTATCGCTATCTACGAGACAGGCAGTGTGAGTGGCGCAGCGAAGCGGCTGAACATCACGCAGCCTTCGGTCAGTCATTCACTCAGCAGGTTGCGCGACCTGTTGCAGGATCCGCTTTTCACGCGCACGCGCGAAGGCATGATTCCGACCTTCAACGCGAGTCAGCTATTTCAGTCGTTCAGGCATGCGCTCGACAGCATCGAGACGGCCATATCGGCCACCCGCCATTTCGATCCGGCCAGGTCGACCCGCTGCTTTCGCCTCGCGCTGTCGGACCTGGGCGAGCTTTACCTCTTGCCGCATCTCGTCAAGGAATTGCAGGAAACCGCGCCGTCGGTGGCTTTGGAAATTGTGCAAATGGACAGCGAACGGATTACGGAATGGCTGACCACGGGAAGCATCGACGCGGCTGTCGGAAACCTGCAACTCTCAGGTGGCCAGGCAAGAAAACGCACGCTTTTTACGGAAACCTATTCCTGCCTGATCAGTGCCGCGCATCCGTCAATTGGAGACACGCTGAGCCTGGAAGAATACGTCTGCGCGAACCATGTGGTCGTTGCGCCTTTCTCCGGTCACCACCTCGTGGAAGACGTGATGACGGAGTTGGGCTTGTCCAGAAGGATTGCGCTGCGCGTGCCGCACTTCACGAATATCGTTGCCGTGATCGCGTCTACCGACCTCGTCCTGACACTCCCGACCAGGGTGGCGCGCACCTTCGCGAGCGACGGAAAAATGCGCACGCTGCCATTGCCCTTTCCCATATCGTCGTTCGATGTCAATCTCCACTGGCAACCTCACATTGAGGATTCAGCGGCGCAGCAATGGTTGTGCGACACGATTACGCGTACGTTGAGCGGCATTTGAACCTTGCGTACGGACACGCTTCGAGGTTTCGCGCAAGGCAATGAACGTTCAGGACGAGAGGTCGAGCACAGTACGAAAGCGCCCATGTGGCGCGCTCCGATCAGATGAAGTCGACGCGGCCAGATGCCAGAAGGAACGATATCGAAATCGATACCAACGCGGTTATCGCGCAGCAACCAGCGCCGTCGCCTCGACCTCGATCCTGAAGCCGTAGTGCAGTTGCGGAACCGGCACGACGGCACGCGCCGGCCGAGCTTCGCCCGCCCACCGCGCGTAGATCTGGTTGAAGCTCATCCAGTGCTCGACATCGACAATGTAGACGCGCACCTGCACCAGTTGCGCGACGCTACTGCCCGCACCTTTGAGCGCCGCCTGCACATTGGCCAGCACCTGTTCGGCCTGAACCTCGAACGACGCCTCGGACAGCTTGTCGCCCTGCGGGGTAATCGGTAGTTGTCCCGAGACGAACACAAAACCATTCGCAACCGCGACGTGACTATAGTGGCCACCCGGCTTCGAAAGCGTGGCAGGATTTTCTGTACGCGGCAGATGCGAGTCGTGCTGACTATCAGCCATGAATACCACTCCAGATGTGACAACGCATGACGCTGCACGCGAGTCGTTCGCGCGGCTGCATTCCGTTGCGCATAAGCGATGAAGCGACCACGCGAGTCATCATGCAATGCGCAAGCCTTGCCCATTCAAGGCAAAGCGCCGCACGCAACCGGCACGTTTGAATGGTGAGGCGCTCAACTGCGCGCCACACCTCACACGTCAAGCATTTCAAGCTTCTCGCGCGCATCCGCGCAACGGCGGTTCAGGTCGCGATGCATCAACTGACTGTCGAGCAGCGCCGATACATCAGACAAGCCGTAATCAAAGCGCAAGACGTATTCGATGTCCGTGTAATCGTGATAGGCGCCGCTGTCTGCCAGCTTCTGCGCTTCAGCGAAAGCAGCGTGTTGCCGTTCGCCACTCATCAAATCTCTGATCGCCATGATTGCCGCTCCGAGGAACAGTGGCTCCATCATAGCAATGCAAATTGAAACGCACGGTCGCGTGCGCGCAACACCTGGTGTTTTCCGTAGACGCCGCGCGGCTTGCGTCTGGTCAGCCTTTAAACGACAGCAACAGGCGCCTTGGTTCCATGCCACCTGACGACCAGGATCCGGCCGAGATAACAAAGCAGGCCCGCCACGCCCACCACCACGCCCATACCTTTGGGCGAGCCATCCTGCCAGAGTCCGACCGCGAGGCTCGACAGCGCGCCGAGCGCCAACTGCACGGCGCCGAACACCGCAGCCGCGGCGCCAGCATTCACCGGATAGCGATGCATCAGATCGGTCGTGCAGTTGGCGGACAGAAGACCGACCACGCCGACCACGAAGAACAGGCCGAACACGATCGACCACAGACCGCCCCAACCGGTCAGCGACACGAGACCAACGAACAGCGAAGCTATGCAACTCACGGTTGCGGCAAAAGAAATCAGCGGCAACGAGCCGAGCCGGCCGACAAGTCGCGTATTCATGAAGTTGCCGAACATGATGCCGACAATATTCAACGCGAACAGAAAGCCGTAATGCTGCGCCGACACATGGAAATACTCGATGTAGACGAACGGCGTTGCCGTGATGTACGCGAACATCGACGCGAACGCCATGCCGCCGCACAGCATGTGCCCCCACGCAACCGGATCGCGCAACAACTTGCCGTACGCGCCGAACGATTTCAGCAGCGCCGACTGCGCGCGTTTCTCGCGCGGCCACGTTTCCGGCACCTTGAGAAACGCGGTGACCGCGCACACCGTACCGAACAGCGTCAGCACGACGAAGACGACACGCCAGCCGCCGAGCAGCAGCAACTGACCACCGATCAGCGGCGCAAGCAAAGGCCCGATCGACGTGACGATGGCGAGCATGGACAGCACGCGGGCGGCGTCGGTCGGCCCGTGGGCGTCGCGTGCAATGGCGCGCGCCAGCACCGAAGCCGCGCCCGCGCCCAACGCCTGCACGAAACGGAATATCACCAGCGAGCCGATCGAGAACGACAACGCACAGGCCACGCTGGCCAGCGCATACATGACGATCCCGCCGAGCAGCACCGGCCGGCGGCCGTAGGTATCCGACAGCGGACCATACAGCAGCATGCCGATCGAAAAACCGAACATGAAACTGGTGAGCGTGGTCTGCGCAGCGCCGGTGCTGATGGCGAACGCCTGCGCGATGGTCGGCAGGCTCGGCAGATACATATCGATCGAAATCGGCCCGCATGCAGCGAGCGCACCGAGCAACAGAATCAGCCGGCCATCGGGCCGGCTTCTGGTGACGTGAGACATGGGAATCCAGATGAAGCGCCGCGCCGCCATCGGCAGCGCAACAGGTGGAACGGGGAAAGCAGCAGCTTGGCAGCGTCAATTGTACTCGACGGTTAACGCGCTCGCGGACTTCGGACAGGGTTGTGACAGTGATCACGAAGATGCCTGAAAGACATCGACGATGCACGGCAGGCGCGCCGCCGATCGGTTAAGCTGCCGCCAGAACGCTTGCGGCCTGCGCGTGAAAACTGTTCGCGGCGCCCTTCCCAACCATCACGTGTCGATCTTGCGATGACCGCATTCCTGTTGATCTGGAGCCCCAGGAAATGGCCCTGGCCCGAGCTGCCCGACGTGGCCAAACGCGTCTCCACCGGTGTCGCGGTAACCGACGTGTGGGGCTGCGGATTTGCGCGCAGCATCCTGCCTGGCGATCGCGTCTTCCTGCATCGTGTCGCGCAGGAACCGAAGGGCATTTTCGGCTCCGGGTATGTGACCCGCGCGCCGTACGAAGTCCCGGATGCCGCGACGAAGCGAGGCTACCGTTTATGCATCGACTTCGTGTACGACTGGCTGGTCGATGCCCATGAAGCCGTGGTGATCCCGCGCGAGATGTTGCGCACGCATCCATTTTCCGTGCAGACGTGGGATGCGCAGAGTTCAGGAACGGTGATCAAGCCGATCGCCGAAGGCGCGCTGGAAAAGCGCTGGGCGGAGCTCACCGGCAAGCGCAAGCCGCCCAGGCTCGATGCGCAGCCGGGCCCCACGCGTTCGAGCAAGGTCACGGCGCACGCCGCGGCAAAAAAGCACGCAGCCACGAAAGGCGTGCGCAAAAGCTGAACGGGACGCCCGCTCCGCTGGGGCACCCGTAGAGCCTGTTCACGCTGACTCCGGTACAATTTCCCCACCTATCCCAGCGCCGCGCGAACCGCCCACGGGCAACCCGCGCCGCTGCGCAACCCACATTCCGGTCATCGCCATGTCCAAAAACGAAACCCTCTTCGAACGCGCGCAACGCACCATTCCCGGCGGCGTGAACTCGCCGGTCCGCGCTTTCCGTTCGGTCGGCGGCACGCCGCGCTTCATCGAACGAGCGCAGGGCGCCTACTTCTGGGACGCGGACGGTCAGCGTTATATCGACTACATCGGCTCATGGGGCCCGATGATCCTCGGCCACGTCCATCCGGAGGTGCTCGAGGCCGTGCAGCGCGTGCTGGGCAACGGCTTCTCGTTCGGTGCGCCGACCGAATCGGAAGTGGAAATCGCCGAAGAAATCTGCAAACTGGTGCCTTCCATCGAACAGGTGCGCATGGTGTCGAGCGGCACCGAAGCGACCATGAGCGCGCTGCGCCTGGCTCGCGGCTTCACGAACCGCACCCGTATCGTCAAGTTCGAGGGCTGCTATCACGGCCACGCGGACAGCCTGCTGGTCAAGGCCGGTTCGGGCCTGCTGACCTTCGGCAATCCGACTTCGGCGGGCGTGCCCGCGGATATCGCCAAACACACCACCGTGCTCGAGTACAACAACGTCGCCGAACTCGAAGAAGCGTTCAAGGCGTTCGGCAACGAGATCGCCTCGGTGATCGTCGAGCCGGTGGCCGGCAACATGAACCTCGTGCGCGCCACGTCCGAATTCCTGCAAGCGTTGCGGCGCCTGTGCAGCGAGTACGGTTCGGTGCTGATTTTCGACGAAGTGATGTGCGGCTTCCGCGTCGCGCTGGGGGGTGCTCAAGAGGTCTACGGCATCACGCCGGATCTGACGTGTCTCGGCAAGGTGATCGGCGGCGGCATGCCGGCGGCGGCCTTTGGCGGACGGCGCGACATCATGGCTCACCTCGCGCCGCTCGGCGGCGTCTATCAGGCGGGCACGCTGTCGGGCAACCCGATCGCAGTCGCGGCCGGTCTGAAAACGCTGCAACTGATCCAGGCGCCCGGCTTTTACGACACGCTCGCCGCGCGCACCACACGCCTCGCACAGGGTCTCGCGAATGTCGCGCGTGAAGCCAAGGTGCCGTTCGCGGCCGATTCGCTCGGCGGCATGTTCGGCCTCTACTTCACGGAGTCGATCCCGACCAGCTTCGCCGAAGTCACGCAAAGCGACGTGCCGCGTTTCAACGCGTTCTTCCACAAGATGCTGGATGCCGGCGTGTACTTCGCGCCGTCGGCCTATGAAGCGGGTTTTGTCTCGATCGTTCACGACGACGCAATCGTCGACGCCACGATCGACGCCGCACGCGGGGCATTCGCCTCGCTCGCGGCCTGAA
The DNA here is from genome assembly GCF_902459535.1 of Paraburkholderia dioscoreae. Classification (NCBI taxonomy): domain Bacteria; kingdom Pseudomonadati; phylum Pseudomonadota; class Betaproteobacteria; order Burkholderiales; family Burkholderiaceae; genus Paraburkholderia; species Paraburkholderia dioscoreae. The sequence continues at coordinate 3,504,304 of NZ_LR699553.1, forward strand.
ACCGGCGAGACCACACACCGTCGAGACTGACGTTCATTACAGCCTAGCCACCGTACCCGACCGGACACCGATGTTTTCGCAAACCGATTTCGTCCATATGGAACGCGCGCTCGCGTTGGCCAGGCGCGGCATGTACACCACCGATCCGAATCCCCGGGTTGGCTGCGTGCTCGTCAAGAATGGCGAGGTAATCGGCGAAGGCTTCACTCAACCGGCCGGTCAGGATCACGCCGAGATCCGCGCATTGAAAGATGCGCGCTCGCGCGGCCATGATCTGCGCGGCGCCACCGCCTACGTGACGCTGGAGCCATGCAGCCACTTCGGCCGCACGCCGCCGTGCGTCAACGCGCTCATCGAAGCCCAGATCGCGCTCGTGGTCGCGGCGATGGAAGATCCCAATCCGCTCGTATCCGGACGCGGTCTCGCCATACTGCGCGACGCCGGCATCGAAGTGCGCTGCGGCCTGCTCGCCAACGAAGCGCACGAACTCAATATCGGCTTCGTCTCGCGCATGACCCGCGGCCGCCCGTGGGTACGCATGAAAGTCGCGGCCTCGCTGGATGGCCGCACCGGCTTGCCTTCAGGCGTCAGCCAATGGATTACCGGCGAAGCGGCGCGCGCCGACGGCCACGCCTGGCGCGCTCGCGCATCGGCGATCCTGACCGGCATCGGCACCGTCAGAGGAGACGATCCGCGCATGACGGTGCGCGCCGTCGACACGCCGCGCCAGCCGCAACGCGTGCTGATCGACAGCCAGCTCGACGTGCCCCCCGAAGCGCAAATTCTGGCCGGCGCGCCCACATTGATCTTCTGCGGCAATCTCGATCAACGCCATACCGATCGCGCCAACGCGTTGCGCGATCGTGGCGCCGAAATCGTTCAGCTGGCGAACCCGGCCGGCAAGGTCGATCTGCCTGCAGTGCTGAAAGTGCTCGGCGAGCGTAACGTGAACGAACTGCATGTCGAGGCGGGCTACAAGCTGAATGGCTCGCTGCTGCGCGAAGGCTGTGTCGACGAACTGCTCGTGTATCTCGCGCCGAGCCTGCTCGGCATGGATTCGATGAGCATGTTCAGTCTGGCCGCCCCTGAAACGCTCGAGGATCGCGTCAAACTGAGCTTCCACGCAGTCGACCGGATCGGCGACGATCTGCGGATTCTCGCGCGCTTTGTGGCGCAGCCCGCGCCTCAGACCGCACCCGTACCCGAACCCGGCGGCGATCCCGCGTCCCAACCCGTTTCGAAATGATCAAGGATTAGCACGATGTTCACAGGAATCGTCGCGGCCGTGGGCCGCATTGAATCAGTCAAGCCGCTCGGCGCGAACGGCGACGCGGGCGTGCGCCTGAACGTCGAAGCCGGCGGCCTCGATCTCAGCGACGTGCAGCTCGGCGACAGCATCACGATCCAGGGCGCCTGCATGACCGTGGTCGCCAGGACCGACCATTCGTTCGAAGTCGACGTGTCGCGCGAGAGCCTGAACTGCACGGCAGGCCTTGGGGAGATCGGCGAAGTCAATCTCGAGAAGGCACTGCGCGCGCACGACCGGCTCGGCGGCCATATCGTCTCCGGCCACGTGGATGGCCTCGGCACGGTCACGCATTTCGCGCCGGTCGGCGAATCGCACGAACTACGCGTGCTGGCGCCGCGCGAGATCGGCCGCTATCTGGCGTACAAAGGCTCTATCACTGTCAACGGCGTGAGCTTGACCGTCAACTCGGTTAAAGATCGCGACGATGGCTGCGAATTCTCGATCAACCTGATTCCGCACACGGTGGAAGTGACGGCGCTCAAACATCTGCGTGAAGGCACGCGGGTGAATCTGGAGATTGATCTGATTGCGCGGTACGTGGAGCGGATGCTCAGCACGTCTCAGGATGGCCATAACTCGTTGAAATAAATCGGTTTTTCGCCAAACGACTGTCTACCGTCGTCTCGTCAAATCCAGCCAGATCTACAGCATTGTGACGGTATACTTGACGGTATACCGTCGTTTTCTGCGTTAAGTATACCGTCACGCCTCTGGAAAAACGCCTCCCCGAGGCACCCAAAGCGGCTGTCTGCCGCGCCAGCATTAGGATCGGCGGAGATACAGCGGAGCAGAGAATTCGCGGGTTTCTCACCGGTCTTCCTCGCACGCCGCTCAACATTCGAAAATGTTGCAAGTCGAACGCCACCTCAGCTATCCGTCACCCACCGGCCGCGCATAACCCATATGGACTACCGAGTCAGTTACAAACACAGCCTGAAGAGCAATCCTGGCGCCGTTCATCTTTCAGGTTCCATCACGGCTCGTAGACGGAATTACTGGCAACATCCCGCGCGCACTCCTGCCCGAGTACATCACAGAACACATCCTGAGCCGGTCGCCGACCATGGGGAAAATCTGGAACCTTCGGATTCTCTGAACGCGACGAGCCTCCTGCGAACAGGCGGAGTAGTCGCACTGAGAAATGCGCATCGGACTTAAGTCGATCCGAGCCGACCGTGTCAGGCACAGGTCGCCCAGGTCCGGCCGTTCGCATACGGGCTAAGATAGACACTCGAACGTCGGCTTCGCAGGGCCAACGGTCATTAGCGCAGCGCAGATAATGAGTAAAGGGAGGCATCGTATGAAAGCACCCACCCGCCGTCAGCGAAATTTGTTGCGCTTAGTGTTATGCACATCCCTCATTGCGCTTTCTCTACCGACGGCGCTTGCCTGTACTCGCGTGCTTTGGAACAGCAACAAGCTTGCCGTCGTGGTGAGTCGAACGATGGACTGGCCGACAACGACCGATCCGATAATCACTGTATTTCCTCGGGGCATGGAGCGTGACGGTGGGCGTATCGGGCCTCATGTAGCTGTCGCCGACAATCCGGCACATTGGACGTCAAAGTACGGCAGCCTAGTCACAACTGTTTATGGCGTTGGCACTGCGGATGGCTTCAACGAGAAGGCCTTCGCAGTTCACATGCTTTATCTGACTGCGACAGATTTCGGCCCGCGCGATGAAACCAAGCTGGGCGTACAAGCCGGTTTATGGGGGCAATACCTTCTTGACAATGCTGCAACGGTTGATGATGCGTTGCAACTAATGAACGAGATTCAGCCAGTGATGGTTGCGGTGGACGGCATGAAGGCGACGGTGCATCTCGCCATCGAGGATGCTACAGGTGACTCAGCCATCCTGGAATACATCGACGGCAAGCTGGTGGTCCACCATGGTCAACAGTACCGCATCATGACCAATGATCCCACCTACGACCAGCAACTTGCCAATCGCGCTCGGTATGATTTCACCAATGCGACACGCCAGACGGTTCTACCGGGCAACGTTGATCCACGAGACCGTTTCGTGAGGGCAGACTACTACCTCCAGATGCTGCCAGAGCCGAAGTCGGAGCGTGCAGCAATGGCGAGCATCCTCTCCATTGCACGCAACGTGTCGGTTCCGTTCGGTGCGCCAAACAATGAACCTGGGACCCTCTATAACACCGAATATCGCACCGCGATGGACCTGACCAACCGATTCTATTTTTTCGAGCTGACGACCACGCCAAATGTTATCTGGATGAACATGGCCAAGCTCAACCTTAACGCAGGAGCACCGGTGCTGACCCTCGATCCGGATGACATCAACCTCTCAGGGGATGTTACTGCGAAGCTACGTCCGGCCCAAAAATTGCCGTTCTGACGTCGAACCAAGCCCGTTGCCTTCACCTGAAAGAATCACGCCGTCTATTCCGGCCAGTATCGCTACCATTCCAAAACTTGCGACCATTGCTTGCCCTAAAAACAGGAATAACGCGCTGATGCAGACTCCGCCCAAAATAACGGAAATTTGCAGAGCCCGTTCTTCTATTCCAAATAACTTGGTGCTTCGCGGAAGAGCCCTTTGTAGAAGTGGTCCTAGTAGCATCCAAAGGAGTGACGCCGGAATGTAGCAAGCCACGGCAAAAAAAAACGCGGCTCCTGGTATCGGAGCGCGAATCCAGACAACTGCGATCGCCATCAACCCCAACGCGACATACCAACAAATCCGCAGCCGATATTTCCTTCCCATCTTTATCCTCCCGGACTGAAAACATATTGTCAGCGATTCCGCGCCTCTGCTTCAATCTCGCCTCCTGGCCGGCGGATGTCAGTTTGTGGGCCGAACCGCTTATGCCTCGCTCATGACTGGCCGGCGAGGAATTCTGTAAACGACGGATATGTACTTTGGTGTCGCGCGGCTTTCCACAATGACGCCGCCCAACGATTCGGCGATGCGCCGGCTGGCGCGGTTCTCTTCGGCAACCGGATAGGTAAAACTGGCACAGCCAATGGTTCGCGTTGCCCAGTGTGCAACCAGAGTTACGGCCTCGCGACCAAAACCATTTCGATGATGATCTTCGCGAATCCAGATGCCGAGTTCCGGGCTCTCGGTGCGTACGCGGTGAAGGCCGGTCAACCCAAGGAAACTCCCGTCAGCGCGTTGCCGGATTGCGAATACATAGTCCGATCCGTCGTCTATCGCCGGTATCCAGGACCGCCAAACACCATCGAAGTCATGCCGGGATGCCGGCGGCTCCCACGCCATGTAACGGGTGAGCGAAGGAGTTATGCATGAGAACGTGGCATCCGCGTCGTTGGCCGAGAACGGTTTGATCAAGAGCCGGGTTGATTCAATCTGGATTTCTGTCGGTTGCAGCAGCATCTCAGGTTTTCCGTCGAAGGTTGTTTACGCTCACCAATTGTCGACGAATCAGAAACGTGTGTCGAACGTCTCTTCATGGCCCGCGCTGGGTCACACGACCGAGGACGACGGTCGCTCTCACTTTAAGCACCCGGCTTGCCTTTCATACATAGCTCGCGAATAGGGAAGGAGATCGTCGTCGTAACGGGCGCTGTATTTTCCGTAGCCGACGAACTCGTAGTGAATGTTCATCGCCTGAATATGTGACGATGCCCAGAACGTCCATACCCATTGGCTGCCTGCCTCGTTGACGCTCCGAGCAGCGTCTCCGTCCGGCCCATGCGGGATGCATGCGGGAAGAGAGTTGCCGCGCCCATCCGGGCAATACCAAACTTCATGAAGGTAACAGTCGCGCGGGAAAAAGGACCACGTGCCCACGGCTTCGACTCGGACTTATGGCGAAATCGTGATGTTCAGGCGCTAATCAAACGCAAGTTTGATATTTACCATTCTGGGGCGGCCCCCGTGAAAACCGGACACGAGGAACGCTTAAACTTTGAGGTAGTCTTACGCCTATGTTTAAGCCCAGCTCTAACGTGGAACCCATTGAAGTTTTGACCCAGCCCGAACAGCGCCGCAGGCGCTCTGTCGAGGAAAAGCTTGCGATAGTGCGCGAGACCTTCGAGCCCGGCGCAACCGTTTCCGGAGTTGCCCGTCGTCATCAAGTGAATGCAAACCAGGTGTTCGCCTGGCGCAAGCTCTATCAGGACGGAAGCCTGTCAGCGGTCAGTGCCGGCGAGCATGTGGTACCGGCATCGGACCTGGCCGAAGCGATGAAACAGATTCGTGAACTCCAGCGATTGCTGGGCAAGAAGACGATGGAAGTGGAAATCCTCCGCGAAGCAGTGGAGTACGGCCGGGCAAAAAAATTGATTGCGCGCTCACCATTGCTGCCAGGGGACGACCGATGAAGACGGTCTGTAATGTCCTGGGTGTGTCGCGCTCTAATCTCGCAGTGAAAATAAAGCGCGACGCCGAATGGGTCGACAAGCGCAAGACACCCGCCCGTGACGACATGCCGCTCGTTGCCGAGCTCCAGGAGTTGGTTGCTGATTTGCCTACTTACGGCTACCGGCGCGCCTGGGCTCTCCTACGCCGAAACCGGGAGGCACAGGGACAGCCTCGGGTTAATGCAAAACGGGTTTATCGGGTCATGCATACCCACGGCCTGCTGCTTGAGCGCCGCCCTCGACATCCCGAATCCAGGCGCCGGCACGATGGAAGGGTCGCGGTGGACCAGAGCAATGCGCGCTGGTGCTCGGACGGCTTCGAATTCCGCTGTGATGACGGCTCGCCGCTGCGCGTCATCTTTGCACTGGACTGCTGTGACCGGGAAGCCATGAGCTGGGCTGCGACCACTGGAGGCTATACCGGAGACATGGTGCGTGATGTCATGCTTCAAGCTGTAGAAAACCGTTTCGATGGTGCGTTAAAGGCCGACAACGAAATCGAATGGCTCAGCGACAACGGTTCCTGCTACATTGCCGAGGAGACGCTGACGTTCTCGAAAAAAGTGGGCCTGAAACCCATCACGACGCCGGTCAGAAGTCCGCAGAGCAACGGAATGGCCGAGAGCTTCGTCAAAACGATGAAGAGAGACTACGTCTCGTGGATGCCCAAGCCGGACGCGAGAACGGCGTTGCACAACCTGGCCATCGCGTTTGACCACTACAACGAGTCGCATCCGCACAGCGCCCTGAAATACTGCTCACCACGCGAGTTTCGCCAGCGAGCAGATTCACCAACCTAAGCGTGACCGCATGTCCGGTCATGCAGGGGCAAGTCCACATTCCAACGGGTACGTTCGCCAGCTCGTTGTGGAGTTGGAACTCTCCCATCTGATGCATCCACCTAAACGGCGAACCGAAACACGTCTTACAGTCAACGATGAGCTACTTGCGTGGGTAGCCAGTCACCCCGGCAGCACGGCATGGACGGCGACCACTGGAATAACGCACGCCTGCGCGCAGTAATCCACAAGCGCGTGGGGGTGGAGTATTCCAGAGGCTATATCCGGGAGATCGCCATACATACCGGCGTGGGCGACCTGATTACCAGGCGGCGAAACTGAATCACTTGCACCATTCAAGGCGGCATGCGGAAACGATACCCGACACGTTGTGCAGACAGCAAGGGAACCGCTTGCAGTATTCGCCTGATCTGTCTGGCGACCCGCCTTTAAGCCCCCGACGGCACCCTAAGGGGATGGAGCAGACCGTTCCGTTTGGCGTACCAAGCGCCGCTGGATGGCCGGCCAGAGCCAGTGGACTACCGGACGTCCGAAAGTAGGCACCGCACTGCGACAGACACAAGGCTAATATTCATCACCCTACTTGTTCGGCTGCGGTGTCAGGCGCAGATACGGACGCAGCGCCTTATAGCCCTTCGGGAATTTCTGCTTGATGATTTCCTCGTCCTTCAGCGACGGAACGATCACCACGTCATCACCCTGCTTCCAGTTGCCCGGTGTTGCAACCGAGTGACTGTCGGTCAGTTGCAGCGAATCGATCACACGCAGCACTTCGTCGAAGTTACGGCCCGTGCTAGCCGGATAGGTGATGATGAGACGCACCTTCTTCTTCGGGTCGATCACGAACAGCGAGCGCACGGTCAGCGTTTCGTTCGCGTTCGGGTGGATCATGTCGTACAGCTCGGAAACCTTGCGGTCGCCGTCCGCGAGAATCGGGAAGCCGACATTGGCCGCTTGAGTCTCGTTAATGTCTTTAATCCACTCCTTGTGCGACTCGGCGCTGTCGACCGACAGCGCGATGGTCTTCACGTTGCGCTTCTCGAATTCGTCGGCGAGCTTCGCGGTCAGCCCGAGTTCGGTCGTGCAAACCGGCGTGAAGTCAGCGGGATGCGAAAACAGCACACCCCAGCTATCGCCCAGCCACTCATGGAATTTGATCGGGCCGACACTCGACTGTTGCTCGAAATCCGGTGCGATATCGCCAAGACGTAGACTCATGATGCTCTCCTTTAGAACTTGATAGATGACTGACACGCAGACCCTGCCACTCCGTGCAAAGCCGCCGTCGAATAAACCGGCCCTAAAGCCGACTCAGAAAAACTGATGCACGCCCACGCGTAACGCCGTCTGGTTGGGACTGTTCGACGGCGAAAGCAGCGGAATCGCCGCATTGCCGGAACCTTGCGCGTGCTGATAAACGGCCTGCGCGTAGACAATCGTGCGCTTCGACAGCGAGTAGACGTCGCCCACGCCGACTTCCGTGTAGCGCGTGCCCGTCAGCCACGACGCGTATCCGCCGAACGTCACCATATTGGCCACGCTCGTATGCACATCCGCGCCAAGCTCGACGGTTCTCATGCGGCCCGAACCATAGTCGCTGCTCAGATTGACTTGCGTAAGCACGCCGTGCAGTGCCAGATTCCGGTTGACCGACCATGTCGCCGAAAGACCGCCAATGTCCTGCTTCTTCGCGAGAAAGACGCTGCCCTTCGCGAGCGACTGACCGAGAAAGCTCGTATATCCCAGTTGCGAACCCACGTCGATCGAGTGGTTGCGCCAGCTGCTATAAACCGCAGATGCACGCAACGGCCCGTTCGTGTAGATCACGTCGGCACTGACGACACGCCCCGGCTGCGTCGACGTATCGTCGAAGCCGTAGAGCACGGCTGCCTTGAGACCATGAAAATCCGCCGTCGCGTACTTGACCGAGTTGTTGATCGAGTCGCCGCGAATGCCGAGGTTGTCCAGGTTGGCGGGGTGGAACAGATAGAACGTGTACTGCACGCTGCCGTCCGAATCCAGACGCAGCGTTTCCGTTGTGAGATCCAGTTGACGACCGAGCGTCAGCGCGCCGTAACGATTGCTCGACAGGCCGACCCACGCGAAATGGCTGAACGCCTCACCCGCAATCGTGCCGGCACCCGTGCTCGACAGAAAACCGTTCTGCAGGGCGAAAATCGCCTTGAACTGGCCGCCCAGGTCTTCCGATCCGCGAATGCCGTAGAAGTCAGGCACCGCCACGGGGCCAACGGAGGCGGTGCCGTGCCCCTTGATGTTGCTCGTATAGGTGACGCCTTCGTCGATACTGCCATATAGCGTCACGCTGCTTTGCGCGTGTGCCGCCACCGTGAACACAGCAATCACGGCCCCAAACAGACTATTTAATTTTTTCATAGTTAGTATACCTGATTATATGACCAAAATTTCAACCGTTCCAGACACTGCAGTGTGTGAAGAAAACATGGAACTGACCACCTCGCGTCCACGAGGCGGCGGTGAGCACTTCTACGCTGTCAACCGCCCTTTCCGGTAAGCCGTCAGCAGACGCGCGCGGCCGGAAGGTTGAGCGGGGTTATCGGAAGTCACCACCGTGCCGTGATGCAGCACCACGGCGCGGTGCGCTTCGGTCAATACGAGGTCGAGATCGTGCTCGATCCATACGACAGACCGTTTTGCGTCCTGGCACGCAATGCGCACCAGTTCGCCGATCAACGGCCTCTCATCGTGGCTGAGCCCGGAGGCGGGCTCGTCCAGCAACAGGACGTCCGGATCGCGCAACAACGCGCGCGCCAGATCGACGCGACGCAGCACGCCAAGTGGAAGCTCGCCGCAGTACACATCGCGCAGTTCGGCGAGACCGCATAGCTCGGCCATCGCATACGCTCGCTCGCGGGCCTCGCGCTCCTCGCGACGCGCGCGCCACGGCCGCGCGAGGCTGCCCAGTGCGCCGAGCGAAAACCGCGTCGTCCAGCCGAGCAGAATGTTGTCGAGCACTGTGCGCTCACGCAGGAGCTTGAGTCCCTGAAACGTACGCCCAATACCGAGTCTCGCGACACGATGCGGCGCGAGGCCGTCGATACGCGTGTCGTGCAGCCGTATCTCGCTGCCTGCCGCCGGACGGTAGACACCCGTGATGCAGTTGAGCAGCGCGGACTTGCCCGCGCCGTTCGGGCCGATCAGCGCAAGCACTTCCCCGGCCTGCAGGCACAATTCGACGTCGCGCAGCACCTGAAGCCCGCCGAACGAGAGATTCACGCGCTGGAGGCTCAATACAATCGACGGATCAGACCGTTGCATGGTGATCCTCCGGGCGATCGGCTTCATCGCCGTTCGCGCCAAGTCCCAGCATAAGATCGTGGATCGTGCTGAGATCGTCCTGTGACAACGTGCCGAACGTACGCAGCAGACGTCCGCGATCCAGCACGGCGGCAGTGTTGGCGAGCGCGGCAAGCCATTGCGAATCGGACTCCGCGACGAGCATCGTAAGACCGGCTTCGCGGCGCAAACGCGCGAGCCGTTCGCACAGATCCTCGATTACCGGCACGGCGAGCCCGAGCGTCGGTTCATCGAGCAATAGCAGTTGCGGCGAGGCGAGCAAAGCCATGCCGATGCCGAGCATCTGCTGCTCGCCGCCCGAGAGGTTGCCCGCGAGCGAGCCTCTGCGTTCGGCAAGTCGCGGAAACCATCCCAGTACGTCGTCGAGACGAATCGTGTTGTTGCGCGTGCGCGCGGCGCCGATCCGCAGATTGTCGGCGACGCTCAGCAAACCGAATACCTTCTCACGGTCCGGCACGAGGCGCACACCCTGCCTGATACGCTGCGCGATATCGCCCGTACGCAAGACCACGCCGCCGAACACCGCTTCACCGCTGACACGTTGGCCGCGCAGGCGTAAACCCGCCAGCGCGCCGAGCACGGAAGTCTTGCCCGCACCATTGTTGCCCGCGAGCACCAGACTCGTACCGCGAGCAATGGAGAACGAGACGTGGTCCACCGCGCGATCCACGCCGTACGTAATCGACAGCGCGCGCACTTCCATAAGCTGCGCTTCAGTCACGGTTCCCTCCGCGCGGCGGATGCAGCGCCAGGGCGCAGAATGACGCGCCTCGCGCGCGCCGGAAGATCGAGCAACGCACAGACGAGCAGCGCGCCGAGCAACATGTTGTCGATGCCCGCAAGGCGCGTGGTGGCATCGATACCCAGCGTGGCGAGGACCGCCGCAATGGCGTCGGGCAGCACGACGATCGCATACGAGGCGACCACCGCGCCCACGAGTCCGCCCGCGCCGCCGAGCGCGACGACCGTGAGATACATGATGGCCAGATGCAGCGAATAGCCCGTCGCCTGAACATTGCCCAGCCGGTATCCGTCGATGGCGCCCGATGCGGCGATCACCGCAGACGTCAACGCGAAGACCGTGAGCCGTGCACGCACAGGCGAAACGCCCAGTGTCGCGGCCGCCGTCGGCTCCATGCGAAGGAGAGCCCACTCGCGTCCCACATGGCCGCGCTGGAGGCTGCGAAACAGCACATAGACGCCGAGCAGAAGCACGATCGTCATCCCCCACCATTTCGCCGGCGTATCGATCGCGAGGCCCGCAATATGCGGTGACTCGAGCATGAAGCCGCTTGCGTAGGTAAACTTAAGATCGAGGTCGGTCGCGACGATCTGCACGACATGCTGCAATGCCAGCGTGCCGACCGCCAGATAAAGCCCTGAAACACGTAACGTGAGCAACGCGACACCCGCGCCGGCGGCGAAACCGAGAACGAGCGCGAGCAGAAGGGCCGGCAGCATACCCAAGCCCCATTGCGTCGCAAGAATGCCCGCCGAAAACGCGCCGATTGCCATGAAAGCGGCGGTGCCGAGCGAGGGTAGGCCCGCGGATCCCGAAAGGACCGTGAGCGCCATCGCGCCGAGCGCCATCACACCACCGCTGGATGCAATGTAAAGCCCATAGCCGCCCAGCGCGAACGGCGCCCCGAGTGCCGCGATCGCCACCGCGAGCAGCGCGGGCTGCACGGCGCCGCGAGGAAAGATCGTGCGCGTATGCGGTTCCAGCGCACCTGATTGAAGACTCGACATGCTCAGCTCAACTTCTCGAAATGTGTTCGACGCGTCCGCTCAACCCCGCCGGCCGCAGGGCCAGCAGAAGTACCAGCAGGACGACCGGCACGGCGACGCTGTAACGCGCGTCGAACCAGAGGCTCGTGAGGTTCTCGCCGAGGGCGAGCGCGAACGCGCCCGCGAGTGCGCCCGCGGGACTCGTCAATCCGCCCATGATCGCCGCGACGATCCCCGAGAAACCCACAGCGGCCCCGCTGATCGACACGGCCGATATTGCCCCTGAAAAGATTCCGCCCACGGCGCTCAGCATCGACGCGACGATCCAGACGGCCGCGAACCAGCGCGCTGCGGGAATGCCGCTCAGTACCGCGAGCGTCCAGTTGCCCGCTACAGCCTGCAGTTCGATCCCGGCGCGCGACTGGTAGAACGCGAACAGGAGCACGCCGATCAGCGCCGCGCCGATCACCACGATGCACGCACTGACCGCGGAGAACGTCACGCCGCCCCATGCAAGCATGGGATGCGGCAGCGGCAGTTGCACGGTTTCCCCGCTCCATACCGAAGACATCAGGCCCGTAAGAAAGATGCTCACGGCGATGGTGACGACCGTCCCGACAAAGTAATCGCCCGCCGCGGACAGCTGCCGGAGCAGCGCGAATAGCAGCCAGCCGATCAGCGCGGCCACGACGAGCGCACCGGCCACGCCCAGCGCGAAACCCCACACGCCGCCGCCCGCTGCGCGAGCGATGCCGTTCATCACATAGGCGCTCGTCATGCCGATCTCGCCCACGCAAAACATCAGCACGCGGCTCGTGCGCCACGCAAGCACCACGGCGAGCGCAAGCAACGCGTAAGTTACGGCGCTGCTCAGCAGATCGAGCGAGAAAGACCAGACGTTCATCACAATCCTCAGGGCGTGAGCTTGCCGTCGCTCGCAATGCGCTGCCAGCCGCCCACCGCAGAAAGAGACTTGCCCGCTGCGTCGTAGCGATACAGACGCCACGCGGACGGTCCATAGTGGTCGTTCGGCGTGAAGGTGAGACGCGCGCCCGTGAGACCGCCGCTGTCGATGTCCACGTTCTCCAGCGCGGCCCGCAGCGCATCGGGGCCGCACGCGCCCTGGCAACGGCGCAGCGCGTCGGTCACGACGAGCCCCAGTGCCCAGCCGCCCGCGTAACTCGCGTCGTCGTCTGGCATGTGGGCGGCGGCGAGCGCGGTGCGCAGCGCGCTCGCTTGCGAACCGGCGCCGTCGCCATGCGTCACGAAACGCGTGAAGCTGTAGACCTGAAGTTTCGAGTTCGCCGGAACGGCATCGATCAGCGTCTTGTCGCCGATGCCGGTGTCCATCGAGAGAAAGATCCCGCTATATGCGGAAGCGGCCAGCACCGGCAGCAGAGCGGCAAGATGTTCGCGGCCGATGCAGTCGGCCACGACGTCAGGATTCAGCGACACGATCCTGTCGACGACCGCGCGAAAATCGCGCTGGCTGATGGGCACCGTATAGAGCTCGCCGCGCTGATAGCCTTCGGCCTTTGCCTGTTCGAGGATCTTGTTGCAGCTCAGAATCGAGCCCGGCACTTCGAATGCCACGCACGCGATGGTCTTGCCCTGCGGCCGCAACCGGTGCGCAAAGTGCCCGCCGATTATGCCCGCGAGGCTCAACTCCTGGCCTAGCCCGAACGCATATGGCTTGACCGGCGGAAGCACGATCGGAATGTTGATCGGATTCGACGCGAGCACGGGCAGGCCGAGCTTCTGCGCCGCCGCGTATACAGGCGCGTGCGTGTTGGTCGCGCCAAGGCCGAGCACCGCCGAAACGCTCTCGCTCCTGAGCTGCTCGACCGCGTTGAGCGAGCGTTGCGTGTCGCTCTGGATATCGCGTGTGACGATCTGCACCTGCCGCCCGTTGACGCCGCCTGCGCGATTCAGTTGCGCGATATAGAGCTGGAACGCGTCGAACGTGGGTTTGAGCGTGGTGGACTGCTGCCCCGATGCGTCGACGAGATAGCCGAGCTTGTAGGGTGCTTCGGCTGCTTGCGCCGCCTGCGCCATCGATACCGTTGCGGCCGCAACGGCCGCGATCCGCGCGAGCCCAAGCAGGGTCGCGGCAATCTGTTCTTTTAGCATGATGCGAGTTGGTTTGTGCGTCGTTGGGTTCACGGCTTGCCTTGTTCGATCCACGTCGCGAGGCGCTGCACGGCGGCGCCGAGCGTCGCGTCGTCGGGATAGCGGGCAACGCCCTCGTGATAGTCGCGCAGCAGGCGCAATGCCGAAGGCAGATAGCCTTGCAGACTTTCGATGAGCGCCTGTCCCGCACGCTCGAGTTCGGCGCGCGGCACCACGCGGCTCAGCAGGCCGATGGCGCGCGCTTCCTCCGCCGGCACTGCGCGCCCCGTAATCACGAGCTCCTGCGCGATGCGCGGCGCGATGAAATACGGCGCATACGCGGCCACCACGAGCGGCGCCAGTCCGTGATGGATCTCGTCGAAGCCAAGCACGGCGTCGGCGGCGCCGATCGAAATCGTGCTGTGCAACGCGATGCCCGAGCCGAAACCCAGCGCGCGACCCTGGATCAGCGCAATGCTCACGCCGTCGAAGGCACGCAGCGCGGCATTGGCCTTGAGAATCAGCGTGAGGTTCTGTTCGCGCGTCACATCGGGCACGCGCTCCTTCTGGTCGCGGCCCACGGTGAAGTCGGCGCCTTTGGCGTCGATCAGCAGGAAGCGCGCGCGGCTCTCGCGCGCCGCAGCGAGCGCCGCGATGTAATCGTTCATCATGCGGTACGTGATCGCATTCGATGTCGTGGGACTGTCGAACGTGATACGCGCCACGTCGTCTGTTTTCGTGTACTGCAACATCGCTGACCTCATAGACCTAGATTGGATCGCAGCGTCGTGCCAACCGGCTCGCTGCGAAAAAGACCGCGCTTTTGCAGGTGCGGAATCACGTGTTGGGTGAAATCGGCGAGCCCTTCCGGCAGCACGTCGATCATCAGATTGAAGCCGTCGCAGGCCCGCTCGCTGTGCCACGTCTCGATCGTCGTCGCGACCTGTTCCGGTGTGCCGACCACCTGCAGATGCCCGCCGCCGTTGCGATAAAGAATCTCGCGCACGGTCAGGTTCTCCTGCAGCCCCAGTTCCAGCGCGGCGCGGCGAAATCCCTCCGATCCCTTGAAGGCCGTGTTCTCGCGGATGGCATCGAACGGCAACGGTTTGTCGAGTTCGAGCGCGTCGACGGGAACGCCCACGCGCAGCGCGAGCTTCCTGAGTTCGGCGTTGCCGGCAAGTGCGTCGAGTTCACGTTTGCGTTCGCGCGCCTGCGCTTCAGTGCCGCCCAGCACCGCCAACAGACCGGGCAGCACTGCTACGCGGTTGGGATCCCGGCCGAATGCGCGCGCCCGCGCGCGGATATCCGCGCGGAACGCCTGTGCTCCGGCGAGCGTGTTCTGCGCCGTGAACACGGCGTCGGCCGTGCGTGCGGCCAGCGCGCGGCCCGCTTCGGACGATCCCGCCTGAAACAGCACCGGCGAACCCTGCGGCGAAGGCGGCAGCGTCGCCGGTCCCCGCACGCTGAAGTGCTCGCCGCGATGATCAATGGCGTGTACCTGCGCGGCGTCGACGAACACGCCCGCAGCCTTGTCGCCGACGAGCGCCCGCGGCGACCAGCTCTGCCAGAGCGCCCGCACCACGTCGACGAACTCCTCCGCTCGCGCATAGCGCGACGCGGGCGCCGGCAGCGGCGCGTCGCCGAAATTCGCGGCCACGTCGGGCACGAAGGTCGTCACTACATTCCAGCCGGCACGGCCGCCGCTCAGATGATCGAGCGTCGAGACACGCCGGGCGAGACTGAACGGCTCGTTATAGGTCGTCGACGCCGTGCCCACGAGACCGAGATGGGTGGTCGCGTCCGCTATCGCGGCAAGCGCGAGCAGCGGATCTACCGCGCCGAGATTGGGCCGCTCGAAGTTCTCCTCGCCCACCGCCAGCGTATCGGCAAGAAAAAGCGCGTGCAGACAGCCCGCCTCCGCCGTGCGGCCAAGCTCGCGATAGAACGGCAGCCCGAGCGACGAAAACGCCTCGTCGCGCCGGTAGCGCCATGCGCCCGGATGCATGCCGACACCCAGCACCACCGCGTTCAGGATCAGACCGGTGCTCATACGGCCTTCGACCGCAGGCCGCGCGCTTCGAGCAACGGCACCACGTTCTGCGCGAAGAATTCGAGTTCCGGCGCATAGTCGTAGAAGCCCAGCTGAACGCCGTCGAAGCCTGCTTCGTGCAGCTTCTGCAAGGCGTCGGCCACATCCGTTGGACTCCCAACTATCTGGATATGCCCGCCGAGAACCCGGTCGGCGGGAACGTGCCCCTTCCATCCCTGGGCATCGCCTCCGCTGTGCCGTGCCGTATACGCGCGGATCGACTCGTAATCGGCCTGTGCCACGATCGCGTCGCGATACGCGAAAGCCTCTTCGCGCGTCGGCTTGCAGATGATCATGGGGAAGATGATGACCTTCGGATCGCGGCCCGTTCCCGCATAAGGCTCACGAATCTGCGCGACGTGCTCGGGCAACGCCTCGATAGCGCGCTCGAAGACGGCGCCCGCCGGGCTCGACGTGAACACCACGTCCGAGTGCCGCGACGCGTACTCGAAACCCGCGCGAGAAGCGCTCGCGGAAACCATGATCGGCCGGCCATATTTGGGCCGCGGCGAAACATACGCGCCCTCCAGCCGGTAGAAGCGCCCCTCGTGCGTGAGATTCTCTTCGCCGGCCCAGAGTGTTTCGAGCACGGACGCGAATTCGCTGGCCCGATCGTAGCGTTCGTCGTGCACGATACGTTCCATGCCGAACATGCGCGGCTCCGCGGCATCGTATCCCGTCACGATGTTCAAGCCGAACCTGCCGCCCGCGATGTGATCCACCGTCGCCGCGAAACGCGCGAGATGCAGCGGATGCAGATCGCCATACAGGATATGCACGGTCGAAATGGTGATGAGCCGCCTGGTCAACGCGCTCAGCGCAACCGTGGCCATGAACGGATCGAGGAAATTCTCACGATAGTGCGAAGCGCCGCCAAAGCCTCCCTTCGGCACCCACTGCTGGAGACCGAACGCGAATTCGAAGCCATGCGCTTCCGCGCGCAGCGCGAGCGCGCGGTTGTATTCGAACGACCAGTCGGTCCCGCGCGGATACGTCGACTGCGAGAAGCCGCCGGTCTGGATCGGCAGGAACAGGCCAAGCATCAGCGGTTGCTTTGCTGCCTGGGAAAGCGGGCTGTCGGGGAAATCGAGCGGGCCACGCAGTGCGGTACTGGAATTGACGGTAATGGTAGACATGGTTCTCGCGCCTGGAAAATGAGGTCCCTCGTGCGCCGCGCGCTTACTCCGCGAAGCCGGTCCGTTCGCGGAACCAGGCCACGGCCGCTTCGGCCACGATCAGGTCTTCGTCCGCGGTTCCTGAACTCACACCCACGCCGCCGACGATCGCGCCGTTCACCGTCACCGGCAGACCGCCGCCGATGATGCTGAAGTGCCCGCCGTTCGTGACGTGAATACCGAACGTGCCCTTGCCCGGCACGCAGAGCTGGTTGTAGACGTGCGTGCCCTTGCGCGCGACAGCGCCCGTGAACGCTTTGTCGATCGCGATGCTGATACTGCTGATCTTGCCGCCGTCCATCCGCTCGAACGTGATGAGGTGGCCCGATTCGTCGGTCACGGCGGTGCACATCGGAATGGCAAGTTCAGTGGCTTTCAGGCGTGCGCCTTCAAGCAGGATGGCCGCTTCGGCGACCGAAAGTCGTTGGATTTCAAGCATGATTTTCAGTGACGTGGCTAAGGTCTGTGGATTGGAGATAGGTTGCGATCTGCGCGGCTTCGTCGTCGGTCAGGGTGCCGAACGGCGGGTACGGCTCGCCGATGCAGCGGCCCAACGCGTGCAGCGCCGCCTTCATGGTCGGCAGCAGACCGCGATGCATCCAGCGCGCGGGAAACAGCGAAAACTGCTGTTGCAGTCGCGCGGCTTCGGCTGCGTTGCCGCCGGCGAATGCGGCGATGATCTTCGCGCCCAGTTCGGCAAGCGGCGGCGGCATGGTCGCGCCGCTGCCGCCCAGTTGCAGCGTGATCAGCAGCATTTGCGACGTCGTGAGGTACTGTGCGTGACCCGCGCGATCGATCTGTTCGATGAGCCGTCCCACGCGTGCGAGGTCGCGCGAGCTTTCCTTCACGTACTTCACGCGCTCGAGCTTCGCCAGTTCGACCGTTGCTTCCGGGCCGAGGTCGGCGCCCGGACCGGGATTCAGATAGAGCATGATCGGCAGTTCGGTTTCGCGCGCGATCAACTCGAAATAGCGGACGACCTCCGCCGTGCTGGGCGCGCCGCCGAACGGACGCAACGGCGCGAGCAGCTGGATGGCGTGCGCGCCGAGCGAGGAAGCAAGCTGTCCCAGTTCGACAGCGCTGCGGATCGAAGGATGTGAGATGCCGACCACCACGGGAACCCGGGCGTCGACAGCCTCGACCGTGGCGCGCACGAGCGCCTTGCGCTCCTCGAACGGCAGATAGTGATATTCCTGCGTCTCGACGCCGGCTGCGACCACCATCGTGGCGCGGCAGTCTTCGACCACGTAGTCGATATGAGTAGCGAGCGCAGCGCGATCGACTTTCAGCGACGAATCGAATGGAGTCAGCGGCGGCACGACGAGTGCCGGTGTAGTTTTGACGTTTGTGGATTTGATAGTATTCACTTGTAGATTGCGATAAGTATTAGTAGATTTTCTGGCTCGAAACCGCTAAATTACATTCGTTTCGCATTGAAATCGCAGTATTGATTTCGCACTTTCGCAAGTCAACAAACAAAAAACGCTTTCGTTATTCGCTAACCCAGCAATTCCGCAACAACGGATAAATTGAATGGACAACATCGGAGAAGACTTTCGCGCTCAGCGGCCGCCCTTCCTGTACGAACCCGCGCCCGACTTCGAGGCGCGCTCCACAATGGGAATGGTTTCCTCGGCGGATTACCGCGGAAAATGGCTGCTGTTCTTTTCCCACCCTGCGGATTTCACGCCGGTCTGCACGAGCGAATTGATCGCTTTTGCACGCATCGCTCCGCGTTTCAAGGAGCTTGGCTGCGAGCTTCTCGCGCTTTCCATAGACGGGCTCTACTCACATCTCGCATGGCTGCGCAGTATTCAGGAGCGCTTCAACATAGACATTCCATTTCCTGTCGTTGAAGACCCGTCAATGGCCGTGGCGAAGGCCTATGGCATGCTGCCGCCGAAAGCGGTTTCGTCGAGCACGGTGCGCGGCATGTTCCTGATCGACCCCGAGGGCATCATCAAGGCGATCAGCTGGTATCCCATCTCCACCGGCCGGTCGGTCGAGGAAGCATTCCGCCTCTTCCAGGCAGTCCGAATGACCTGGCAGGAAAATCTCTACGCACCGGCTGACTGGCAACCGGGTTCACCATGCGTGGTGCCGCCACCCAAGACGATCGAGGACGCGTCGAAACGCCTTTCGGAAGACGATGTACTCGACTGGTACTATCAGACTCGCCAGATCGCCCAGGACGCGCCGCCGGAACGCGCACCGGGCAAGCGAGGACGGCGCGCATGAGCGAACACGGAATGGACACACAGGACATCACCGCCATTGCCAATTATTTGCGTATCGTGAGCCATCCCAGCCGGCTCGCGATTGCCATGCTGCTGCTCGACGGTCCGCGCGCGGTCTCCGAAATCGAACTGGCGCTGGGACTGCGTCAGCCCAACCTTTCGCAGCATCTCGGTGTGATGCGCGACGCCCAGGTGCTGACCGCGAGCCGCCGCGCCAAATCGGTCGTCTACGATGTTGCGGACGGACCGCCCAGAATCCTGATGCAGGCGCTACGCCAGTGCGCTCCCGTCAGGACCACGGCCGGGCCTTTGGCGACACCGCTCGTGGCGCAACCGGCAGGCGCCGCATTGGACCGGAAAAACTCGCTCAACGAATCCGACGACGGCCTCATGTTCGCGCAGGTTGTGCAGCGTCAGAGCACGCCTTCGGGGCCGGACAGCTGACATGCGCCCATCCGTCGATTAGATGCGCGCGCAACAATGTCAGTCTGGCAGCCCCTTGCCGCGTGTCTCGGGCAGGAACAGCACCGCAACCGCACCAAGCAGATAGATTGGAGCGAACCACAACGCCACCTTCCCCATTCCGCCGAGTGCCGCCGCGAGCGTGCCCGCGGCGATCGCACCCGCCATCGCCAGATAGCGCGCACCTGAAAAGATGACGCTGATGGCGGTCGCGCGGATGCGCGTGGGGAAGAGTTCCGGCGTATGGATCGCGTACCAGCTGTACAGGCCGCCGGTGAAGAACCCCGACACCAGTTGCGCAACCGTTACCGCCTTCGCGGAGCCAAGGCCGGCGAACACGAATGGCACGATCAGAAGCGAGCCGAGCAGATAGACGATCGTCGTCGGACGGCGGCCCCATGCTTCGGCGAGAAACCCCATCGCAATGCAGCCGACGATCTCGCCGAGGTTGTAAAGCGCACCGGCCCAGCCGGCGAGCGACGCTGCCTCGCGCGGATCATGCGCGAGACTTGCGACGAAGGTCGGCAGAAAAGACGTGACCGCCCACCACCCGCCGGTAATGGCCACCGACACGGCGAGCGCAGCCAGCAGACGACGACGCACGTACGGCTGTGCGAACAATGCAAGCGGACTGACCTCGTTGCGGGTCTGCGTCCAGCGTGCCGACTCGGGAATGTGGCGGTAGACCGCGAAGATGATGAGCAGCGGCACGATGCCGAACAGGTACATCCAGCGCCACGACAATCCGAACGACGATCCGACGAGAATCCACAGCCCGGAGACCAGCAGGCCGCCCACTGAAAAGCCCGCCTGCAGAAGTCCGGCACCGCGCGTGCGCCACTTTTCGGGCCACGTCTCCTGGAGCAGCGACGTGCCCACGCCCCACTCCGCGCCAATGCCGATACCCGTGAGAAAGCGCGCGAGCGCGAGCCACTGCCATGTCGACGTAAGCGCCGACGCCGTCGTGGCGAGGCTATAGAGCACGACGCCCAGCAGCATCACCTTGCGCCGCCCGAGCCGGTCGCCCAGCACGCCACCCAGCACGCCGCCGGTTGCCCATCCGGCAAGCGTGATCATCACCAGATAGCCGAGATAGCGGGCGAAAAACGGCGATGCCTCGTGCGGCAGCAGGTCCGCCAGCGCGGGGCGCGCCGTGACGAGCAGCACGAACGTGTCGTATCCGTCCGCTATCCAGAAGGTCGTGACAATGGCGATCACGACCCATGCATGCCGCGTGAGTGAGGTGCTGCCCGGCGCCGAAGGCTCACGGATCGATTGGTTCGCGTACATAGGTAATTAGTATGTCTTAACGTATCGCAGGTTGATGGGGCAAGCAGCAGACCGGACGCGCGCTAGAACGCCATCAGGTTGTCACGGAATTGCTCATGTTCGTATTGCGTGCGCACGACGCCGAGCCGCTGGAGCTCGGGAACGAGGCCATCGGTGATCTCGGCGATGTAGCGGCGCGTGAGATCCGGGTCCATCAGCAGAAAACCATCGCCGCCCACCTCGTCGACGATTTCGCTGAGCCGCGCGGCCACATCCTGCGCGGTGCCGACCAGATTCACGTCCGAGAGCATCTTGCCGGTGCCGCTGATTTCGCGAAGCGTGCGGCCGCTGTACTGGGCGACGAGCGTCTGATGGCCGTTCGATTTCAACTCGGGAAGCGGCTCATCCAGATCGAACTTCGAAAAATCAATGCCGCTCGTGCGCGAGAGCGACGCCAGATGCGCGTCCAGATGCCGGCTCGCGTCTTCGAGTTGCGCGCGACGGCGCATTTCGGCGTTTTCGCGCGACTCGTCGACAATGGGCGTGATCAGGAACAGCACCTTGATGCTGTCCGGGTCGCGTCCCGCCTCGCGGGCTTTGGCTCGAATGTCGTCGCGAAACGCTTTCATCGAAGCGACACTGCGCGCGGTGCCGATCACGGTTTCGGCCCAGCGCGCGGCGAATTGACGGCCGCGCGGCGATCCGCCCGCCTGGCAGATAACAGGCCTTCCCTGCGGCGAGCGAGGGGCGCCAAGCGGGCCGCGCGACCGGAAGTACTGGCCCTCGAAATGCACCGGATGCACCTTCGAAGGATCCGCGAAAATCTCGTTCTGCTGGTCCATTACCACGGCGTCGGCATCCCACGACTCCCACAGTCTGGTGACCAGATCCACGTATTCGTCGGCCATGTCGTAGCGCTGGTCGTGCGGATACTGCCTGTCGAGCCCGAAGTTCTGTGCGCCGCCGTCGTTGCTGCCCGTCACGAGATTCCAGCCTGCGCGGCCGTGACTCACATGATCGAGTGTGTTGGTCAGGCGCGCGAGTTGAAACGGGTGATATTCGGTCGTCGAAAGCGTCGTAACGACGCCGAGCCGCCGTGTCGCCTGAATCAGGAACGATGCAAGCACGGCCGGATCCAGCTTGGGCGAATCGACCGCGTAGCGCAGATAGATATCGTGCGAATTCTGATAGGTGTACGGAATGTTCGACGAGTCTTCGATCATCACGTAGTCGAACGCGGCGCGTTCGAGTGCGCGCGAGAGATCCACGAAAAGATCGGGCGACGTCCAGCCCTTGGGGTTCGGGCCGCCCCAAGGCAGCCGCCATGCCTTGGGACCGAAGCCGCGGGAGATGAACCAGGCGAGATGAAACGGTTTGCGTGCCATGTCTGCTTCGTTACGGTCGGATGCGACGGGTTAGGGATGAGCCGTGACTGCGACGGAAATCGGGCCGGCGCGGCGCACCGTGTTGTAGATCACGCAGCCGCTCGTGAAATGGTCGATCAACCGCTGCGCTTGGGGCTGCGTCACGCCGTGCACCGTCACCTCGATATGCACGCGGGCAAAGCGAGTACGGTCGTCAGGGTCGCGCAGTGAATCGACGGTGGCATCGGCATGGCGCACGTTCAACTCGAATTCCCGCGCGGCCTTTTCGACGCTGCCGAGTGCGCACACGCCGAGCGCCGAGAGCAGAAGCTCCGAAGGCTCCACTGCCGCCGTCTCGCCGTCGCGCGCGGAGGGCGAATCGGAGGCGAAGAAATTTCCGCGGCTTTCGACCAGATAGCGGCCAGTCACGCCGATGGTTTTTGCGGTTGCGCTGCGCTGTTCGCTCATGAGAGTGCTCTTTCCAGATGGTTCGATAAGATTGCCGTGACGTGATTAGATACCCGCTCTGACGTTCGTTCCAGTAACATATTCAGATATGTTTATATTATAAAAATATGTTCAACGTCGCGATCGGCGATCGACAATGCTGTCGAAGAGAGAAAGCCCGAGGATGCGAAACGGCTCGAAACGGCGGCACAGATCGCTGCGCGGAACCCTTTTCCCTTATCTGGCGCGGCACAGCGGCGAATTAACCGACAGCGAACATGCAACGGATGATTGAATGACCAAACACCAAACGGCGCCCGACGGCGTGGAGAGCGAAACCGGCCAACTGGCGGAGGCGGACTGGATTGCACGATATGTTCAAACGGACGGCGGGGGCGACCTGGTCCACAGCATCCGCGACCTGATCCGCACCGGGCGGCTGCAGGCGGGGGCGCGCCTGCCGACCGTGCGCGTACTGGCGCCGCTGCTCGGCGTGAGCCCGGCAACCGTCGCCGGCGCGTGGTCGCGGCTGCGCGACCTTGGCCTGATCGACACGCGCCGGCGCGGCGGCACGGTGGTGACGGATACCGGAACACGAGAAACCGCCCGTGCCGATTCCCCCGACGATCATTCGTGGGACCTCGCACAAGGGCTGATCGACTACGCACTCCTGCCCGATCTCGGTCAGGCGCTGCTTGCCGGATCGCGAGAACCCTCAGCCCATCGCGCGTCGAAGGAGCACGCCATACCGAGCCTCATTGCCGCCGTAGCGCCCACGTGGCCATTCCGGCCCGAGGCGTGGAGCACCGCCGGCAGCGGCACGGAAGGCACGCTGCTCGCCATCGAGGCCGCCGTGGGCGAACAGCGTCTCCTCGCCATCGAATCGCCCACGAGTCCGCGGCTGCTCGACATCTGTTCGACGCTCGGCCTCGAGCTCATTGCAGTGGAGTGCGACGGGCGCGGCCCCACGCCTTCGTCGCTGCGCACCGCGCTCGAGCGGCGGCCAGCAGCGTTCGTCTATCAGCCCCGCGCCCAGGTGCCGCTGGGACACGCCGTCGACGCTGCACGTCTCGACGAGCTGGCGCGGTTGCTTCACGAAAGCCCGCAGACGCAGATCGTGGAGGATGATTTCATCGGGCCGCTGTCGTTGCGCAGCGCACCCAGCATGGGCGCATTGCTGCCCGAACGCACGCTCCTCGTACGCGGCTATTGCAACACTTACGGCATCGACTTGCGGACCTGCGTGCTCGCCGGCTCGTCACGACTCATCGACCGGACGCGCAAGCTTCGCAGTTTTGGCGCCGCGATGAACAGCCGCATTCTTCAAGGTGCGCTGGCGTGGCTTTTGACGGACACGCGGACCAACGCGGCGGTCGACCACGCCCGCCAACGATATGCCGCACGACGCTCAGCGTTGCGCGATCTGTTGCTCGCGCGCGGCATGAGCGCCCAGGGTGACGACGGGTTGAACCTGTGGGTGGCGGTGCCTCACGAAGAGACGGCGATCGTCGCGCTCGCCGCGCATGGCATATCGGTTGCGAGTGGCAGCCGTTGCCACGTCGGCCCGCGCACTGGCGAGTTTCTTCGCGTCTCGACGGCGCGGCTTCCCGACTCTGCGGAAGCGCTTCGACGGATTGCCGACAAGTTCGGCGCGCTGGTCAACCTGGAAGCGGGGCAAAGCTCGCGTCAATTGGCCTAGCGATAACCCGGCCCGCAGAGAAATTCTGGCCAGGCGGGGTTTCGATGGGAGGCTCAAGCTCGCTCATGCAGCGCAGCGCGAATTCGAATTTCGGCCCCTCGACCAGCATGCCCGATACGTCCTTCCCGTCCTCCCAACGACTCAATACATCCGTGATGGGTGTGCTGGCGATCATCGGCAATTGGACACTTCCGCATTACGACACGCTGCGTGCGCTGAGCGTGGAGCGGGTCACGCAGGACGCAATCACTTCTCTGGATTTCTCCCGGCTCGGCGGACACGACACCGCCGGTGCTGCGTTGCTTGCACAAGTGCTCGGCCCGGAACGTCTGCAAAGCCTGTTGCACGACGCCACCGGTCTTGACCATGATCGCCTCGCCCTCCTCGACGCAGTTGTGCTCGCCGTCGGAAAGGTCGCCGGGCAGCCCGTTACACGACGGCGTAACGGTGTGATCGAACTACTCGAGCGCATCGGTGCGGCTGTTCTGCGACTCGCCCATCGCACGGTCGCGCTACTCGGGTTCATCGGCCTCGTGCTCGAGTCGCTGATGCTTGCCGCGTGCCGACCGAAAGCACGTCCCCGGCGCACCGAACACCTATTACAACGCGAAAGCTGCTTCAGTGGGTGCACAACTCGGCTTCGAATCGAAGAGCGTGGCCCTCGTGTTTCTCACCCAGAACGCGCTCGACCGGTTCCGTAACAGCAAGAGCTGGACGCTCGGCGTTGATGGATCCGTGGCCTTCTTCAAGAGCGGCGAAAACGGCAAATTCGACACCAACACAGCTCGCCATTCCATTGTGGGCGTTGTCGAGACCAAGGAAGGCCTGATGTTCGACCTGTCGCTGAAGGGCACGCATTTCTCGAAGGCACCGGTCTGATTGCGGCATCGACCGCTTACCCGATCGCAATCGAATGCAGCGCATAACCAGGTGTGGTGCAGACGTTGCGAGCGGCACCAGGTACACAGCCGTTCAATATTCGCCGGACTTCGGCGCGCCATGTCGTCGCAAACCGCGTAATTGGAAAGAGAAGATCGACATTGGCGCTGGAGGACGTCCGGCCTATTGAACCCGCAGACCCAAGGTGTTCTTGTAGATCCGGCCGTCCTTCATGATGATCCTCATGCTCCTTTGTGGCTCCGAGATCAGCGAAATGTCCTCGAGCGGATTTCCTTCGATGACCAGGAGGTCCGCAAAAGCGCCGGGCTGAATCATACCCAGCGCGCCGGGATAGGGACTGCGCAAGCCTGACAAACTGAGGAGCTCTGCATTGCGGCTGGTGCCGAGCCGCAGGACATCGACGTTCTCGAACCAGCGACTGAGTTTCGAAAGCTGCCTGCCTTGCGTCAAGGCACCCGGAGGATTGAACAGGACGTCCGTTCCCCAAGCCATATTCACGTTGTGCTTCTGCCCGAGCTCGAAGGCTCGCACCGTCCCTTCCGCGATAGCCTTCTGCTGCAGACGCTGCGCTTCAGTCGCCTTTGGGTTGGCGTCCTCGTCGGCCAGGAATGGCTGCAGACTCCACCAGGCGCCGGCATCGGCAATCCTTCGCACGGTCTCTTCGTCCGCAAGCTGGCCGTGCTCGATGGACTTCACCCCGCATGACAAGGCTCGGCGAATGCCGGCCGAGGTGTACACGTGGGCGCAAACGTAGGTTCCCCAGTCCGATGCCGCGTTGACCGCGGCGCGCATTTCTTCTTCCGTGTATTGAATGGAATCGAGCGGGTCGAACATGGAAGACACACCCCCGCCCGCCATGATCTTGATCTGGCTCGCGCCGAGCATCAGTTGTTCGCGCACCCGTCTGAGCATCTCGGGCACACCGTCGGCGATCGATGATATGCCCGCCACTTCCGCAGCGCTCAGTGAGCACAATGCGGTGCGCGGCAACTCGCTGCGGCTGCGGAAGTCGCCATGTCCGGACGTTTGCGAAATCATCGCGCCTGAAGGAAAGATTCGCGGACCGGCGACGCGGTTCTCGTCGATCGCCCGCTTCAACGAGAAAGAGGGGCCGCCCACGTCGCGAACCGTGGTGAAGCCGCGCAAGATGGTGCGCTCGGCTTCCTGCGCCGCCAGAAGATAGATATACGTGATGTCGGCCGTCATTGCCACGCTCAGTGGAACGGCGGCAAGAATCGAATGCCAGTGCGCGTCGATCAGCCCGGGCATGATGACGTGCCCCACGCAATCGATCACCTGCGCGCCGCCGACATCTTGTCCTGTGGGAACCAGGTCCTCGACCCGGTTGCCGTTTACGACGAGGTCGTGCCCCTCGTGCAGAATGCTGGAAGTTCCGTCGAAGATCCGCGCGCCTCTCAGGACGACGGGGCCGGCCGCCGCCGCCGGAGAGAAGACCGGGTCGGCCATGCTGTGGCCGCCCGCTGCGAAACCGGATTCGAAGTCATGACCTGCCGAGTGGCGCGAAACCGTCTCACTGATACGGCGGCAAATGTTGTGCGTCAGCGCGTTCTGACAACCGCATCCGAAGCGATGCCAGGAACTCCGACTTTCGTCGTCATACGTGTTTACCATCTCGGTCTCCGCGGTTTACCGAATGCACTGGACTCTTTTCACACCTGACGTCACAACAGACGATGCCGGCGCAACGCGCGTTCAATATACATGGTCGCGTGTCCGGGGGCATTGATACACCGAAATATACGTATTGGCATTTTATTCACATGGCATGCCTCATTCGATGCATGCGATTGTGTCTGCTTGCATTGATATGGCGAAACGTATATCCTCAATTCAACCGGGATGTCCATTAACGGAAATTCCCGGCTTTTCAATTAACCCTTTATCTTTTTGGCATGACTTTATTTTTCCATGTATAGCGGCTAATTGCGATCGCGAGGCAAGCAGTTTCGATTGCCGCGATCCACCTCACTTTGCGGAGGTTTCTCATGGCACGACGTTCGATCGTCTCACACTGTCTACTAGCCACCTCTTTGCTCTTCGTGTGCTCCGTTGGGAGCGCTCAGGCGAGCGGTGTCATCCGCTTCAGCGGAATGATCGTCGAGCCACCCTGTTCGCTGAGCATGAGCGACAATGCGTCGAGTCAGGCGCGTTTCAATATGACATGTCCCCGTCCCGCTGCTGGCAGCGTCGCTTTCATGAATACGTCCAGTCAAACCCCGTTGCGCACGTTCAGGTTAACCCAACAGTCACAATCGGTTCGTTTGCCAGCCATTGATACGACGAAGAGTCCGCGGATAATCGCAGTCGTTACCTACCTGTAATTGATAAGCTCTAACGCGTTAATCCGGATAGGTCGCAATCCTGTTGGCTAATAGCCCGATATTGATTCGACTGTGCCGCTTTCCGGATTGACGCGATAATGCTGCGCGCTATCGTTGAAGGGCCATTGGTTCTCATTCAGCTGCGCGCACCGCTCTGCCCGGATTCCCCGGCCCGCGCCATTCTATCGAGTGCCGAGGCAATGCGTTCCTGCACCTCGCCGAGCGTATGCTGCAAGTCGCCGGCCGCGGCGTCTGCTTCGCCGTCGAGCATTTTCTCCAGCCGTGTGCATGCTTCCACCACGTCTTCGGCGTGCAGCATCGCAAAACCACCCTTGATCGAATGAACCCGCGACGATACCGCGCCCCAGTCGCCTTGCGCCATCGCGCTCTTCAATACCGCCAGCGAATCAGCGGTCTGCCGCTCCAGAGTGGCGCGCAAGTTGTCCGGCAACGCAGGGGCCGAGCGCCCCGCCGCCGCGTCGATGGCAGCCGCGGCCCGGGGATGAGCCCCGAGCCAGAGATAGCGCCGCGCCGCGGCATCGATCGACGCGAGCGACATCGGCTTGAGCAGCACGCCCGATATTCCCGCCTCGCGAAAGCGCCGCGAATCGGCAGCCGTGACGTCGGCTGTGATCGCGATGATCGGCGTGCGCGCTCCCTGATTGCGCAGGCATTGCGCGAACGTGTAGCCGTCCATCACCGGCATTCCAAGATCGGTGAATACGAGATCGTAGTGCCGCTCGTTGAACTTGCGCAGCGCGACCAGACCGTTCTCCACGATATCGCTCGTGTAGCTCAGTGTGTCGAGCTGATCGCGGATCAACTCACGGTTCACCTCGTCGTCTTCCGCCACGAGGACATGGATGCCGCGCGTGTCGGTTGCCTCGTCCGCCGTTTGCGAGTCGCCTTCGTGGGCGGGTGCTGTATCGTCGCCGTGCCGAAGCGGCAGCGTCACCGTGAAGATGCTGCCTTGGCCCTCTTCGCTGCTCATCTCGATCGTGCCGCCCATACCCTCGGCGATTCGCTTGCAGAGCGCCAGCCCCAGTCCCGTGCCTCCAAAACGGCGAGTAATCGACGCATCGATCTGATCGAACGCATCGAACACGCGTGCCTGACGTTTCGCAGGAATGCCGATCCCGGTATCCGTCACGCGAATCACGAGCGGTATCGCCGGGTTGCCTTTGCCGGCGCTCACCTCGATCGACACGCTTCCCCGGTCGGTGAACTTGATGGCGTTGCTAAGCAGATTGACGACCATCTGGCGGATTCGCCCCGGATCACCCAGGTAATAGCGCGGCAGAGCCGCATCGATGGTATGCGTGAGTGCCAGCCCTTTGCGTTGCGCAAGCGGCATGAACATCGAGGTTGCCTGCCGGACCAGATCCGCCGCGTCGAAGCGGATCGATTCGAAACTCATCTCGCCCGCTTCGACCTTCGAGAAATCGAGAATATCGTTGAGAATCTGCAGCAATGCCCGCGACGACGACGCAACGGTCCGCACGCGCGCAACGACAGGCGCCGCCTGCGGCAGCCGTTCGAGCAGTTCGAGATGTCCAAGAATCGCGTTCAGCGGTGTGCGGATTTCATGACTCATCGACGCGAGAAATGCACTCTTTGCGGCATTCGCGCTGTCCGCCGCGTGCCGCGCGGCAGTCAACTCGCGCGCCAGCTGACGCTCGGCCGTGACATCCGATAAGGCTGCCACGATAACCGGTTGCCCCTCGTAAAACGACGGAGTCAATTTCGCTGCGATGTCGATCGTGGAGCCTTCGCCGCTTGGCAGATGCAGTTCGACATCGGAGGTTGTCGCCGCGTCGCCGCGCGAGGCCCGGAAGGCCGCTGGCGCGTGCTGCTTGAGCATGCCGCCGATCAACACATCGCCTGCCGCCGCGACGCGCTTTTCGAGCGCCTGCATGTGCGCGCTCTCCAGCAGCACGGTATGGTTGTCGGCGTTGACGAGCGCCAGCCCGACCGGCACGGTTTCGATCAGGGTCCGACTCAGATGTTCGCTGTCGAAGACACGCTCCGAGCGTTCGAACAGAGGCACGAGGATCTTGCGGTTGAACAGCAGGACGAAGGTCCACAACAGGATAATCGCAAGGCCCGTGGCGATGGCCGATCCTGCGATATCCCGCGCCACGCGGCCGGCAATGACCTGCCCCGGCAACGAATAGGCCAGTTTCCATCCCGTGTTGCCGAGTGGCGCGCAGATCGACAGTTTGCCGTCGTGGAACGTGTCCGTGATGTCTTGCGTGGCAGAAGCGGGCTTCTGGCAGTGTGCCATCACGTAGTCCCGTTCCGACGAACTCAACTGACCGGATGCACTGCTCGTCACCGGCTCGGAGCGTTCGTCGAGGATCCAGTAGGCGCCGGAAAAACTGCCGGGCTCCAGTCGGTCGATCAATCGCTGCGGGCTGAATACGCCGGCCACCACACCGAACGGGCGACCGTTCGCACTGACTGGCGCGAGGATGCGGAGCAGCGTTTTTCCGCTGAGCGGATCGACCTGCGGACGCAGCCAGCGTAATTGCCTGGTGCGGCTCTGCTGCGCAGCGGCCCATGAAGCGAGGTTCGCCAGTCCTGCCGCGTAATAGGCCAACAGGCGTGCCGTGTCCGCAATGGCGGACTGTATTTGCGGGTTCGACAGATCGGGCAATGGGCTGATAGCGACCGCCGAGGCCGTGGGTGTCGCGATGTAGCCGCTGAGTCCCCACGGCAGTCCCACCGCATCGTTCATTGTCTTCACCAGGTTGCTACCCGAACCGGCGGTGGCTTTAGCGATGGCAAGGAAGCGGCCGATCCTTTCACCGTCCATGCTTTCCTCGCGAGAAAGCCGGACGATCAAGGCGCCGCGGGAATCCGGGCCCGAGGCAAATACCAGGCGGCCGCCCTGCCCTTCGAATGCGCTCACGTCGGCCGCGTCCGCAGCGCCACTGCTCTTCGACACGGTTTCGACGCCCGCCGCCACGATACGAACACGGGTCTCGCTCGCCCAGACAATGTCCATGACGCGTCCCAGATCGCGCTGGAACGTCTGCCGTTCGTCATTCAGATCCTCGCGAACGTAGCCGGCGAGACTCAGCGCGAAAGCCAGCAGAATGAAGAGCGTCAGTGCCGCCGCCCCCATGAACAGAATGATCCGCTGATGAACCCGGAACCGCGCAAGCAAATCAGGAGACGACGATGGGCGCATGGCTAAAAAATATCAGGCTGGTTTTGTCGCCGGCGCGCAGACGACGCTGCGGCTCGCACGGCGAACGCAAACAGATCGGGCCCCGAACCAGGGCATGGCGGATATCCGGCTGGCATTCAATCGCCCTACGGGCGAACTCTCCTGGTATGATCCAAAGATGACGTCGTGGCGAGGCGAAAGGCCGCGTTTGCAGGCCCTGAATCGTAATCGGCATAAATGCGGGGCGGGGAAAAGATGAGCGCCGGAAACCAGTTTTCGATAAAAGTCGTGATCGCCGACGACCATCCTACTGTACTGGGTGGCCTCGTTCATGCGCTGGAGCCGGTCAGCACGATACAGATCGTCGCGACCTGCCAGAATTCGACCGAACTGATCGCGGCGCTCCAGAAGCAAACTTGCGACGTGGTCATTTCCGACTACGCGATGCCGAGCGGCGAGTACGGCGACGGACTCGTGCTCTTCGAATACCTGCGGCGCCATTTCCCGAAAGTCGGCATCATCGCGCTCACAGTAATGGACAGTCCGGCGGTCATACGTGCACTCATCTCGGCCGGCGTGACCTCCATTTTGAGCAAGTCCGACGCGACCGGTCACATCATCACGGCGATTCATAGCAGCTATGCCGGCGGTTCGTATCTCTCACCTACCATCGAGCAAGTCGTGAACAACAGCGAGACGACCGGTGATCAACAGCCGCTTTCGCCGCGCGAACTCGAGGTCGCGCGATTATTCGCCTCCGGGCTCTCCATGACGGACATTGCCAGGCGGCTCAATCGCAGCAAACAGACCGTCAGCACCCAAAAGACCACCGCGATGCGAAAGCTCGGCGTGGCGAACGACGTCGAACTCATCCGCTATGCAATCGAAAGCGGGCTGATCGCTTCTCCCTCCACTAAAGACAAATAAGCGCGCCTTCCGCGCTCGTCACACCCCACGTACTCGAACGCGCGGAGCGTGAATCATCTCGACTTCCGCCCGATTTTCA
Organism: Paraburkholderia dioscoreae; assembly: GCF_902459535.1. Classification (NCBI taxonomy): domain Bacteria; kingdom Pseudomonadati; phylum Pseudomonadota; class Betaproteobacteria; order Burkholderiales; family Burkholderiaceae; genus Paraburkholderia; species Paraburkholderia dioscoreae. The sequence goes on from NZ_LR699553.1 coordinate 3,536,104, forward strand.
TACGCTTCCTTTTCACTTTCGTACTAGTACGACTGAAAAGCGACGAAATAGCTTACTTGTATGATATCTGTAATCTTCCGGTATTTATAAACTGATTTTGGTTGCCTTCCCAACGGTATTGGTCTTCGGGCTGAAACGTCTCCCGGCGCAAACCAGAGGCACCCGAACAGTGACGGCGAGCGCGTAGTACCCAGGCGAACCGACGTTTGCACGGCGACCCAATTGCCCAACCGCCCAGTCCGCCGTCTGGAGCCTCAGGCACCCGGCTTCATGCCGCGCGCCGCCTCAATCAACGGATACCATTGCATGAACCATTTCTCCATCCGCGTTGCGATTGCCGACGATCACCCCGCGGTTCTGATCGGACTGCAACAAGTCCTTGAGCATGCCGGCCAGATAGAACTCGTAGGAACCTGCCGGAACTCGACGCAGATCGTCGAACTGCTGCAACATGTGGCATGCGACGTCGTGATCTGCGAATACACGTTACCCGAAGGTAAATATCGTGATGGCCTGGAATTCTTTGGCTATCTGCAAAGGAATTTTCCAGATATCGGCATAGTCGTGCTGACGACGATGAACAATCGCGCGGTGGTACGAACCCTCGCCTCTCAAGGCAATCTGTCCGTCATCAGCAAGGCCGATGCGACGGGACACATTATCACCGCAATCCATGCCACCGTTGCGGGAGGCAACTACCATTCGCCGACCATCCGATCGATTGCGTCGAATGTCCACAGCGGCGCAATTCATACGGCAACCGAACTCTCTCCGAAAGAAGCCGAAGTCATGAGGCTCCTCGCGTCCGGAAACACGGTCACGGACATTGCGGCTTATCTGAAGCGCAGCAAGCAGACAATCAGTTCGCACAAGCGAAGTGCAATGCGCAAGTTCGGCGCTTCAAACGATATCGAACTGATTTCGTTCATGCTGAGCAGGGAGCGTGAGATCGCGCCGTTAGTCATTCAGCCGGAAAACCCGGCCTCTACGCGCGCGATGCATCAGGACCTCGACGCGAGATGAGTTGAAACGACAGTGCGGCCTCACCTTACCGGCCCGTCCACACGGACGCGCCAGGCCAGTACACGATTGTTGAACCCGCCGTACTTGACCTTCACGCAATGTTACCGGCTACTGCCACGTCCTTCGCGTTCATCAGCACTGACAGCCTTTCTGGCATTCCCCGGATCCGCGGGATCCGCAAAGCAGGTTACGAATTGCATGGGCCCACGAAACGCTCTTTCCCAGAGCTTTAGTACGAGTACTACAAGCCAGCGGCAGCATTTCGTTTCAGTCCGATATCGCGATAAAGCCAAAGCCGTCAAAATTGTTTTCGACGGGCGCAGTAGCACAACAGCGATCCGCCGCTCACTCCTTGCGAGTGAATCCCATTATACGAATACATATCGTAAAAGGTAAAGAGAATATGACATTCAAAGCGAATCACCTCATCAAGACATTTGCAGTCCTTTCTATTGCGGCAGCGGCTCACACTGCAATGGCAGCAGACGGTCAGATCACCTTCAACGGCCAGGTACTGGCAACCACTTGCACGATTTCGGCGGGCGGCGGTGCGACCGGTACGAACAACATGACGGTGACGCTGCCGAGCGTCTCGGTCGCCGCGCTCAGCAGTTCGGGCAACGCCGCGGGTCGCACACCGTTTTCGATCAACCTGAGCGGCTGCACCGGCGACTCCACGAAGGTCGCAGCCTTCTTCGAGGCCGGCGACACGGTCGACCAATCGACGGGCCAGATCAATCTCGTCGCCACCGAAGGCGCGACCAGCGCAACGAACGTTCGAATTCGCCTTCTCAACAACGCGCAAAGCCCGATCGTCGCTGGCGCACCGGCCGGCCAGCAGAACTCGCAGACGGTGGATCTGAATGGCGGCAGTGCATCGCTGCAGTACTTCGCGGAATACGTGGCCACGGGCAAGGCAACGGCCGGAGCGGCGAACTCGCGCATTCAGTACTCGCTGAGCTATCAGTAACTCCGAGCGTGCCGGCCGGCGACATCGGTTCGGCACATACGCCGGGCGGTTCCGCGCTCGCGGAATCCGCCCGGCCAGTCAGTCAGTCAGAAAGGAATAAGCAAATGAGTCAATGGATATCAAAAGTATTCGCCATGCTGGCTCTGGGCGCAATCGTTCTGGGCAGCACGGCGGAAGCAAGTGTCGTCATCACCGGTACACGGGTCGTTTTTCCCGGCGACAGCCGTGAAGTAACAGTGAAGCTCTTCAACGACGGGAAGGCTCCGGCACTGGTTCAGACGTGGATGGACACCGGCGACGAGAAAGCCGCGCCGGAATCAATCCAGGTGCCGTTCGTCCTGACGCCGTCGATGTTCCGTCTCGATCCGGACAAGGGTCAGACGTTGCGCATGGTCTATGCCGGCGAGCCTCTGCCCAGGGACAAGGAATCGCTGTTCTGGCTGAACGTGCTGGAAGTACCGCCCAAAGCGAGCGGCGAGGATGCAGCGAACAGGATCCAGTTGGCATTTCGTTCGCGGATCAAGGTGATGTATCGGCCTGGTGGACTGCCAGGGACCGCAGAGGAAGCCCCGAGGCAACTGACGTGGGAGATTGCTCGTCGCGACGGAGCGGAAGGTTATGAGTTGACCGCATCCAATCCCAGTTCGTATGTCGTGAATCTGGGCAGCGTCGAGCTTGAGGTGGCGGGACGCAAATACGAAATCGAGCCCAAATACGTTCTGGCGAAAGGCGTGGCTCGCTTTCCGGTTCCCGGACTCTCTTCGGTTGCGTCGAACGGCACGACTGTGACCTACAGCAGCATCGACGACTGGGGTGTCATCCGCCCCGCAACACCGTCCCAGGTCGCCAACGGCAGCACGCAGCGCTAACACGTACTGCGCCAGAGCGTTTGCCCTAGTCCATTTCTGTTTCGCTAATTCGTTCCTGCTGGCGCTGAACGCGCCCGGCAGGCGGGTGTTCGCCCTTGCTCGACTACGCGGCACGCATTGCCTTCCACCCGACGTTGCCAGTCTCAAGAAACAATACAGGATCAACATGACGTTATCTTCCCGCCATGGTGGCCTCGACGGTGGTCGGGTGCCGCGACTCGACCCGCTCTATCTTGCCGTACTGTCCGCGCTTCTGTTCTGGCACGTATCGGCCGATGCAGCACCCACGCCTTCCGCATCCGACGACGTTCAGTTCGATAGCGGCTTTCTTGCCCATACTGGCGGTGGCAGCATCGACCTTACCCGTTTCGAGAAGGGCAATATCGTATTGCCAGGCGAATACAGCGTCGATGTCTATGTCAACGGCAACAACGTTACGCGCACCCAGATCACGTTTCGCCAGGTAGGGGGTAAGAAGGATGCGCAGCCGTGCTTCGGTGCAGTGCTCCTCGAGAGCCTCGGCGTCGATCTGCAGAAGCTGCCGGTCGACGTGCGAGACCGGAAGCCGAGCGAGGCGTGCATCGAGCTTCCGCAGATCATCGCAGACGCAAGCACCGCCTTCGCATTCGACGATCAGCGTCTCTCGCTCAGCATCCCGCAAAGCGCGCTGCGCAGGACGCCGCGGGGCTATGTCAGCCCGGATCGGTGGGATTCCGGCGTGACCACCGGCCTGCTGAACTACAGCGCGGACGTGTATGCCACCCGCAACAACGGTGGACCTTCGACATCGCAGGGCTTTGCGGGGCTGACGGCCGGGTTCAATCTGGGCGACTGGCATTTCCGTCATCAAGGATCGTATAGCTGGGCGAACGGCGCCGGCGCGCGCTATCAGGACATCGCGACGTATGTTCAGCGCGACATGCCGTCCCTCACCTCGCAACTGACGGTCGGCGAAGCCTATACGTCTGGCGATCTTTTCGATTCCACCCAGTTTCGCGGCATCAAGTTCGAGACGGATGACCGGATGTTGCCCGACTCCATGCGCGGCTACGCGCCGATCATCCGGGGTATCGCGAGGAGCAATGCGCGCGTCACGATCACGCAGAACGGCGTCAAGATCTATGAAGCGACGGTCGCGCCGGGCGCATTCGAGATCGACGATCTGTATGCCACGGGCTACGGCGGCGACCTGAACGTTTCGGTCAAGGAAGCCGATGGTTCCTCCCACGATTTCTCGGTGCCATATGCGGCGGTTCCGCTCGCATTGCGTCCCGGTACGCACCGCTATAGCTTCGTGGCCGGCACCGTCCGGCCATCGCAAGGCGACAGCAATCCGGTGTTCATGCAGAGCACATGGCGGCAAGGCATCACAAACCTGATAACCGGTTACGGTGGCATGACCGCCGCGCAGGGTTACATGTCGTTCGTGCTGGGCACCGCCCTGAATACTTCATTCGGCGCGTGGGGACTGGACGTCACGCAGGCAATGACGTCCGTGCCGGGAGAGAAGCGCTATAACGGGACCAGTGCGCGGATCAGCTACTCGAAGTCGATTACGCAGACGTCCACGGATATCGCTATTGCGGCATACAGATACTCTACCGGCGGCTTCTTCGGTCTCAACGATGCCATGCTGGCGCGCGAGCGCGTCCGCGACGGCGGATTGGCGAGCGATATTGCTCGCCAGCGCAGCCGCGCTTCGCTGTCGGTCAATCAGGATCTGGGCGGACGCGCGGGTCGCTTCGGCATGACGTTGTCGGCGAGCAATTACTGGAACCGTCACGGGTCGGACCTGACCTATTCCGCCGCGTACTCGAACGTGTTCCGCAACCTCAGCTATCAGCTGTCGGTGACGCGCGAAAACACCAGCCTCGACAGCAGGAACACGACGTTCTACGCGAGCGTCAGCATCCCGCTCGGCAAGACAAAGCCGGTCATCGCATCCTCCAGCGTGACGTTCGACGACCACGGCAACGCCCGCGGCCAGGCAACGCTGTCGGGCAGCACTGGCCGCGACGACACGCTGTTCTACAGCATGACGGGCAACTATGCGTCGCAAACCGGCGGCTCGTCGGCCGACGGAAGCGGCACGCTCGTCTACCGCGCGCCGTATGCGGAGTTGACCGGAAGTGCAGGCGCAGGCCAGCACTATCAGCAGGGCTCGATCGGCGTGCGTGGCGCAGTGGTCGCACATCCGGGCGGTATCACGTTGTCGCAACCGTTGTCCGATACCTTCGCCATCGTCGAGGCTCCCGGCGCGGCGGGCGCGCGGGTTCTCAACTCGCAAGGGGTACGCGTGGACAGTCGTGGCTATGCCATCGCGCCGACGCTCACGCCGTATTCGCTGAACGAAATCGAACTCGACCCGTCCGGACTGCCGCTCGATGTCGAACTGCGTGTCACGTCGCAGCAGGTGGCGCCGCGTGCCGGTGCCGTCCCGCTGATCAAGTTCCAGACCGCTGTTGGGCGCACGGCGCTGATCACTGTGCGTCAAGCCAATGGCGAAGCACTGCCGTTCGGCGCACCGGTTCTGGACGAGTCCGGCAAGGAAGTGGGCGTGGTCGGTCAGGGCGGCCGGATCCTCGCGCGCGGGCTCGAAACTCAGGGCACGTTGACGGTGCGCTGGACCAATGACAGCGGTATGTCATGCGCCGTGCCGTACACGCTGGCCCCGACCAAAGACGGCAACTCCGTGCACGGCTATCAGACGATTGAAACAACCTGCAGGCCATTGCCGATCAGCGCGGCCAGCAAGCCTTCCGCGGAATGAAACGCTCGTTGTCTATCGACAGCGATCCTCAGGATTGTTGCAAGTTCAACAGACAGGAAACCCTCAGCATGAACAGATTCCTTTCCATTGTGGTGTCGGCAGTCTCATTGGCCGCGCGGACCGCACGTGTTCGCTGGGCAAGAAACAGCCTGGCAGCCATAGGACTCATGGCCGCACTTTCGTCGCCGGCATTCGCCCAGTATGCATTCGGACAGTCGACGATTACTGTGCCCGCACGCGTCGCCGCCGGTACGGTAGTCGCGCGCGACTACCTCACGCCGCAACAGCTGTGCTATTCAACGAGCTGCACGCTGACCTACGCGGAGTTGTATCAGTACGGCGGAGGTCAAAGAGTCCCCGGCCCAAACGTTCTGACTACGGTCACGGGCCTTTCGACCCGATTGATCGTCAACGGGAAGCAGATAACCGATGGCGCGGTAACACCGAACCTGGTCATCACGAGTCCCATAGAGATCCAGTTGGTCGCCAACGGACAGCAGATCATCGGCGGCCCATTGAAAGCAAATGGCTCTACCCCCTCCCCTGCGTACTTCATCATCCGTTTTGGAAGCTCTATGTACCAGATCTTTCTTGCAGCAACGGTTCAGACGATCGATGGAACCTGTTCGGTTCCAGATCAGCTCGTCACGTTGCCGACAGCAGGGCTCAAGAAATTCGGCAGCGCAGGCACCGTTCAGGGCGCGCAGAGTTTCAGTATTCGCCTCAACAATTGCCCAGCAGGCTTCAATCGGGTGGGCTACAGCCTCATACCGGTCGGCACTGAAGTGACCGGCTACCCAGGCGCATTGCCACTCAGCGCCGACTCGAGCGCAACGGGCGTTCGCGTAAGAATTGCAGATGCAAACGGTACACCCGTGACATTCAACACGTCGATCAAACTCAATGCCTATAACAAAACCACCGGCGGGTCGTATACCGTGCCTTACCAGGCGTCGTACATCAAGACGGCAGCCAATGTCACGGCCGGCACGGTGAATGGCGCCATGCTGGTGCTGGTCGACTATCAATAGATGAAGTTAGCCAACGCAAGTCGGCGCGGTAGCGGTAGCGGTAGCGCATAGCGTCGTGTCGCTCGCGCCGCTCCCCTCGACGAAAGCCGCAACTCCGCTCACGACTCTTCAATGCTCGAAGCACTCTATACGCAGAACGTACGTCTGAGCGATTAGAAGGAAGTGCCCGGACAATGCACGGCGCACGCGGCTAGCCCGCAATTTCTGGCTTCATACAGACAAGGATTTGATGATGAACCCCATTGCCCTGCCGCGCATCGCGCGCTCCCTACGCATTCCGGTTGCCGTTTCCATTTTTCTGCTCGTCGCGACCATTGGAATTGCAATTCAGCTACTCGTTATCGGCTCGCGTCTGGACAGACAGGCGGCTGACGGCAGTCGCGGCATTCTCGACGAGATCGAGAAGATGGTCGACCAGGCCTCCGACGCAGCCACACAAACGCTCACACTCGCGGGGCAGCCGTGCTCCCGCGCGGTGCTCCGTCTGCGCGAGGAGGTTCAATCGCGGCCTTACGTGCGCTCGGCGAATCTCGTGGACCCCGAGGGCGTCCTGTACTGCTCGTCTCTGGTCGGAGACGTCCACGAAGCAACCGATCCGAACACGTTTGCGAACGGCACGCTGGAACTACTGCCTTTCAATCGTGTCACGCCCGATTCGTCGCTGCTCGTGCTGCGCAGGGCCACGCACAACGGTGCGGCCCTGGTTGCCATCGATGGCCGCCATTTGATCAAGGTGCTAAAGACGTTCGACCCCGCCGGAACCGCGATGCTTCGCGTAGGCGACGTCTGGTTGAGCCCGGAGGGTGTACTGGCGAACGGTAGCGCCGCCGACGGAATGAAGTCGGCCGTAGCGAATTCGATGCTTTATCCGCTGGAAATCCACGCGGGATACAGCCGGAAGAATTCTGTCTTCGATCCCCTACATCGCTTCGCGCTCTGGCAGGCTGCGATCGTCGCCGTATCGGCCCTCGCGACCTCGCTATTCTGGTGGTTTGCCAGCAAGCCCCGAAACGCAAACAGGGTATTTGGCGACGCGCTGTTGGCGGGTGAGTTCTCGCCCTACCTGCAGCCGCTGGTCGACGCGCAGAGCGGCGAATGGATTGGCGCCGAGATTCTCGCGCGCTGGAAACGCGGCAACCAGGGTTTCGTGTCGCCCGACCAGTTCATCCCGATCGCGGAGGAATCCGGATTCATCGTGCCGCTTACGCGGGAACTGACGACTTCGGTTGCCAGGGCGCTCAATGCCGTCGATCTTCCTCTGGGATTCCATGTCAGCTTCAACGTGTCTCCTACGCAACTCATCGGGGGAGGTCTGATCGAGGATTGTCGCCGCTTTCTGCATATCCTTCGGCACTCGGATGTTCGGCTCGTGCTGGAACTGACGGAGCGCGAGCTTTTCGTGCTGGACGACGCCATGCGCGATTCGCTTGCGAGCTTGCGCAGTCTCGGCGTCAGTATTGCGATAGACGACTTCGGCACGGGCCACGCAAACCTTTCGCTGCTGAACGATCTGAGTGTCGATCTCTTGAAAGTCGACAAAAGCCTGATCTCAAGTGTCGCCGACAATACAGTGGCGCAACCGGTTCTGGACTGCGTGATCGATCTCGCGAAGCGGCTGAACGTGAAGGTGATCGCGGAAGGCATCGAAACTGTGGCGCAATGGCGTTACCTCGAACGCAAGGGAGTGCGCGTGCTTCAGGGGTATCACTTCGCGCGGCCTATGTCGCTTGACGCCTTTGCGACGCAAGTGGGCACGTTGGCGTAAGCCGCGTCACGGGCTTGCTGGAGAACTGCTGAAATCTATGGTGGGCCGGGTCGGAGTCACATTGCGCCGGCTTGGAGGCGCCGCATAAGGATCTCCCGATGTGGCATCCCCAAGTTACCCCCAGATCTACCCCCATGAAATGGCGGAACAGATCGGAATTAGGATCCGACAAAAATACCGCCCGAGGGTCAATCTCATCTTTGCCGCTATCACCTGTCGGTGTCGCGATCTCGCAACACACACACACAACGAAGGCATCTCCGTTGCGAGCGGGCGCCCATGCATGCTGCCACGCCTTAGTGGGAAAGTCATGACGAAGAGGACAACGACGCGGATACAGGAGACGGTGGCTATAGTTTCCATATCAGACTGGTCGTATTGCGCACCAACTCGACATTTCCGCCAGTCCGTTTGGTCATTGAACGACAAGAGTGTACCGATCCGAATGCCAACGGCGTATCCCGATGCCAATCGTCGTCGGCGCTACGCAATGTTGCGCTGCAGGTCTTCGTAGAACTGGATATCTGCAGGCAACGCGCATGTGGACGTTTCGTTTCCGACGCGGATGTCGCTTCATTGCCGAACTCTGCCTGATACCTTTTCATGAGACGGGCCACGACTGACGAAGGCGGTGGCTACTACGATTCCGGCTACATCGAGCCGCTCGACTTTTTCGGCGATGGCCCGCGCATTCCGATGATCGTCGTGTCGCCATACTCGCGCGGTGGACGTGTTGTGCACCAGTACGTGGGATCATGCGTCGATCGTGAAGTTCATCGATCGCAACTGGCGTCTGAAGCCGATCACGCATAGAAGCCGCGACAAAGGGCGGCAAGTACCTCATCCTCCCACCTGGCTACAAAGGCACGATCCCGTCGGGCTACATTCCACTGCGCCCCGCCACCTATAACGGATATGCGCTATTCCGTGCGATCCCTGCCACATCGTCTGACTCTGACGTAACAAAGGCCATCCTGCTGGTAAAGCGGCTGAGGCTTTATCCCCTTGCGTCGCGCTCTCATCCACCTGAGCAACGCTTCGTCGACATGGCCGGGAAATTATTCGACGGCACCGTCGCATTCGATAGTACTTTTTATGGCCGGCTCGCCCGCATGATCCAGGAGGAGCCTGTGCAAACGCGGGATGGTGGCAAGCAATACATCCTCCACGTACCAGCAAACGTTCCGGCCAAGGAGTTCTGGGCGGTCACTGTCTACGATAATCTGACACGCTCGATGATCGCTACCGATACGATGAAAGCGGGCGTGTCGAGTAAAGACAAGTTGCAGATGCAAGCTGACGGATCGGTGGATATTTATTTCGGGCCACAAGCGCCGGCGGGCGTAGGCAGCAACTGGGTGAAGACGTTGCCGGGCCAAGGCTGGTTTGCTTATTTCCGCTGGTATGGTCCAACCCAGCCGTTTTTCGATAAGACGTGGGCTTTGCCTGACATTGTAGAAAACCATTAGCTGGCGAATATCTAGCTTACAGAAGAACCGCTCCCCGCTTGCTATCGGTCGCTTACGACGGCACATAATATGACCCCTCAGGGTCGAGCATAGTCAGCGTTGCGCTGGGTCTTTGGTGGCCGTTTTTCAACTAGCTACGAATTAGTAGAGAGTAAAACTGGATGACCGGTTGTATTGCTCAAGTACCGAAATCCTGGATGGCAATTGGACCTTTCCAGATGCTCAGCGCACGACTCAAGCGCGCCGCCGGGTTTGTAGATTGTTGACCTGCTTTTTCGTATGGCCGGTCGACAGGAAAGTTGCCTTCCCATCAAGGTCGATTTTCGCCACCGTACGCAGCTTGACATCGGTATCCGTGCTCACCCTGTGAATCGAACACGCGCGGCCCATTTCAGTAGTCTTTTACCTAGTAGGGCACCTGCTGTCTATTTGTTGCGAACCTCCCGCCAGGCAACGATCAGCTGACGACTGGATGTCTTCATCCGATTAAATCGCGATCTTCTCTTGCGATTTGTCCTATCATTCCTTTCGATTCGCCTTCTGACGCGCATTCGTTGAAGGAGAGCCGGATGAAGTCGACCTCAAGAAAGTTGGCCTTGAACGTGAAATTCGAACTACCAGCGCGCTCGTCAGTAATCCTGATGACAGAGGTCGGGGCAATTTTTTTCTGCTCCACTGCGGCGCGAGCTCAGACTGCGCCTTGCGGGTTGGCCTCTGGCATCTATGCCAGCGCTGTCTGCACGCCGGCGGTCGGAACGCCCGCGACCGTTACGACGACGACGGGTACGACGTTCACGACCCCCACCGGAACGAGTATCAACGTCACCGCCCGCGCCGCCGATGCGACGGCGTCCTTGTCGGGCACAACGGTCACCAATAGCGGCGGCGCCGCAGCAAACGGGGTGCAGGTTCGCGTGACGAGCGGCACAGGGAACGCCTCTGCCGTCTTCCAGAGCGGCACGACCGCGATCACGATGCAGGGCACTAGTCAGGATGGGGTTGCCATATCGAACAATTCGGCGGGAAGTGCGAGCGTTTCCGTGGCCCCCGGCGCGACGCTGAACATCACCAATGCCGTAACCGGGGACGAGCACGACGGCCTCGACGTCGCCAGCACAGGGAGCGGTAACGCTTCGGTAGTTCACAACGGCAGCGGCACGATCTCCACCGCGGGCGGTAATGCGTTATGGATAAAAGCGGCTAATACTGGCACGGTCAATGCGCAGACGGGCAGCGGAGTTACGCTGTCGGTCGATAACACCAATTCCGCCTCTGGAGCGCGCAACCATGCTGGCCTCCACATCCGCTCCACAGGATCGGGCGCCACGACAATCGACAACGCGGCCACGATTCAAGCCCATGGCTCCAATGCATTCGGCATCTATACCGAGGGCGCGACCGGTTCCGTTTCAGTTCACAACACCGGCTCAATCACCACTGACGGCCTGAACGGCTTCGGTATTCGTTCCACGTCTGGCGGCGGCGCGATCGATATCTCAAACGCTGGAGCGATCACAACGACCGGCTCTGCCGCTCACGGTATCTATGCAAACGACAACACCAATACGGCTGGTCCTATCTCGGTCGAAAACAATGGCGAGTTGACAGTCGGCGGCGCGAGCGCAGTGGACGGATCGCGAGCCATGTTTCTAACGGGCAGAGGCAACGGTAGCGTCATTGTTACGGGCAACGGTAACATCTCAGTGCTCGGTAACCCATTGACGACGCGCGGTCAGGGAATACTCGTCGGTACCGAACTCGGGAACGCTACGGTGAACTATGGCGGCAACATCACCGTACAAGGCTCGGGTGCCGGCGGAATTCGCGCCGATTCGAGCGGCGGAAACGTTCAGGTAATCTACACGGGCAACCAGATCGAGACCTTCAACACCCTGGCCAATGCCATTTATGCCACTGCGACATCCGCAACCGGGACGGTAGGCATCACTGCGCAGGGCAATATCATCACTCATTCCAACGCGGGCAGCGGCGACGGCACCGGTATCTCGTCGTTCGGTCTCCAGGGGTACAGCCAGGGCGGCGATGTCAGCGTTACGTTCACGGGCTCCGGCATCGACGTGAACGGAACCGGCGCGGCAATCCTTGCAGCCAATGCATATACAGGAACTGGCCTGGGTACACTAACAGTGGCCAACACCGGCGCGCTCGTCGCCCGGGGCAACCGACAGCAGGGCATTCACACGCGCTCGTCAACGGGCACACAAACTATCTCGAACCAGGGCGCCATTCAGACCTATGGCGCAACCGGGAGCGCCGGCATTCTCGCCGAGGGGGCGGGCGCCGCATCTATCTCGATCGTCAACGAGGGCTCGGTCACCACGCGCGGAACCACTTCAACCGGCATCGATGGACGTACGCAAGGCGGCTCCGTCGACATCCGCAACAGCGCGCCGGTGAGCGCGGGCTGGGGGGCGAGCGTCGGAGTTTCGCTCGGTGGCGCAACCCAGACGCTGAGCAACACGTCGAGCATCCAGGCACTGAGCGACGTTGCGGTACTTGCCGATACCTCCGGCCTCGGATCTGCCGACAACGTCGTGCTTCAACCGATCGACCCAACACTGGTCGCCGCGCCAACGCCGCTGTCGACGGTCAGCGCGGGTTCGCCATCGGTATTCAGCTTCGCCAACTCGGGCGAGATAACCGGCGTGGTCAATGCGACAACGTCGAAGGTCACCGTCAACAACAGTGGCATCTGGAATCTGCGCAGTTTCGTCGACAGCGTTGGGTCCGGCACACGGGACACCTGGAACGTCGCGGTGAGCAACCTGGGGACGAGCGGCGGCAACGCGGTCAACAATATCGGCACGCTCAATCTGAATGCTCAGCCATCGGGTGACATGAGCACTTTCAACGCGGCAGGTGCATATCTACCTCTGGGTCAGGCGAGCAACACGCCCCTGCCGGGTGGCGCGGTGCAGGGGCAGATACTTGGCGTGAACACGTTCACGAACAGCGGCATGATCGATCTCACGGGTGGCGCTCGTGCGGTGGGCAATGTACTTGTCATCGGCGGCGGACAGACCGCTGGCCAGGACGGCGGTGGCGTATTCGTGTCGAACGGTGGCACGCTGAAGCTGAACACGGTGCTCAATCAAGGTGGCGCACACAGCCAGTCCGACATGCTGGTGGTCGATTCGACCCGCACCGGTCCGGGAGGTCCGACCCGCATCCAGGTCAATAACATCGGTGGCGTCGGCGCCGTCACGAGCGATAACGGGATAGCCGTGGTGGACATTCTCGACAAGTCGCCCGCAGCGAGCGATCCAAATGCATTTGCGCTGAATGGACGTGCCGTAGCGGGCCCCTATGAATACAGGCTATTCCGTGGGAACGACCAGGGAACCGCGACCGATGCATGGTATCTGCGCTCGGAAGAGTCTCCGGTGCCTCCGCCAAACCCCGAACCACCTGGACCGCCCGAGCCAACGCCCGGCGCCCCGCTGTATCGGCCGGAGGTGGGAGCCTATCTGGCGAATCAGCGGGTCGCGGGGATGATGTTCGTCCATAGCCTGCACGACCGCCTGGGCGAGCCTCAGTACGTCGAAGGACAGGGTTTCGATCCCGCATCCGACAAACCACAGTCCGGTTGGCTACGGGTGGTGGGAAGATGGGAAGGGTCCGAAAGCAGTAACGGAATCTTCAAGACCAGCACTGACTCATTCCTGCTGAACGGCGGCCTCGAAATCGCAAAATGGAAGCTTGCGAGTGAGACCGACAGGCTGCACGTTGGCGTCATGGCGAGCTACGGCAACGCCAGCACCGATGCCGAAGCGCAGGGCAATCCGGCCCATGCCAAGGGCAACGTCGAAGGCTGGTCCGTTGGTGCTTATGGCACCTGGTACCAGAACGACGAACGGAAGCTGGGCGCCTATGTCGACACCTGGTTTCAGTACGGATGGTTCACGAACCAGGTCGAAGGCGATCTGCTGCCGACGGTCCAGTATCATGCGCATGGCCTTGGCGCGTCGGGCGAAGTCGGATATGCGCTACCTCTGCCGCACGATTGGGTCGTCGAACCCCAGGCACAACTCATCTATATCGACTACAACGAGAACGACATCACGGAGCCTAACGGCACACGCATCAGCGGAGCGGATTCGAACGGCGTCATCACGCGGCTTGGCGTTCGCACCAGCCGCACATGGGAGAGGGCCGACGACCGTAAGGTGCAGCCATACCTCACATTGAACTGGTGGTATACGGATACGACCAGCAGTGTGAGCTTCAATCAGGTGCCGGTCGGCACGATGTATCCGCACAACCAGTTCGAAGTGAAGGTAGGCGTCAACGCTGACCTCGGAAAGCGGTGGACTGGGTGGACGAACGTCTCCGGCGCCTGGGGGCAGCAGAGTTACTACCAGTATGCGGTGCGCGCGGGCGTCAAATATACGTGGTAAGTGCGCAGCCGTCCGACAAGCGGGTCAAGGACCACGCGCCAACGAATGTCCGCGCCTCTCTCTCTTGATCGGCCGCTCACCCCAGTTCGCGGAGTGCCTCTTCAGGTCGAAATGAGCCCGTCGAACCGGCCCACGCAGTTCTGTGCCATTGCCCGACCTGCGCCGTGCGGAAACGCCAATCCAGCACCGTCTACCAGTGTCTCGCTGCAGACACCGTCAAGTGACGGTATTTCTGACGGTATACTGGCGACGCTTCGCAGCCTTACCTATACAAGCCAAGCGTTTTCAGCCAGACTCAACATAATCGCGCGGAGAATTCGCGACTTTTTGCTGCTTTCTACGTATGCCGCTGGACAGTGAAAAACTGCAAGCCGAACGCCACATTAGTTACCCGCCCCGACCGCAGGCCGCACCATACCCATATGATTATCGAGTCAGCTACGAGCACAGCCTGAAGATCGATGCCGACGCGTTCATCGTTCAGGTTCCATCGCGGCTCGTAGACGGGATTCCGGTGCCATTCAGTTCAGCCCAAGCGGATTGGAGATCCGCAGTCTCCACCCACCGTCGCGCCCCTTTTCCATAACCTGCGTAGCAGTGCCGCGCTCTTCGTGCTCGTGACCGTCCGGTAGCGTCACGTTCAGGGTCCAGTCGAGCAGGACGAGGGCTATGTCGCCGCTCGTCAGTACACGACGCACTTCGTTACGGATGTGCGGGCGCAGTGCCAGCAACTGAGCGAGGCCGACGCGCAAACCGGCGGGGCTTTCCTGTACCACCTCGCCATTCGTCATCCGCATCGTGGCCAGATTGCTAAACGTACCGAGCAGGGCATCGAGATCGCCCGCGTTCAGCGCCGCATCGAAAGCGACCGGGATCTGCTCGGGCGAGTTACACACGGCTGACTTGCTCTCGATCGCTGCGGCGAATCGCGCGATGAGCCGCGCCACCTCGGCGGGCGCCTCCAACGGCGACAAGTGTCCCGTGCCGGGCAGGACGTGCATCGCCGCGTGCGGGATGCGAGGCAGCAGCTCCGCCTGCAGTGTTGCGACGCGATCCACCTGGTCAAGCTCGCCGGAGATGACGATGGTCGGCGCGTCGATTGCCGCCGTCGCCTCGGTAATGTCTTCGCGCATGGCCACGTTTGGCCAGCCCGCTTTAGCCTCCGGTGCGCCCCTCAGGCTGTCCTCGATGACTTGCTCGCGGCGAGCGGCGTCGAGCGGCTTTGCTGTCAGGACGTGATCGATAACGAATTCCACCGATTCGCGCGTTTGATACGCGCCGGTCAAGGTCGCACGTTGCTCGTCAGAAAGGAGCATCGGCGACGGCGGCGACGGCGCGACGAGCACAAGACCTTCGAGCCCGCCCGGCCGGCGCGATGCGATAAGTTGAGCAACCTTCCCGCCCATTGAATGACCGACTAGAACGTAGCGCCGCAGCCCCAGCGCTTCGATAACGCCTTCGGCATCCGCGGCGAGATCGGCAATGCGGTAGCCGTCGGCGGGCGCCTCGGAATCACCCCAGCCCCGGTGATCGGTGGCAACGATTCGATAGCGGTCGGACAATTCGCCTGATACCGCATCCCATGTGCGCGACGAGCCGCCGTAGTAGTGCAGGAACACCAGCGCCAACTCGCCGCTGCCCCGCTGCGTGACGTGAATCCGCGTGTCGTTCGACTTGATTACCATTTTCGTGCCCCTTGTCCGTTAGCTGATGCCCGCATAGTAGATTCAAGTCTTCAGTTTGATAATTACCAGATCGGTGTGTTCAGTCGATAATGCTGCTATCGAATGGGAGGGCAAAATGGACCGGCTCACGAGCCTCGGAGTATTCGTCGCCGCTGTCGAGGAAGGCAGCTTTGCCGCGGCGGCGCGCCGCTTCGGACTATCGGCAGCGATGGCCGGCAAGCACGTGAGCGCCCTCGAGGCCGAACTGAATGCACAGCTACTCCACCGCACCACACGGCGCTTGAGGCTGACCGATACCGGCCAGACTTACTACGAACGCTGCAAGCGGATTCTCGAAGCCTTCGACGAAGCGAAGCGGGAAGCGAGCGATTCGCAAGGCACGGCGCGCGGTGTGCTGCGCATCGCAGCGCCTGTCACGTTCGGTGCGATGCACTTGGGCGAGGTTGCGGCGCGCTACATGGAGGACCATCCGCATGTCAACGTGGAAGTGCTGCTCGGAGACCGCTACGTCGATCTCATCGATGCGGGCGTTGACGTCGCAATCCGGATCGGAAAACTGGAGGATCCGGGACTTGTGACGCGCCGGCTTGCGCCGTGCCGGATGGTTGTGTGTGCGTCTCCCGCCTACCTCAAGCGCCACGGAACGCCGCGCAAGCCGGACGACTTGCTGCGCGCGCAACGACTTGCGTTCAGCGAGGCCGTGTCGGCCGGAGACTGGACATTGCACGACAGGCAAAACCGCGCGCACGTCATCGACGGACCTTGCCGAATGACGGCCAACAACACCCAGATGCTGCTCGCCTCCGCTATTGCCGGAGCGGGCATCGTGTACGGTCCGACCTTCGTATTCGGAGCGCACATCCGAAGCGGAGAACTCGTAGCGCTGCTGCCGGCCTATCGTGCGGCTGATCTGACGATTCAGGCGGTTTATCCGAGCGCGCGGCGCATACCGCTCAAGGTGCGCCGGTTTGTCGATTACCTCGCCGAGACGTTCGGCGATGAACCGCCTTGGGATCGCAAGGAAATGCCTCAGAAGCGCGGCTGTTCCGGCTGCTAAAGCGGCCGTTGAGGAGGGGCAGGTAAAAGCGGCTGTTCAGGGTGGACAGTGGTCAGCAAGATAATGCTACGGCTCGATACCCAGGCAGCTTACTTCGTTCGTCCTTCATCAACCAGCGAAGAGTCCAAAATCGACGTCTTTGCCCGCTACGATGCCGCCCGCGCGCCCCGGCGCGCGTTGATTGCTCCAGTAAAGATTTGTGTGCGCGATCACGCTGGCCGGCGGTGGCGCGCCCCATCGAGTCATGTCTTCGGTCGTGTGCGCATCGCTGGCCAGAGTTACGTCGTAGCCGCGCACAAGGCCGCCGTGCACTGTCGAGCGAATGCACATGTCCGTTTGCACTCCGGTCACGATGAGTTTGCCAACGCCGAGCTTCGATAAGGCCTGTTCGAGGTCGGTGCCTTCGAACGCGTCGCGGTAATGCTTTTCGATAATCACTTCCTCCGGTCCTGGCGAAAGTCCGTCGACGATCTGCCACGCATTACTTCCAGCTTCCAGGTCTTCGTCGGAGTGACGGACCCAGATGACCGGTACGTGGGCGCCCCGCGCTCGCTCAACGAGCGCGTTGATGGTGCGGAGCACTTCCTGGCGTCGATCGGCAGCACGCGACCTTGAATCCAAGACCCAACTCGGCCATTCGAGTCATCGCGCACTAAACGGCCGCTCCCGAGATAAAAACGGCCGTCCACGAATCGACTTGTAGCAATAGAAACGCATCGAGAATTCCATCCCGGTTCGCACGACGCGATTCGTCAGCGCTTGATCAGCATCGAAAGCGCTGCGCTTGCTGCGCAAAGCCCTGCGACAGTCGGAAAGATGATCGACGTATGGCCGGTGGTATCGATAATGTGGCCGATAACCGGTTCGCCGATGCCAGCGAACATGTACGACATGGTGTTGAGCACACCTGTTGCTGTCCCCGCAGCGCGGCGCCCGAAAATATCAGGACACAAGGCCCAGAAAGAGGATGCCGGCCCGAAGACAAAAAAGCCGCACAAAAACAGAAGCACGATCGCAAACATACTACCGTGCGGCACGAACATCATGAAGATCGCCGTCGCGCAGGCCAGCACCATGTACCAGACGATCGCCATATAGCGGCGCCCTTGAAACAATACGTCGGATATCCAGCTATTCGACAGCGAGCCGAGCGCCATGCCTACCGGTAACGCGACCGTGATCCACTTCGGGTCGATCAGCGCCGATGAAGTCTTCCAGTCCATGCCGAGAAAATGGACCGGCACCCAGACCACCAACGCGTACCGTGCTGCGTTCTGGAAGCCGATTGCGAGACCCGTGATGTAGAGCCTCCAGTTCTTCATCACGAGCGCGTATCGCTGCGCGCTCGTCAGCTCATCCTCCGACTCCGCTGGAGAGGCCGCCTCTTCCGATTTTTCAGCAGCGGGCAGATGCTGAGCCTCCGGTCGTTCAGAAACAAATAGCAACAACACCAGTGCGCCCAGCAGCATGGAAAGCGGCGCGAGACGGAAGATCCAGACCCAGCCGAGCTGCATTGTGCCCAATCAGGCGTATCTGTGGGCATTACTGTCTCCATGGGGCGCGCGGTCTTTGCCGTGCTAACCGTTTTTCGTTATCAGACGAGGTGATTGAGTGCGAGATCGATGACATCGAAATTGCGCAAGCGCCGCGTGCCGTCGTTGCCACCGAGCTTGCGATTGAAAATGAGCGGCACTTTCTGTTCGGACACACCGCCGTGAGAGCGCAGCGGCATGGTGAGCCCGGACAGGTCATGTTTGTCGGCTGCGCTGCCGAGCACCGTGAGCCTTTCGCCGAGCACCACGAGTTCACCGATCCTGTCGGACGGCAACTCGAATCGCTCGCTAGCCTGTGCACGGGTCAATACCGCCTCGACGCCGTCGATAGCCGCGAGGAACGCTGCCACGTCGCGCTGTTTCTGTTCGTCTTGATCGCGCAGGTACACCGTAGCGTAGGAGCCGAGCGCGCCGTGATGCACGACATACGGATCAGTGATTGGCAGGAGCACACGCGTCGCGTGCGCGCCGTATCGCGCATCGAGCCTATCTTGCAGAAACACGATATTTGGCCGGCCAATGGCATCGGTCTTCGCATTCATGCCGTGGTCAGCCGTGGTGGCCAACACGGCGCCCTCGGCGTGATAGCGCGCCAGGTAACCGTCCATCATCGCGTAAAAACCGTTGGCTTCTGGCGTGCCGGGAGCGTGCTTATGCTGGACGTAATCTGTTGTAGAGAGGTACATCAGATCAGGGCGCTCTTCACGCAAGATGGAAAGCCCAGCGGCAAACACGAACTCCGAAAGCTCTGCGCTGTACACGGACGGCACAGGCATGCCGACTCTCGCCACGATGTTCCTGATACCGTGCTCGTCGAGGTTCACCTGGTCGGCCTTTTCAGCCGAAAAACAGATCCCTTCCAGCCGGTGTCCGAGCAGACTGCGCAGCTTGTCCTTCGCGGTAACGACGGCGACGCGCTGACCCGCGCGAGCCATCTCCGCAAGAATGGTGGGCGCGCGCAGGTATTTGGCGTCGTTCATCAGGACTTCCGTCTGCGTCTCCTCGTCGAAAAAGAAATTGCCGCAAATACCATGTACCGACGGCGGCGCGCCCGTGACGATCGACAGATTGTTCGGGTTGGTGAACGACGGCACGACGCAGTCCCCGGCCAGCACGGTGCCGAACGAACGCAAGCTGGCCAGAAACGGCGCTTTGTCGGCCAAGATCGCCTGATTAATGTATTCCTGCTCGCAGCCGTCGACACACACCACGATCGTCGGCGCAGAGGGCAATTGATAAGTTCGAGAGTTGACGGTGATCTGCTGGGTCATGGGGACACCTTTCTGAGTGGAATGACGTCAGCGTATGATGATCAATTTACTCACACAATCGACAAAATTATCCGGATTACGCCAAATAAACTCACACATGCGATCGAAGCTTCCCCCACTCAACGCCCTCCGCGTGTTCGAAGTCGCCGCGCGCGCAGGCAGCTACTCAGCAGCCGCGCGTGAGCTCAACCTGACGCACGGCGCCGTGAGCCGTCATATCACCATCCTTGAAGACTGGCTCGGCCAGCCTCTGTTCGTGCGCGATGGGCAACGCATGGTCGCGTCCGGGCACGCACGAGCCTTTGCCCGAGAAATCAGCGCGGCTTTCGACCACATTGCGGACGCGGCGGAACGCTATGGCAAGAGCCAGCACCGTAAAGTAATTCGGGTCAGCGCGCCGGCGACGGTCGCAATGCGCTGGCTGATTCCTCGCCTGCCCTTGTTCACGGAAATCTGCCCAGATGTAGATGTGCGCGTCTCCACGACGCTGACGACCGATTCCGCACTGCGCGGCAGTTTCGATCTGGCGATTCGTCGCGAAGTACCCGCGGACGGGCAATATCAGGCATGGCCATTATTTGAGGAGCGCAACACGGTGATCGCGAGCCCGGCGCTGATCGAGCAAACCACGATCTCGTCGGTCGAACAACTTGCCGCCGAAACATGGCTTACCACGGAATCTCGTCCGAGCGATTGGGAGAGATGGACTCAAGCCGTCGGTCAACCCTCGCTTCGAGCCAGTCGAACCTTGAGATTCGATCACTTTTTTGTGACCTTGCAGGCCGTGGTCGACGGCTTGGGTTTTGGTATCGGACCATTTCCAACGCTCGATGCCGACTGCACTGCAGGGCGTCTACAGAAACCTTTTCCCGATCTGACCTCGAAGGGAGCGACTTACTTTGCATTGGTGCCGCTGGATGCCGATAAGCCTGTGCATATGAGGGATTTCGTCGATTGGCTGCGATCGGGTGGCGTGGACGAACACTCCGGCAAAAAATGAGCCCTCGTTCGCCTCGTTCGTATATGTGCCAATGTCTTTTGTTGAGAGCCGACTGACGCTCCAGCGCCAGCGGCCATAATTTGAAATCGCAGGGTCGTGAAATTCGGCTTCAACGAAAGGAGGCTCGACTTTCACGGTGGCAAGCCTATGATTCATTCAAGAATGCATCACACCGACTGCCTGCAATGGTGCATCCATCACCGTCTGCTGACGTCTCTCCATACAGCAGCCGTTAAATGACATTATTTCTGACGGTATACTGGCCGCGGCTTCGCGCCTCAGCCTTATACAGCAAGCGTTTCCGGTCGGACTCGACATAGTTGCGCGGTACGTGGAGCGGATGCTGAACGCACCGAAATAACAGACCGCAACCCGGCCACGCATGCGCTGGCGGCGGCGCTCCGCCGCTTTCAGCCGGTTCATGCGTCCATCGTTTTCAACGAGCATAGCAACGGCCGACGGCTCATCGCCAGTCGGCCAAACGGCCTATGCCGTTCGGCGGAGGCGACTTGGCGACGCGCGTGGCGTAAAATACGCGCTTTCTTCGAAACTCTCGCCAACTCATGACGCTCGCCTCCACTCTAGAGATCATCGCCGAACTGAAAGCCGGCCGGATGGTGATCCTCGTCGACGAAGAAGACCGCGAAAACGAGGGCGACCTCGTGATCGCCGCCGAATTCGTCACGCCGGAAGCGATCAACTTCATGGCCCGCTACGGCCGTGGCCTGATCTGCCTGACGCTTACGCAGGAACGCTGCAAGCTGCTGAACCTGCCGCTCATGACCTACCGCAACGGCACCCAGTACGGCACGGCGTTCACCGTCAGTATCGAAGCGGCCGAAGGCGTCACCACCGGCATCTCGGCGGCCGACCGCGCCCGCACGATCGCCACCGCGGTCGCGCCGGACGCCAAAGCCGAGCACATCGTGCAGCCGGGCCACGTGTTCCCGATCATGGCCCAGCCCGGCGGCGTGCTGGTGCGCGCCGGCCACACCGAGGCGGGCTGCGATTTCACCGCGCTGGCAGGCCTCACGCCGGCCGCGGTGATCTGCGAAGTCATCAACGACGACGGCACGATGGCGCGCCTGCCGGACCTGATGGAATTCGCGAAGGAACACGGCCTGAAAATCGGCACGATCGCGGATCTGATCCACTATCGCAGCCGCACGGAATCGATCGTCGAGCGCATTTGCGAGCGCACCATGCAGACGGCGCACGGCGCGTTTCGCGCGGTCATGTATCTCGACCAGCCGAGCGGCCAGCCACACATCGCACTGGTGCGCGGCGCGCCGTGCACGGATCAGGACACGCTGGTGCGCGTGCATGAACCGCTATCGGTGCTGGATCTGCTCGAAGTGGGCGAATCCACCCACTCGTGGACGCTGGACGCGGCCATGAAAGAGATCGCCAGACGCGACTGCGGTGTGATCGTGCTGCTGAACTGCGGCGACTCGAAAGACCATCTCATCGACGTTTTCAAAGCGTTCGACTCGAAGGAAAGAGCCGAGGCGCTCAAACGCCGCCCGGTCGACTTCAAGACGTACGGCATCGGTGCGCAGATTCTGCGCGAGCTCGGTGTCGGCAAGATGCAGGTGCTGTCGAACCCGCGCAAGCTGGGCAGCATGTCGGGCTACGGTCTCGAAGTCACGGGCTTCGTGCCGATGCCAGGCAGCACCGCACAGGCTCCGCAACAAGGCTGATCCGACCATTCTCGCGCCTGGCGCTTACTCAAAACACTACGGAATTCACATGGAAATCGGACAATATCAACCGAACCTCGACGGCGACGGACTGCGTATCGGCATCGTCCAGGCGCGCTTTAACGAACCCGTTTGCAATGGTCTCGCGGACTCCTGCATCGAAGAACTCGAACGCCTCGGCGTAACCGGGGAAGACGTGCTGCTCGTCACGGTGCCGGGCGCGCTGGAAATCCCGTTGGCGTTGCAAAAGCTCGCCGAAAGCGCGCAATTCGACGCACTGATCGCGCTCGGCGCGGTGATTCGCGGCGAAACGTACCACTTCGAACTGGTCTCGAACGAAAGCGGCGCGGGCATTACGCGTATCGGCCTCGACTTCGGCATTCCGGTCGCGAACGCGGTGCTGACTACCGAAAACGACGAGCAAGCCGTTGCACGCATGACCGAGAAGGGTCGCGACGCAGCGCGCGTGGCTGTCGAAATGGCGAATCTCGCGGTCGCGCTCGAACAACTCGGCGGCGACGACGAAGAAGAAGACGAAGAGGAAGAGGCATGAAGAGCGCTCGCCGACGCTCCCGCGAACTGGCCACGCAGGGGCTTTACCAGTGGCTGCTGTCGGGCTCGCCCGGCGGTGAAATCGACGCGCAGCTGCGCGGTGCGCAAGGCTTCGACAAGGCTGACCACGAACATCTGAACGCCCTCCTGCACGGCGTGATCCGCGATTCGGAAGCACTGTCCGCGGACATCGTTCCTTGTCTCGACCGCCCGATCGAGCAGCTCTCGCCCGTCGAACGCGCCGTGCTGCTGGTCGCCGCGTTCGAACTGAAGAATCACGTCGATATCCCTTATCGCGTGGTCATCAACGAAGCGGTTGAACTCGCCAAGACGTTCGGCGGCGCGGACGGCTACAAGTACGTGAACGGCGTGCTGGACAAGCTGTCGGCCCAACTGCGCGTGGACGAAACGCAGGCGGCTCGCAAGCGTTGAGCGCGAGGCGCATGACTACGGTGCGATTCCGTCGCGCGCTTTGCTGGATGCAACGCAACGAAACTGCTTGCAAGGACGGCGTGCTGCGCATGAGCGTACGCGCAATAAGCCGTCCCGCTTTTGCTTCTGAACTGGATTTGATCGTATGAACTCCGTGACGGAACCCCTGGTGCGGCTTGCTGCACGCGTGGATGCCATCCAGCCTTTCTATGTAATGGAGCTGGCCAAGGAAGCCGCGCTTCTCGAACGCGACGGGCGCGACATCATTCACATGGGAATCGGCGAGCCTGATTTCACGGCGCCCGAGCCGGTTATCGAGGCAGCCGCGAACGCGCTGCGCCGCGGCGTCACGCAATATACCAACGCGCTTGGCCTGCACGCGCTGCGCGAAGCGATCTCGGCGCATTACGCCGACTTCTACGGTGTCAGCGTCGATCCGGCGCGGATCGTCGTCACCGCCGGCGCATCGGCGGCATTGCTGCTGGCTTGCGCGGCGCTGGTGGATCGCGACGACGAAGTGCTGATGCCCGACCCGTGCTATCCATGCAACCGTCATTTCGTGATCGCCGCCGAAGGCAAACCGGTAATGGTGCCGAGCGGCCCAGCGGAACGTTTCCAGTTGACCGCCGCCGACGTCGAGCGGCTCTGGAACGAGCGCACCCGTGGCGTGCTGCTCGCGTCGCCGTCGAATCCGACCGGCACGTCGGTCGAGCCGGATGAGCTGGAGCGCATCGTCAAGGCCGTACGGGCACGTGGCGGCTTCACCATCGTCGACGAAATCTACCAGGGCCTGAGCTACGACGCGAAGCCCGTCTCGGCGCTCTCATTCGGCGACGACGTCGTCACCGTCAACAGCTTCTCGAAGTACTTCAACATGACGGGCTGGCGTCTGGGCTGGCTGGTGGTCCCGCCCGGCATGGTCAGCGCGTTCGAAAAGCTCGCGCAAAACCTGTTCATCTGCGCCTCCGCGCTGGCCCAGCACGCGGCGCTCGCCTGCTTCGAACCGGACACGATCGCAATCTACGAAGCGCGGCGTCTGGAATTCAAGCGTCGCCGTGACTTCATCGCGCCGGCGCTGCAATCGCTCGGCTTCTCGGTGCCGGTCATGCCGGACGGCGCTTTCTACGTATACGCGGATTGCCGCACGGTCGCGCATCCTGCCGCCGGCGACAGCGCGGCGCTCACCCAAGCCATGCTGCACGATGCGGGCGTGGTGCTGGTTCCGGGCATGGATTTCGGTACGCACGCGCCGAAGGACTATATCCGGCTGTCGTACGCCACGGCCTATCCAAAGCTGGAAGAAGCGGTCGACCGGTTAGCGAAGCTCTTCGGGAAAGGCTGAGCGAAGCAACGGCGCTCTCAACCACCACACAAAAAAAAGGACACTCATCCGAGTGTCCTTTTTTGTTGCTGCTCCTGCCGAGCCGCCAGCTTTACGCCACGAACCTCAAGCGCCCAACTCCGAAGCCGATGCCACGTGCTTCGTGACGTTCGAACTCGCGTCGTCCTGCTCGGAAACCGGCGTCTTCACCGAAGTCGACGCGCTCAACGGGTGGCTACCCTCGAGCGTCACCTGCACACGTTTGCCGTTGCTGGCAGGCGCGGCAGCCGCGCTGCTATTGGTCGACGCGGTCAGAACCGGTGCCTGCGGCGCGTTGACCGGAACCTTGCGGCCACGCGCCACGTCGCGCAGACGGCCACGCTCGGCCATCACCTTGGCGCCGTAACCGCCATCGTCCTGCGATGACGAACCGACGTACAGGCGCAAGCCGCCCGGCAGCGAGCCGCCGCGTGCGATGCAATCCTTCAGCACCAGTGCGCCCACCTTGATGTTCGCAACCGGTTCGAGCGCCGCGCTCTGGCCGCCGAAATACTGGAACTTGTCGGAGTGCACCTTGGACATGACCTGCATCAGGCCTTGCGCGCCGACGCCGCTTTCAGCGTACGGGTTGAAACCGGATTCGATCGCCATCACCGACAGCAGCAGCAGCGGATCGAGACCGACTTCGCGGCCGGTGTCGAATGCGGCCTTCACGAGCTCGCTGACGGGCTCCTGAGCGACGCGATAGCGCCGTGCCAGATAGGACGCAACCAGATCCTGCTCGCGGGTCGAAACCAGCACGCGGTCGTCGCGCGCGTCGGCGGATACACGCTGCGACGGAATCAGCCGCGCCAGCGCGGTCACGCTTTGCATGGTGCGGGGATCGAGGCCATTGAGCGCCGCGACGCCCATGCCGGTCGAACCGGTGGCGTCGAATGCGCCGTCAAAGCCGGTGTTGCTCACGGTAACGCCAGCGTTGCCGTTGCTACCGTTGCTCGTGCCGCTGGCGGCGTCGGAGCCGTTAGAGCTGGCGGACAGCGAGTCGTCGGAAGACGCGCCGCCCGGCGGTCCGAAAGCCGGCAGCGGGTTGCCCTGCAGCAAACGGGCGGGACCGGCTTGCACGGCAGCCGAGATGACCGGCATCAGTTTGGCGGCTAGCGTGCCGCGCAGGGCCGGCATCAGCCACAGTGCGACGGTCAGCACAACGGCGATACCGCCGACGATGCTGAACAGATGATGACTCATTCGCGTCCCGCGACGCAGCACACCACGCACAACCTGCGCAATACGCTCATCGGGACGCCACGATAACCAGGCGTTCATTCAGATCTCCCATGTTGCATGATCCGCGAACTCCGCCGGATGAAGAGGCGGTAACGCACGTTCGCAGAGTCAAGACATCGCGTGCTCTGTCTGGTTAGGGCAGCAGCGACGTCGGGAAAACGGCAAATACCGTTTGTGGGGAGCCGTCCTGATAGAGGTCCGCGGCATGTCAAAAGCATGCGGGCGGTGGCTCCCACGCGAAAAACCAGCGTCAGTTGGCGCTGGCGAGAACTTCAATAAGGCCGTCGGATACCGTGCAGGGGTTCGGTAAACGGTGACGCGTTGCGTCTGATGGGACCGGGGGCAGTGGTAAAAAGGTTCACGCCCTGCAACCAATGTGGACGGATTCTATGCAGGGTTTTATAGATCGTCAACACTATAGATAGGCAAATGTATAACTAATTGTAATAACGAACGGTGTTCAGTCGGTCAAGAACCGCGCGGCATGCGCCTTTTGAGCGATCTCGATTCCTCCGTCTCGCCTAGCCCGTTTGGCCAATCCACGCGCGACTGCCAACACAGGTAAAATCGACAATTGTTCTGGCGCCGCGAAGCCCTGTCGCGCCTCTCCTTCCCGCCGCTTGCGCGGCACTGAACCGCACCAGATGAAATACAAAGACCTGCGCGATTTCGTCGGCCGTCTAGAGACGATCGGTGAACTGCGCCGTATCTCGCAAAACGTTTCACCTGTCCTGGAAATGACCGAGTTATGCGATCGCGTGCTGCGCGCCGGCGGTCCCGCTCTGCTGTTTGAGAGCAAGGCGCAGCATGCGTTCCCCGTGCTCGGCAACCTGTTCGGCACACCCCGGCGGGTCGCGCTGGGTATGGGGGTCGACGCGCAAGCAGGTGAAGGCGACGGCGCCGCGCTCGAGTCGCTGCGTGACGTGGGCCGCCTGCTCTCCGCATTGAAGGAGCCCGAGCCGCCGAAAGGGCTCAAGGACGCCGGCAAACTGTTCTCGCTCGCAAAGGCGGTTTGGGACATGGCGCCCAAAACCGTGAGCGCGCCGCCCTGCCAGGAAATCGTCTGGGAAGGCAACGATGTCGACCTCGCCAGGCTGCCCATTCAGACCTGCTGGCCGGGCGACGCCGGCCCTCTGATTACATGGGGCCTGACCGTGACAAAAGGCCCCAACAAGTCCCGACAAAACTTAGGCATATATCGCCAGCAACTGATCGGGCGCAACAAACTGATCATGCGATGGCTCGCGCATCGCGGCGGCGCGCTCGATTTCCGCGAGTTCGCGCTGCAGAATCCGGGCAAGCCGTATCCAGTGGCCGTCGTGCTGGGCGCAGATCCGGCGACGATCCTCGGCGCGGTCACGCCGGTGCCCGACACGCTCTCCGAATACCAGTTCGCCGGCCTGCTGCGCGGCGGCCGCACGGAGCTCGCGAAGTGCCTCACGCCGGGCGTCGACGGCTTGCAGGTGCCCGCTCGCGCCGAGATCGTGCTGGAAGGCTTCATCTATCCGCAGGAGGGCGCGCCCTCGCCCGCTCCCGCAGGCGCGCCGCCGCGTCCGCTCAAGGGCGCTTCGGCGGCGTACGAACATGCGCTGGAAGGCCCGTACGGCGACCACACCGGCTATTACAACGAGCAGGAGTGGTTCCCCGTTTTCACCGTCGAGCGCATCACCATGCGGCGCGACGCGATCTATCACTCCACCTACACCGGCAAACCACCCGATGAGCCCGCTGTACTTGGCGTCGCGCTCAACGAAGTGTTCGTGCCGCTGCTGCAGAAGCAGTTCGCCGAGATCACGGACTTCTATCTGCCGCCCGAAGGCTGCAGCTACCGCATGGCCATCGTGCAGATGAAGAAGAGCTACCCCGGTCACGCCAAACGCGTGATGTTCGGCGTGTGGAGTTTCTTGCGGCAATTCATGTACACGAAGTTCATTGTCGTGGTCGACGAGGACGTGAACATCCGCGACTGGAAGGAGGTGATCTGGGCGATCACCACGCGCATCGATCCGGCGCGCGACACGGTGCTGGTGGACCGCACGCCGATCGACTACCTGGATTTCGCCTCGCCCGTGGCCGGACTCGGATCGAAGATGGGTCTCGACGCGACCAACAAATGGCCAGGCGAAACCGACCGCGAATGGGGCCGCCCAATCGTCATGGACGCCGCGGTCAAACAGCGCATCGATTCCTTGTGGAACGAGTTGGGCCTCTAAGGCAGGCCGTACAACAAGCGTGAAATAACAGAACGAACGGAGCAGTTGCGCGGATGCATGCCTTTTCAATGATGTCGGATGGATTTTTTCTGTCGTTGTCGCTGTGTCTGGATATCGGTCTCGTGAACGTCGCCATGATTTCCCTGACGCTTTCGCATGGCTTCAAACCGGGCTTCTGGCTCGGTCTCGGCTCGTGTATCGGCGATCTGATCTATGCGGCGCTCGCGCTCGCTGGCATGGCTGCGTTACTGCAGTTCGAATCGGTGCGCTGGGTAGTGTGGATTGGTGGCGCGGCAATCCTGCTTTTCCTGACCTGGAAGATGGCGCGCGAAGCAATGTATCCGGCCACGGCGCCCGCGGTGGCCTGCGAGGCGGACGCAAATGCGCCGCATCTGTCAGCGTGGCGCGGGTTTTTGCGCGGCGTCTTACTGGCCATATCGTCGCCTTCGGCGATTCTTTGGTTCGCTGCGGTGGGCGGCGCGCTGATCGCGAAAGCCGGCGCCACGAGCGTGACGACCGCGCCGGTGTTTCTCGGTGGATTCTTTCTCGGCGGTCTGTGCTGGACGATCTTTATCTGCGGACTCGGCAGTCACGGACGCAAACGCGCCGGCACCGGTTTGCTGCGCGCCTGTCACGTGCTGTCCGCGCTGCTGTTTGCTTACTTCTCGTATAGCGTGATCGTCAACGGCTATCGCGACCTGATCGTGCAAACCGCGCACGCGGCAAGCTGATATAACAACGGCTCGCGTCGTGCGAGCCGTGTTCGATCAAGCGTCACATTCACATATCAGGTCATCAGGTCCCGCGAGCGCGACAACACCCGCCCACGCGACGTATCAGGCGAGATACTGCGCGAGCTTTTCCAGATCGACGTTGCCGCCGCTGACCACCACACCGACACGCTTGCCCTTCACCGGCACGATACCGTTGAGCACCGCCGCCGCGCCGAGACACCCCGTCGGCTCGACCACGATCTTCATGCGCTGTGCGAAAAAGCGCATCGTGTCGATCAACTGCTCGTCGCTGACCGTTTCGATCCGCGCGACCAGCTTGCGGATGATCGCAAACGTGTAGTCGCCGAGATGCGTGGAGGCTGCGCCGTCGGCGATCGTGCGCGGCGTGTCGATATGTACGATCTCGCCGCGCGCCAGCGACTGCTGGCCGTCGTTGCCCGCCTCCGGCTCGATGCCGATCACCGTGCACGCCGGGTTCAGTGCCGCGGCGGACAGCGCGCTGCCGCTGATCAGTCCACCGCCGCCGAGGCACACGAACAGCATGTCGAGCGGGCCGGTTTCCTCGATCAGTTCTTTCACCGCCGTGCCTTGCCCGGCGATCACATGCGGATGATCGTATGGTGGAATCAGCGTCATGCCACGCTCCCCCGCGAGACGCCGGCCGATCTCTTCGCGGTTCTCGGTGTAGCGGTCGTAGGTGATCACTTCTCCGCCGTAGCCTTTGGTTGCCGCGACTTTGGCGGCCGGTGCGTCGTGCGGCATGATGATCGTCGCGCGAATGCCGGCAAGGCGCGCCGACAATGCAATTGCCTGCGCATGGTTACCCGACGAATACGTCAGCACACCGGCTTTGCGTTGCTCCGCGTCGAAATGCGAGATCGCGTTATAGGCGCCGCGAAACTTGAAGGCGCCCATGCGCTGAAAATTCTCGCACTTGAAGAACACCGACGCGCCCGTTCGTTCGTTAAACGTGCTGGAGGTCAGAACAGGGGTGCGGTGGGCGACGCCTTCAAGACGCGCTGAGGCGTCGAGTACGTCGTCGAAAGTGGGAGCGGGAAGCGCTTGCATCGGCGAAACTCTCCAGAGCGGTGGCGAAACAGCCATTCTCCCAGCTTCGATGAAGGTTTGGAACGTTGGACGCGCAGCAAAAACACAAACGGCGTAACCCGGCGATCAAGCCGGCGTTACGCCGTCAACACAGCCTTATGCCTGCTGTCCGCGATCAGCGGCGATAGTAGC
Organism: Paraburkholderia dioscoreae; assembly: GCF_902459535.1. Taxonomy (NCBI): domain Bacteria; kingdom Pseudomonadati; phylum Pseudomonadota; class Betaproteobacteria; order Burkholderiales; family Burkholderiaceae; genus Paraburkholderia; species Paraburkholderia dioscoreae. Next base: position 3,566,460 of record NZ_LR699553.1, read on the forward strand.
CGTGGCCGTAGTAACCGCGGTAGTAGCCGTGATGATAATAAGGACGGCCATAGCCGCCGTAATATCCGCCTACCACCACTGCAGGCGGCGGAGCGTAGACGACCGGCGGGGCATAGACCGGCGGAGGCGGCGCGTAGTACACCGGAGGCGGCGCGGCATAAACCGGGTAAGCCGGCGCCATCGGAACCCCGATGCCGATACCCACAGAAACGTGCGCCTCAGCGGCACCGGCGAGTCCCAGGCCGAGTGCTGCGGCAACGACAAACGGAACGATCTTTTTCACTTTATTCTCCTAGCGCGGCCCACCCAGGTCGCCGACTTCGCATGCGCTGCATGCCATGAAATCAATGTATCGAAAAAGACCGCGCGTATCTGTTCGCATTTGTTGCAAATTGCAATTGACCACAAAAGCCCGTAATACACGCTGAGGCAATGCGCCGCAGACGGGTTTCGCAAAGCACTGAAAACTCAAGGATTGTGCCTGCATGAGCGGATCCCAGCGGGGCGCGATACGCCTATGCGGCCGTAAGACATTCGCTTCCAGTAATCTTTGATTACAAATTAGCTTCAATCCTGACGTCGTCAATGGACGCCCCAAAATGAAAAATGCCCGGCCAATGGACCGGGCATTTCTTACCTGCAAAGGACGCCGTTTCAGCCAACCTTCACATATGCAAATTCGCGGGACACGCTCGGCGGCACATAGGCGCCGCTGATCCGCACGCGCGGCGTCAGGCGCTTTTTCTGGTCCCACCAGCGACGGCGCTGTGCATGCGTCAGGAACCGCAAGTGCTTTCGGTAAGAAAAAATATTCATCTTGAACCTCCCGAATCTGACTGCGAGACGAAATACCCGGAACAGCAACTGCCAAACCGGCTAACAAAGCCAATGCGGCCATTGTGAGCAGTTTTCAAGCCCACGGGGCGCATGGCGCCACATGACCGGCCAAACGCGCCATATCGTGCGCGCACTGATCAGACCAAAGTCGCCGCCAAGCCGCGCCGCAAGCGCAACGGATGCGCGATACTTCTGCTTTCCCGGTCAAATATTCCGTCTGGAGCAGGCAACCATGTCCCAGTCCTCTCTGCCGCGCCTCGGTTTCATCGGCGCGGGCCGGCTCGCGCGTTGTCTGGCGCTGTGCTTTTCACGAGCCGGTTACCCGGTCACGGCGGTAGCGAGCCGCTCGGCGGCCTCGGCCAGCCGGCTTGCCAGTCAAATTGGGCATTGCGCGGCATTCGACAACCCTCAACAGGTGGTCGACGCCGCCGATATCGTCTTTTTAGCGGTTCCTGACGACAGCATCGGTACGTCAGCACACACACTCCGGTTCATTCCGGACCGTGCGGCTGGCCCGTACGGCAAGGCACTCGTGCATTGCAGCGGCGCCTCGCCGGTCGAATTGCTCGCCCCGGCGCGTGACCAGGGTGCCGCGATCGGCGGTTTTCATCCACTGTACCTGTTTAGCGGCGACCTCGCCGATCTCGAGCGCATCGCCGGTTGCTCGGTGACGATCGAAGCCGATGGCGCGCTCAAGGACGAACTGACGGCACTGGCCGTCGCGCTGCGCTGCCATCCGCTGTCGATTCCGCCGGGCGGCCGCATGCTTTATCACGCTGCCGCGCACTACGCCGCCAGCTTCGCGCTGTGCAGCCTCGCGGAATGCGTCGCGCTGTGGCGTACGCTCGGCTTTGCCGAAGACGACGCGCTGCGCGCCCTGCTGCCGATGCTCTCCGGCACCATCGAAACCGCTCGCGACAAAGGCCTGCCGAACGCGCTCGCGGGCCCCGTTTCGCGAGGCGACACGGGCGTGGTGCGCAAGCAGCTGGCGTTGCTGGAAGGGCTCGGGGGCGACCATGCCGCGCTCTACGGATTGCTGACGCGCCGCGCAGTAGAACTGGCTGAACGGCGCGCCACGCCGCCCGCCGCGATCGAAGCCATCTCTCAGGCCGTGGAAGAATCGCTCAGCCGGTCGCTGAATCAGGCCGCAGCAGGTGCAAGCGTCAAGTAAGCCGTGATAATGTGACGTCCGGCGCCGCACGCAATCCGCCAGCGCCGCGCATCGGGACCAACAGACGAGAACGCACAATGATCAAGGTCAGCATCCTTTATCCGTATCGGGAAAACGGCCACTTCGACGTGGACTATTACTGCGTCACGCATATGCCGCTCGCGGCAAAGCTGTTCGGGCCGTCCCTGAAAGGCTGGTCGGTCGACGTCGGCATCAACGCCGGACCACCCGGAACGCCGCCGCCGTATGTCGCCGCGGGTCACTTCCTGTTCGACAGCACGGACGACTTCTACAAGGTCTTCAAGTCGGTCTCCGAGCAACTGATGGCCGACATTCCGAACTACACCGACGCCGGCAACGGCACAACCCTGATCAGCGAGATCAAGATTTCCGTGTGATGCCCAGCGGACGCGGCACGAATGCGGGCCTGTAATACCGATAGCCGTCGTCGAACGTGACCTGCAAGCCGTGGCATCGCGGCACCGCACGGCCGCTCGAGACGACGCATAACGCGCTCTGCCGCAGTAAGGGCGCGGGCAATCCAAATGAAACCGCCGGCGCGCCGATCGAAAAGCGCCGGCACCCTGCGGCCGGTCGGCGGCCGTCATCCGAAGGATAAGGACACGAGATGTTTGGCGATATCGCCCGTTTTCTGCTCAATACCGTCTTCACGCTGTTCGGCGCTGCGCTGTTGCTGCGCGCCTGGTTGCAGGTCGTGCGCATGCCGCCCTACAACCCCGTCACGAACGCCGTGCTGCAGGCCACCAACTGGATCGTCCTGCCGTTGCGGCATATCCTGCCGAGCACGCGCAAGATCGACTGGGCGAGCCTTGTCGCCGCCCTGATCGCGGCCATCGTCTATGTGGTGCTGATGGTGGTCCTGACCGGCGCCGATCCGCTCACGCTGCTGCCGACGCTGCTGATCGTCGCGGTGCTCACGCTGATCAAATGGGCACTGAATCTGATCATCTGGATGACGATCCTGATGGCGCTGCTGTCGTGGCTCAATCCACGCTCGCCCGCCATGCCGATTCTGTACCAGTTGACGGCGCCGTTCCTGAATCCGCTGCGCCGCGTGGTGCCGCAACTCGGTGGCATCGACCTCTCGCCGATTCTGCTGTTCGTGATCGTGCAGGTACTGCTGATGGTGGTCACCCGCGCGGCCGTGCAACTGACTTACTTCGTGATCTGACGCCGCCCGCTGCCCGCCGCATTCAGCCGCCGCCCTCACAGGCGGCGGCTTCGCTTCATGTTTCGCTTATTGCTTCGTCAACTGACCGTAGGCGACCGTCGTGTTGGTCGCCGTCTTGATCATGAAGAAAATCGTGCGGACGTACAGATTGCTGCTCGTGATCGGCAGGAACGTAATCGCGGCATTGCCGGAGTATGTCGCGCCGGATTTCAGCGTGCAGGACGCGGTCGTGCCGGTCACGCTCAACGTGTAGAGGTTCTTCGCCGACGACGGCGTGGCGAGCAGCAACGTTCCGGAGACCGGGCAATTGCTCAGGGTGCCGCTTAGTGTGCCGTCGCTTGCAATCGTCAGCGACGACCCGGTTTCCGCCCACGTGCCCGCCACGCTCGACTGCGTCACGGCGAGCGCATTCGCGGCATCGTAGTTCCAGGACAGGTTCACCGTGTTGCCGTTCTCGACGTAGGTGCCGGTGAATGTCTGCTTGTTGACGAAAGAACCCGAACCGGAGGTCGTCGGATAGTAGAAGTTGGAGATGAAAGCGGTGCCCGAGGTGAGCGTCCAGTTCGGCGAGGTGGCCGCGAGCACGCCGAAGAATTGCGAGATGCCGAAACCGGCTACCGTATCCAGGTAAGAGATGTTGCCCTGCGGATCGATGAGCGCCGTGGTCTTGTCGACGCCGGACTGGGTGACCCAGATCCCTTCCACACCGTTGCCCACGGCCGCAGCCGAACCGCTTTGCGGACTGGACAGACTCGGCAACGGTTCGCCATTGAGGGCCGCCGACGAAGCCGGCGCGCTAGCCGGGGCGGGAGCGCTCGCCACCGACGGTGACGAAGCGCTGCCGGCCGAAGGCGTCGGCGTCGGATTGCCCCCGTCGCCACCACCGCCGCCGCAAGCTGCCAGAGCGAGCGAAGCGAGCAGAGATAACGTCAATTTAGCCTTGTTTTTCATATCCATTTTTTGTTTTTGGGGCGGTTGCACAGCCAATCAGATTCGCTGCGTCGCGCCCGTTCGTAGTTAGTAATTTGATCTCGATGTTTGCTGTCAGCGCCAGTTCGATAAATCATTCCAGCAATCCGCTTGACGGAGTGAAATCGCATGAATTGCTGTAACAATTGGAAAGGACGCAAGGGGAGCAAACGGCGGGATTTCAATAAGCTTTAATATTTATTTGAATTTTTTGAGATCAGCCCTTTGATGCCAATGAATATGATGCAGAACGAATCAAAATCGGATTTGGCCCGACGGCTCTAATGGATTGGTTTCGTATTAATACGCGCTTCCATCTGCGTTCAATTTCTTCGAACTGATCGGCAATCGGCGAGTTTGTGTCGCGACTCGGTCTGCACGGCCTTCGCGCCCCCCGATAACGCGTACGAAGCGCGGTCGCGATTGCCCACATGGGAGGCGGCGACGCGCGTTGAATGGCACGACGGCCCGTCAAGACCGGTGATGCCGCCGAGGAGAAATTTCGAAGAGACGCCCGAGATGGCAGGAGACATTCACCACGCAGCTGGCGCTAAACCGGCATTCACCGCACACGGGTTTTCGCAGCAGATAAGCTTTCCGATGGGCGGTCAACCTCCTCGTTTGCCAAATCATGCGAAACGCGCGTAGAATGGCGGGCTCTGCGGGCGTCGTATAATGGTAATACCCTAGCTTCCCAAGCTAGAGCCGTGGGTTCGATTCCCATCGCCCGCTCCAGATACTTTCCGAATGCTCCGTTGGCAAGCGGCAACTTCGTCAAAGGATCTGGCTCTACCGCTCTTCCCGTCCGTCCCGGCCAAGAATCTTTTTCTCAAGCTCAACAATTGATCCGCTTGCCAAACCGGCCAGCAGACGCGGCATTGCTATAGCAGCCGGCGAAATAGCCGAGGGTGCCTCGGCATTTTCGAATGCATGCCGAGTTCAACGGGCGGCGCCTTTTCGATTGGCATCGTATAACCGCGTGCGATCTGCAGCTTAGTCAAGCGACTCACGCGCTGATGATTGGTATTTGCCGAAATAATCGGCCCCCGGGAAATACCTTACAAATTTATTAACTCAACCGAATATACATTTCGCTATTTAAACGCAATGGTGGCACCGCCTCCCCCTAGTCGCCACCACCCGCACTCCGTCTGGACGCATCCTTTTCGGGTGTGCTACCTTACGCGCACTTGCAACGCCCGCTCCACCTTCCTGCTGATGCCTTCAGCAGAATCCAGCACGAGCCGCCTCCATGAAGGCGGCTTTTTTGTCCTAGGGGCGGCCCCCGGCGCCGCGGTCCGTAAGCGAGGCGCCTGCCGGTGCCTGGCGTGCAACTCGCGGCCCTACATACGGCGCGAGCGCGGACACGCGCCGCGCAGCACGCCAGGCAAACCGCGAAGCCCTTACCCTTGTAGCAGCATCGACAATGATCCACGATCCAAACGACGCCGGCCTGCCGGACCAACTTCCGACACCCTCCCCAGAAGCCGAAGACCAGCCCGTCGGCGACGCGCCGCCGCAGGAAGAAGCCCTGCATCGGCGCCGCATCCGCAGCTTTGTCACGCGCGCCGGCCGCGTCTCGACCGGCCAGCGCCGCGCAATGGACGACCTCGGCCCACGCTTCGTGGTGCCCTTCGCGCCGCAGCAACCCGACTGGAACAGCGTGTTCGGCCGTGAAGCGCCGCGCGTGCTGGAAATCGGTTTCGGCATGGGTGCGACCACGGCGGAGATCGCCTCGCACCGTCCCGACGACGATTTCCTCGGCGTCGAAGTGCACGAGCCGGGCGTGGGTGCGCTGCTGAAACTGATGGGCGAGCAGAACCTGTCGAACATCCGCATCATTCAGCATGACGCGGTCGAAGTGCTCGAACAGATGATCGCGCCCGACAGCCTCGACGGCGTGCACATCTTCTTTCCGGACCCGTGGCACAAGGCGCGCCACCACAAGCGCCGGCTGATCCAGTCGAAGTTTGTCGCGCTGCTCGTATCGCGCCTGAAGCCGGGCGCCTATCTGCATTGCGCGACCGACTGGCAGAACTACGCAGAACAGATGCTCGAAGTACTGAGCGCCGAGCCGTCGCTTAAAAACACCGCCGACGGCTATGCACCGCGTCCGGAGTACCGTCCGGTGACGAAGTTCGAGCGCCGTGGATTGCGGCTCGGGCACGGCGTATGGGATCTGGTTTTCCGCAAACGCGGCGCTGAGTAAGACCGCGCGCAGAGACTCACACGCCAATCAGACAAAGGTCCGCGAATGCGGACCTTTTGTCATGTTGTCACGGCTCGAGAAAACCGAAGGCACTCACTCCGTCCAGCTCAACGCCCCGCTATAGCCGACCAGCAGGATCAGTAATCCGAAACCGATCCGATACCACGCGAACGCAGTGAAGTCGTGCGCGGCGATATAGCGCAACAGCCAGCGCACGCAGGCAAACGCGCTGATGAAGGCCGCCACGAAGCCGAGCGTGAAGGTGCCGAGCGCATCGACGGAAAGCTGATGCCAGTCTTTATGCAGTTCATAAGCCGTCGCGCCGAAAATGATCGGAATTGCGAGGAAAAAGGAAAACTCCGTGGCGACGCGCCTATCGAGGCCGAACAGCATCCCGCCGATGATCGTCGAGCCCGAGCGCGACATACCCGGAATCAGCGCGAAACATTGCGCGAGCCCCACTTTTAGCGCGTCCAGCGCACTCAAGTCGTCCACGTTCTGCACGCGCGCCACCGTTTCGCCGCGGGTGCGCTGCCGCGACTCCGCCCATAGAATCACCACGCCGCCCGCCACCAGCGCGAATGCAACCGGCACCGGTGAAAACAACGCCGCCTTGATGGTCTTTTCGAATAACAGGCCGAGCACGATCGCGGGAATCGTGGCAATGATCACGTTCAGCGTGAAGCGGCGCGCGTCCGGCCGGCTGGGCAAGCCGGACACCACACTGCCGATGCGGCGGCGGTATTCCCAGCACACGGCGAGAATCGCGCCGAGCTGGATCACGACATCGAAGGTTTTCGCGTGTTCGTCGGTAAAGTTCAGCAGACTGCCCGCGACGATCAGATGCCCTGTGCTCGATACGGGCAAAAACTCCGTCAACCCTTCGACGACGCCCAGAATCAGCGCCTTGCAAGCCAATAGCCAGTCCATCCGTGCCCCTCATCGCTATAGATAGTCGGAACGAACAGGGCCGGCGTGGAATCGCGCGGCCCTGCCGGCCGCGCGCGCCACGTCATTTTTCGACGATTTGCACGCGTATGCCGTTTGTAAGGATGGTGATTGTACCGGGTTCGTAATTCACACCGGCAAATTGCAGCTGTTCGGGCTTGAAGGTGTAGATCGGATAGTTGGTCAGCAACTGCGTGGCGAGCAGCCCCGCCGCGGCGTTGATCTGCTGCGTGTAGGCCTGCGCCTGCCCGCTCACGCTGACGTTGTCGACGTTCGGTGACCTGAGCACGACCGATTTGCTGGCGGCGTCGTAGGCCAGTTCGCTCGACAGCATGAACACGCCGTCCACCGGCTGCGGCATGAAGGGACTCGCGAAGCGGGCGTCGAGCTTCACCGAGACGCGGTTCGCATCCGGCAGGAAGCCGACCACGGGGTTGGTCAGCGCGATATCGAACACCTGCGAGACCGTGCGCTGATACGGGAACTTGCGCTGCACCGCGTCTTGCACCTGCTGCTGAGAGAACGTGTAGTGCGAAGGAATGAACGGAAACGTCGATGTTGCACAGGCCGCGAGCGAAACGGTGATGCCGAGCGCGCCGGAACCGGTCAGCGCGGCGAGCAGAAAGCGGCGCCGGGCCGGCGCAGCGGGTCGAGTCATGCGAAATCTCCTGTGGAAACCTGTTCGGGCATGCAATTGCGTTGTTCGTTTGCGGCTTGCGGCGTTTTGGCCATGCGTGCGCTCATGCGTATTGTCAGCGGCGTCAGCGGACATCCGGCCGCGCGCGCGGTTGAGTCTGGGCTTCGAGTTGCGTGAGCCACGCGAGTGCTTCGCCGCGATTCGTGCCGCACATTTCCAACTGCGGTTGCAAACCGGAACAGCACGCCGGCCGCTCAGGCTGGCCGAAGATCGCACAGCGCAGATCGTCGCCGAGCTGCACACAGCGCACGCCCGCCGGCTTGCCGTTCGGCATGCCCGGAATGGCACTCGAAATCGACGGCGCAATACAGCACGCGCCGCAATCGGGGCGGCACGCGTGACCGGCCACATGGAACGCAGGCTCGCCCTTCACGACACGCTTCGACACTTCAGACACTTCGCTCACCACATTCTTCCCGAACCCGAAAGCGGGCAATGCATTATCAGACCCGCATTGTGCCACCGCATTCCATGCGACCTTTTTACGCAATCGCGCGAACGCGCGCTCACGTACACTCGGGGGATCCGAAAGGCCATGCTCAAGAAGCGTCTGCGCTGTTCGATCCGGTTTCGCGAATCACCGCCGGTTCCGCCTCTTCCTCGATGGCCGCCAGCCCTCGAGCCCCTCATGTCCAACGACAACTCGCTGTTCCGCCCCGACCTGCTCGCCAAATACAGTGCCAACGGCCCGCGGTATACGTCCTATCCGACAGCCCTGCAGTTCCGCGACGATTTCGATCCCGCCGACTATTTACGCTCCGCCGCCGATCCGGGCGCCTCGTCAACGGATCTCTCGCTGTACTTCCACATTCCGTTTTGCGACACCGTGTGTTTCTACTGCGGTTGCAATAAGGTCGCCACGAAAAACCGCGCGCACGCGCGTCCGTACCTCGCCCAGCTGAAGCGCGAAATAGCCTTGCAGGCGGCGTGTTTCGATACGCGGCGCCCGGTATCGCAATTGCATTGGGGCGGCGGCACGCCAACCTTTCTGTCGCACGACGAAACGGCCGAACTGATGGCGGCCACGCGTGAGCACTTCATGCTGCTGCCCGATGCCGAAGCCGAGTATTCGATCGAAGTCGATCCGCGCGAAGCGTCGCCCGAGACGATCGCGCATTTGCGCAAGCTGGGCTTCAACCGGCTGAGCCTCGGCGTGCAGGACTTCGATCCGGTCGTGCAGCAGGCGATCAATCGCATTCAACCGCTCGAAATGACCGCGTCGGTCATGCAGGCGGCGCGCGACACCGGCTTTCACTCGATCGGTGTCGATCTGATTTATGGGCTGCCGCATCAAACGGTCGAGAGCTTCAGCCGCACGCTCGACACGATGATCGAGCTCGCGCCCGATCGTCTCTCGGTATTCGCCTACGCCCACATGCCGCAGCTCTTCAAGATGCAACGGCAGATGGACCCCGCCACGCTGCCCTCGCCTGATGTCCGCCTCGCGATCCTGCAGCGCGTGGTCGAACGTCTGACGGGCGCGGGCTATGTGTACATCGGCATGGATCACTTCGCGCTGCCCACCGACGAACTGGCGCGCGCGCAAGCGCAGCGAACCTTGCATCGCAATTTTCAGGGCTACAGCACGCGCGCCGAATGCGATCTGATCGGTTTCGGCGCATCGTCGATCGGCAAGGTCGGCGACGTGTACGCACAGAATGCCAAGGATCTGCCGGGCTATGCCGCGGCCATCGATTCAGGCAAGCTCGCCATCAGGCGCGGCGTGCGCCTGAGCGCCGACGACCGTCTGCGCGGCGACGTGATCACGCAATTGATGTGCAACCTGGAATTGCGCTTCGATGAATTCGAAGCGGCTTACGGCATCCGCTTCGCCGAGACGTTCGAGCCGGAGCTGGAACGTTTGCGCGGCTTCGAGCAGGACGGTCTGGTATCGCTCGCCACGGACAAGCTCGAAGTGCGAATGGCCGGCCGCATGCTCGTGCGCAACATCGCTATGGTGTTCGACCGTTACCTCGGCCAGCAGACGCTCGAACGGTTTTCCCGCACGGTCTGAAGGCTTCGACGCGGTTGAGGGCAACCGGCTTGCCCGCCGTTCAATTTTCGGACATAATCTGCGTCTTCGCTGCGCGCAGGGTTCTGGTGCGTACGCTGCAAGATCTGCCCAGGTGGTGAAATTGGTAGACGCAGGGGACTCAAAATCCCCCGCCGCAAGGCGTGCCGGTTCGATTCCGGCCCTGGGCACCAACAAGTCTCCAAGCAATACCCAGCAACACCAAGAGAACCCCGCCAAGTCTAGCTTCGCGGGGTTTTTTGTTGCAAACTATGCCCACCGATTGCCAGCCAAAACAACCCCCGCTCAGGGGTTTTTTCGGGGGTTGTCCGTCGTTCCGGCCATCGAGCAACGAAAAAGACCCCCGCAAATGCCCTCGCGAGCACCGCAAGGAGCACCATGCATGGCTCTTACCGATCTCGCGGTTCGCAGTGCCAAGCCAGCCGAGAAGCAACAGAAGCTCTTTGATAGCGGCGGACTGTTCCTGCTCATCACTCCGGCGGGCGGAAAGCGCTGGGTACTGAAGTACCGCATCAACGGGAAAGAGAAAAGCCTCGCGCTCGGCATGTACCCGGAAGTGTCTCTAGTCGAAGCGCGCAAGCGGCGCGACGCGGCTCGTGAGAAGCTGGCATCGGACATCGATCCCGGTGAGGCGAAGAAAGCGGATAAGCGCGCTGCGAAGCTGGCAGCGGCAAACTCCTTCGAAGCGGTTGCCCTCGCATGGATGGATGAGCGCCGCCCTTACGTCGAATCGGCACAGTACGACAAAACGCTGGCACGCTTCAAGAATGATGCCTTCCCGTGGCTCGGAAAGCGCCCCATCTCGGAGATCGAGGCGCCCGAGATCCTTGACGCGCTAAAGCGAGTCGACAGCCGCGGCGCGCGCTTCACGGCCCACCGCCTGCGCGGCGAGATCAGCCGCGTATTCCGCTTTGGAATCAAGGAGGGTTTCTGCAAGTCCGACCCAGCGCGCGACCTGATGGGCGCTATCCCGCCTGCCCAAACGATCCATTTCGCCTCAATCACCGAACCCACGAAAGTGGGCGAAATGCTGCGTGCGTTCGATGGCTTCAACGGCACATTTCCGGTGCTCTGTGCGCTGAAACTAGCCCCGATGCTGTTTGTCCGGCCCGGTGAGTTGCGTCAGGCCGAGTGGACAGAGTTCGATCTGGACAAAGCCGAATGGCGCTACCACGTCAGCAAGACGAGGACAGAGCATCTGGTGCCGCTCTCCACGCAGGCAGTGGCAATTCTTCGCTCACTCCACTCCCTGACCGGATCGGGCCAGTATGTGTTCCCTGGCGCGCGCGATCGCAAACGCCCAATGAGCGAAGCTGCGATCAACGCCGCGCTGCGCCGGCTTGGCTATGACACCCGCACCGAGATCACCGGGCACGGCTTCCGAGCAATGGCGCGCACCATCCTCCATGAAGAGTTGGAGCAAAAGCCAGAAGTCATCGAGCACCAGCTCGCCCATGCGGTTCCCGACAACCTTGGCGGCGCGTACAACCGCACGAAATTCATCAAGGAGCGGCGTGCGATGATGCAAAAGTGGGCCGACTACCTTGACGGAATCAAGGCTGGCGCGCAGATCATCCCGATCAGTGCGGCACCCGGAACCGCATAGGCGGGCTGCCTGATCACATTTGAGATACCTGTCAGTGTTTTCCGTCGCCGTGCGACGGTCTCATCTTCAACCATTCTCGCAAAAACCAAAACGCTTTGGAGCTCCCAATGCCCGACGCCGAAAACATCGATCGCTTCAACAAGATCGCCTCGGAAACCTTCGCGATGCTTTACTCGTACTTTCCCCAAGGTTGCAATTTCGGCCCCGAAGATTTCGACATTCCCAAGGACCAGTTCGGCGGCGTCACACGTGACGACGCGGCTTTTGTCTTCTCGACGGTTAAGTGGCTGGAGGAGGAAGGCTATCTGCGCACGAAGGGAGCCAGCTTGGCGGGTGATTTTCATGGAACTGTCCTCACAGGGAAAGGCCTCGCTGTACTGAAGCTCGTTCCCGACGCACTAGCCAATCCGGCTCCGCTCGGAGAACAGATTCAGGCAGCTGTGAAGAGCGGTTCATTGGCAGTTGCAAAAACGCTTCTGACCACTGCCCTCGATGTAGGCGTCAAATACACGCTCGCGCGGGCGGGCTTTCCTGCGTGACGGGAAACCAGCGTTGACGGCCTTCAACCAAGCGGCACGACCTCCCACTCAACCGTTGCCGTCGAGCACGCGATGGGCACCGACCTATCGAGCGCAAATACATCGCCCTAGCGATCTACCCGGCAGCCACCGTATTTTCCGCACGATAGCCCAGCGGGTCCGCAAGCCAGCTATGCACTTCACAATTCCGCCAGACGGTGCATCGTTGCGTCAGTTGTATCGGCTGCGGCGCGCGACCTTCCAGACAGCGCTTCCGCCACGTCTCCCGCGACACCCCCACGAACGGCGCAATTTGGTCCCAGCGGGAGAGGCCCACCAGCGGCAAGGTATCGATGTGCTTGTGCATCTCACGCCTCCCCGCCGGCAAGCGCTTCACGGCCATACACCTGCTCAACCCACGTACCTCGTCCGTCGCCATGACCGAGCCACGTCGACACGCCGGCAGCGGCTTCACGCCGCGATACGCCGGCCGCCTTCATCCGCTGAAGATGCTCGGTCGCGTAGGCGTACCGGAGACTGTGTGGCGCCAGCTCGCCGGTCATGCCAACCGTGGTCGCCAAGTAGTGATAGCGGCTCATGGCCTGATGTAGATGCGGTTTGCGTACCAGCTTGCCGCCGTACCGCTTTGCCTGATCGATCGCTCTGCGCACGGTATCGGCGGCGCGCTGCCGGTCCAAGGGCGGGCTGCGACGAGTCTTACCGCCCTTCGTGCCGTGGATGATCGTCACCAGCCCGTCGCCGAAAGCATTCAGAAGCGCCCTCTCCCAGTCAGCCAACGATTTGACACACCGAACACCTTCCTCTGCACGCAGACCAAGTTCAAGCTGCAACTCCAGCACAATTGCGATGCCCGGATCAATGGCCGCGACGGCGGCGCGGTATGGTTCGAACTCTTCGCGATTCATCGGGCGCTTGGTGCCTGCGCGACTCGCACCCGAGATGCCAAGCTCCATGTTGCTCATCTTGTCTGCAAACGGGCGACGTTTGATTCCTTCCAAGGCAGTACGCACATGCGCCAGATTGTTGGCGATCGTGCGTTTCGAGCAGCCGCGCGCGCCCATGTCCGCTGACCAAGCCCTGATGTGCTTCTCCTTCAGTTGCGCCGTCGTGTGAATCTGGAATCCTCCCTTCCAGAGGAAGCCCGCGAAGCGCGCGAGCGCCTGCTCCCGCCCCTTGTAGGTCAGATTGCCCTGTTTGCCGCGCGCCCGTCGCGCAGCACGGCACAGGTCGGCCGTGAGTGATTCTTGAGACATGCGTACCCCGACAGTCCAGTCCTGACGCTCGACCCCAAGTCGTCTCCCGCAATGGGCCACGGTGAACCTGCGCAAATGCGCGAGGGAGACAACAAACGGGGGCACGAGCGCCGGCTTGGTGAGATTGAGGGTGTTCTGCGCCAGCAAGCTGACGTAGCTCGTCGCGCGGAGCCCATAAGAGCGCTCGCGCGGCGGGAGGACACCTCTCCCCGTTTGTTCCGTGAATTTGGCTTTGTCGACCGATCGGGAGCGCCACTGCCCGACCGCGGTAGTTGATGGGTGCCCGGTACTGCTGGACACCGAGTTAGGCGCACGCACGCGGCGCCGCCGACCGATGCCTCGATTCGAGGCGATGGGCGGGCGAGCCAAAGCGTGGCGATGGCGCTTGGGGAAGCGCGCGTCACAAGTTGATAGCCGGCATGCGGCGTTTCACGGAACAAACGGATTTCGGGGTGAGCCTTCCGCAGAACGCGGAAAGCAGCGGCACCACCTGACGGCGGCGCGTCTTCACATGCCGTCCCGAAACCGCGGACGGATTTTGGGTGTCGGGCCCAACTCAGTTAATTGCAGTGATCCAATCACCGCGCCCGTCATGGACGAGCTCACATTTCATGTGCCGGTTTTATGTCCCGGCAGACTGTCGATGCCTTACCTAGGCGAGGTTTGCGAGCACAGATTAATTGGACGAATGCAACTTCGCAAGATCTTTTTGTCGTCGGACGACTGTTGCCACACGCTGGTCCCAACGTGACGAGAGCGCTTACAGAGTGACGCACATTCACTTTCGCGATGGCGTTGGTTTGGCGACCGGTTTTACAAAGTGACGTTGCCAACGTCGGCGCGTCACGGGCTACTAAACGGAATCCTTCGGCGGCGCTTCGAATATTCAATCTTCGTTTCGAGCAACAACCGCGAGACAGTTCTCTTCATGAGGGCGCTAATCACAGTTGCAAAAACACCCTCCGTTCGGCTGATCGTAACAACTCCCCCCATTTGGGCACGAGCAACCATTGTCGGCCGGACAGACTCGCATGAACTGATACTTGGCATCTGAACGGACCACGTCATATGAAGCGATCGAAGGGGCGACCCAATAGTACCCTTCAGCGCGGCTACCGATTGCAATAGCCTCGTCGTACGTGACGCCACGCAGGTAATACGGGGTAAGAATTGTCTTGCCCATAGAGTGGCGTTGTAGCAAAAGAATGACAGCTGTCCCAGACGCGTTCCTGCTCGTCCTCCATTTTTGGAGGCTTTCGACCGCGGTTCGGTTTTTGCCGCAGCAGGTCGATGTTGACTCTTGGGCAAATGCATTACCTAACGCAATCGCGAATAAGATTACAAAAAAGATGGTCCTTTTCATGTCGTTTCTCGCCTCGCGTAAGACAAACTCGACCAATCGGGAACACCGGACGCCTGAGCGTAATGGTAGGCGCCATGCAAAAAATATCGTTTACTCTGGAAGTGATTGACGGAGCGAGTCTTAGTTTCGACGGAAACAGACTTGTTTAAGCTCGATAATCCATAAAGAACGAGCGGGGATGGGAAAGCCCCCCCTATTAGCATAAACGTTACGGCGCGCGGCGGATTATCGGCAACCAGAGATGAGATCGAGCGCCGGATCGTCAGAAGCTTGCCCACAGTCGGGTACGGCTCATCGTAATGTCGCAGGGCAAGCCAAAAGATCAGGCGCCGGTTTTACGAATACGCATGATAGTCTGGCGGCTGGTCGAAAATTCCCTTGCAAGGGCGGCGACGCTTTCCCCGGCAACAAGTCGGTCAAGCACGGCCCGACGCTGACCAGCGGACAGCGCCGATGGGCGGCCAAACGTTTTACCCTCCGCTTTCGCGCGGCGCAGCCCGGACTGAGTGCGCTCGATCAATAGGTCGCGCTCAAATTCCGCGACGGCGGAGATCACCTGCATCGTCATGCGGCCAGCGGCGCTCGTGAGATCCACGCCACCAAGTGCCAAACAGTGAACACGGACACCCGCGCCGGCCAGCTGCTCAACTGTCGCGCGCACGTCCATTGCATTGCGGCCCAGTCGATCGAGCTTTGTCACCACGAGAACATCGGCCGGTTCAAGCCGATCCAAGAGCTTGGCGAAACCGGGGCGTTCGGCGGCGGCAACGGAGCCACTGATCGCTTCTTCGATGACCCGCCGCTTGTCGATCGCAAAGCCGGCGGCCTCTATTTCTCGACGCTGGTTCTCGGTCGTTTGGTCGGATGTGGAAACCCGGCAGTAGGCGAAGACACGTGACATTTTGAGCCCCAACATGTACGAAATTGACGTACGAATGTTAGGCCATGTCCAAAAGGTTTACAAGCTATATTTCGTACATGCCTTGGCATACCTGTACGTAACCGTTCGTTTTTGAACATAGTTGGGCGTCGTTAGTCGTCAACATGCACCCAAGGCGCGACCGGTCTAAATCTTTCGGGGCCAACTGCCGATAACACGGATAGCAGCGCTTCTCTCGTTCTGACGAGTGGTCTTCGCGAATCGGTGAAACAAAATGAAAAAGCGGATTGTGGCAACGCTACTGGTCGCGGCCTCGCTGGTTGCAGCGCAAGAATCATTTGCGGACGACGCCTGCACGGCTCACGCGCATGCAGACAAGCGGCTAGATCCGATCCGGGCAAAGCTGCCCGAAGTCATCACGTCGCCCACGATGCAGCAGCTCGCCGATCACTCGAAGCCGACGAAGACTGAAAAGCAGGCGCTCGTCGCATATGACGAGGACCGGTCGTTCTGCGAGCAGCAGTTTGGCGCCCAATTTACCGGGGAAGCGGCCAACGCGTTCGCGCTTTTCGTGTCCAATTCGAGAAAGCTTCGGGCATCGCTCTATTCCGGACAAATCGACTACGCCGCGTTTATTGCTACGGATTCGGACAACTTGCAGGCGTTCGTGAACTACAACACTGCTCTGCAATCTCGCGCGCAGGCCCAAGCCGCAGCAGCCAAACAAGCCAAGGAACGGGCGGAACAGCAGGAACGCATCGCAAACGAAGCGCTGGAGCAACAACAGGAAGAGTTTGAGGCGGACCAGAAACGCCAGAAGATGCAGGCGATCAGTGACGCCCTCCAGCGATTCAGCGACTCTCTGAGACGTCCGCAACCCGTCGTCACCAATTGCCAGAGCTCGTACGGAAACACTCGCTGTACCACGTACTGAATCACCTTAGACAATGGATCTGTTGCCGGCAACGCGATCAAGCGTTTTATTCCACAGCTAGACCAGCGAGAAGCGCGCCGCCCGAAATCGTGATTTCACACAGCGGCACATCCGCTTTTATGTCGCAGATGTCGCCTACGCTATCGACGCATCCTTTACCATCCGCATAAAACGAGACGGCATCGGGGGCAATGTCATGAGTGAAACACAGTCGAAACTGTGGTTTTCAGGGGTTGCGTTCATCCCATACGCAATCTTGGCGTATGGGTTCAACTGGATCATTAAAGGCAGCGACCACGATTTAACAATCGCTATCATCGTGGTTCTTGGCGGGCGTCTAGTGTATGGGCTGATAGATAACGTAACCGCCGCCCTTGCATGGCGCTTTCACGGCCGCAAACGCGCGGTCGAAGCTTTCTTGAAGTTGATGCGCGAGAATCGTATGCCACGGCGAGAAAGCCCGACGGACAGCCTCAGAAGCTATCTGAGCTATGTCGACTGCGACGATGAGACCAATGCGGTTATCCGTAGCGCCGCGCGCCAAATATCGACAATCATCGAGCAGTCGCACCATGACGGTCTGATGGGCGGAAACCGGATTGAAAAAGCGGCTCAGGAAGCGTACGAGCGCTACCAAGATAAATTGCCGGCATTCCGATTGCCAGATTGGATTGAGACCGATTGAGCACCTCGAACTCGCTTAGCCGGTGGCGAGCCCTGGTTCGCGAAAATCCGTAGAGGCGCCCGGAAGGCGTTCAGAAATTCTCGAAGTCCGCCGCCGCAGTGAAACGTACGGCGGCCTTTCCAGCCGCATTGTGCGTTCGGAAACTGGATAGCGAAAATATCGTTAGAGTCTGCTGAGCCGAGTATGGCGACTGTTGCTGCGCCACCTCGGACACCCACTATGCGGATCAATTTGATGGAAGGACGGTGAAGCTGTCGGTATTCCCTAGCCTGAGTAAATTGGTCGGCGTAACCGGGCTGCTACCCTGCAGTCCCCAATCGACGCTATCCATTTTGGGTAGGACTATGGAAACCCCGGTCGTGTTATTTCTGACCGACAGGTTCCCGCCCCAGTTGGGTGCGCTGGCGCAGCCAAGAATCAGCGAATACTGCCCGGTAAAGATGTTCTGGACCGCGACCAAGTTACTCAGCTGGCCTCCGAACCACGGCGACGAGGAAAACTGGATGACCTGACTTCCGCCCTCGGACTGACATAGAAGTGATCCATCATATCGCCCCGCCTTCCCGTAAAAGTCGCTGAAGCTCACCGGCAACCCTGGTTTGTTGATGAGCTTCAGCAGCCACGGATGATTAATTGAAACCGGAAGGGAAAGCCCGACCTCATTGGCTATCTGGGACAGGGAAATCGGCCCACTGACTGGAAGTGTCATTTTTCAGATCCTCATTCTTGGTTCGTTAATCGATAAACAACTCACAGCGGCGATCCCGCAGTTCCCGAATCGCCTCGTTTAATGCTCTCTGCTGGGCCTCCCACTCGGCCGAGCGCATTCCATGCTTCAACGCATTGCGTGACGCCGCCGACTTACCTTCCTTGCTTCGCGGTCCGGTCGACTTTGCCCACGGCTGCCATTGCCGGATCAATTGCGCCTGCCGTGCCCGCCGCTCCGGTGTCCAGCCATTCGCCATTGCCTGCCTCCAAAAGTTCGTTCGTGAGATTCGGTGTTTCCCCGCGCGGGGTCGGTACGCCGTTGTTGATCTGTTGCGGCCCGTTCGCGAGATTGGCCTGCCGGATAAATGCAATCGAGCGCGGGGCTTTCAGTTCCCCCAGCGTCTGCAGCGTAGCCCGGCATTGGCCTTGTGCCTTCAGCGCCATACGCATATAGGTCTCGGTGGCCTGCAGATGCTGCCCCATGTTGAGTGCCGCACGCCCGCAGAACGCGTTGAATATCGCGTTCAGCGAATGGGCCTGGCTGATGAGCATCGCCTCCGCCCGAGCCAGATCTCCGTCATTGACGAGTTTGGTCTGCCGGCTCATTTCGGCAGCGAGGGCATTGATATCGACGTCGGATGTGAGCGGATTGAAGTAGGACGTCACCGAAGCGGCTCCGACCTCAGGTCTGGTCACGGTCTTTGAAATGGTCGCGTCGACTGCTTCGCCTGGCATCTGACGCACTTCCACCACTCGTTTCCCGCGGGTCGATTCGGGTTTGCTCGACTGCTCTTTCGTGCTCATGGAAACCTCAGAAAGGAATGCTGTCATCGGCCAGCGCAGGTTCACGCGCCGCCCTACTCTCTGAGTTGGAGGCATCGGCCACCGCCTTGCGCTTTCTGGCCACGTGGTAGGTCGTCAGAACCTGTTGCGCGACCATGCTGACGTTCGGTTTCACCGTCCCGTCACGAGCCTCATACGTGCCGATCTTGAGCGTCCCGGCGAGCGAGACGCTGTCGCCGTCTTCCAGAGCCAGCAGCGCGGCCTTTGCCGAGTCGCTGAATGCGACCACGTTGACGAACAGCGCTTCCCCGTCGCCATCGGCGGCGCGGACGTTCGCCGTGACGAATGTCTTGCCGGCGCTCGATCGCCTCTCTTCCGGGTTCTTCCACAACTTCCCTGCCACAAGCGCATCAATGCTCATTTCGGTTCCCCTGCTTGAATCAGTCGCCAAATCTCACGCCGTTGCGCTGCCGCCGCGGCATCGCCAAACCGCCCACGAACCCGCTCAACCATTTCCTGAGCGGGGCCGTAATTGCCGCGCTTGCCTTCGTGGACTGCTCGGATGAAATCGCCCCAAGACTTGAGGCGTTCGTTACTGGTCGCCATTTGCCTTTTCCCTCCCGACGGAATTTCCCGACCGATTTCCCGTTCCGAACCCCTTAGGGGGTTTCGGGAATCGGGAAAGAATCGGCGTCCCGAAACTTCCCGAAAACGGGAAAATCGGGAACGCGGCTACGCTGCCCATATCCAGTCCTCCCGCATTTCGTACGTGCCGGAACCGAGCAGACTGGTCAGCGCTGATTCAGTGCGCTCACGCTTGCGTTTCGGATCGACGGGAAGGACAGCCATGATTGCTTCCTTGGCCTCGTCGAGACGAACGCACGGACGCCCGACAGGCGCGCCACCCTTGGCGAAGTCCCGGGAATCCTTGAGCATCTGTTTGAGCACGCGAATCGCGATCTTTGCGTTTGCCCCGCCAGGCGGTCTGCGCGCGCCTCGATCGCCCGATATGGATCGCTGGTCGTCAGGCTCAACCACGCAGCTCGTAATCGGGTCGCCGTCGTCATCGGTGCCGAGCTCAACAGAGACCAGACGGAACGCCTGCGAATCGCCATCTACACCGTCGCGGGATTTGGCGACCTTGAAGGCCCGCTGATCGCCGTCTCGCGAGACTTCGAGACAGCCGTCCATCGCTCCAAAGAACGACGAGTGACCACGCGCGCCGGCAGATGTGTCCTTTCCGGTGTGGTGAACGACCAGCGCCAGGCCATCGATTGAACGGCGTAGGGCATCGACGTTTTGCAGGAAGGCGCCCATCGAATCCGACGTGTTCTCATCGCCACCCGGCATGCACCGCGCCAGCGTGTCGATAACAACGAGCCCGACCGTGCCAATCCGCTGTTCTGCCGCCCTGATCGCCGACACGAGCGCATCGAGATCCGCCATGCCGCGCAACAGGTCCACGGGGGATGGCACGACTTCCAGAGCGATGTCCTTATGGTCGTCGCCAAGGGAGGCGCGCAGGCGGTCCGAAATACCAGCCTCCCCCTCGGCGGCGACATAGACGACGCCGGTCTTGTTCACGCGCCGCCCGAACCAAGGTTGGCCACGAGCAATGGAGAGCGCGACATCCAGCGTCAAGAATGTCTTCCCCGATGCGGATGGCCCGTAGATCGCCGCCACACCTTTGGCAGGGAAGACACCCTTTACGAGGTACGTCTGGCGCTCCCCGGACAGGAGTTCATCAATCGGCACCGAGCGGATATTGGTTTCAGCTACATCGCTACCTTTTATGGACTCGGAAAATTCGGGCGGCGCGTCGTCGCGGTACTGATTCATATCGAATACCGGAGCGCCGTCTACCCAATCGCGGAATTCGGCTTTCATGCCGCCCTCCGCAGGTAGTCGTTAGCGTCATCTCCTGCTACCGGCGACTTGGCAACCCTGGCTTCCCTGTCTTCGCTCGACCATGCAATCGCGCATGCCTTGGCGGCGCGCGCTCCCGCCTCGTCGTGATCCTCGCCGATCAGCAGCGACTCAACACCAGCGAGAACAGGAAACTTGGCAAGGTTGCCCGCATCGATCAGCGCCCATGCGGGCTGAAACACTCGCGCAAGACTGAGCGCCGTCTCGATGCCTTCGGCGATCGCGAGCCCTTGCGTCAATGCTTCATCCGGCCACAGGCGAATTGCGCCGCCGGCTTTCCGGTGACCGCCGAGGAGCAGGCGTGGCGGTGCCACGTCGGCTTTGGTACCGTCGGCATTGATCCATGTGCGGTGAAGTGAGATCGGTTTGCGGCTCGCAACGTCGGTAACGAGCGCCACGAGACACGGCCCGACGTAGCCGGCAGGATGACGCGCCGCCGGATCGAATCTAAGGTCGCCGTCTGTCGGCGGGATAGCACATTGGCGCGCTTGCAGATACGCGCGGCCGACATCTCGAACTTCGCCGAGCGAATTCCAGTACGCGAGCCAGCGCGGATCGAGCGTTGTGCGGGCCTCCGGTTCGGGTTCGCGCTGGCGAACAGGCGCAGGTGACGGGCGTCGCGCTGCTGACGTTTCCGACCATCCTGTATCGATCGCAGCACGGAACAGCGTTGCGGCGCCGATGCCGCCCGCCGGCTTGAACGAGCGCCAGACAGCGCGCGCATCCCGTTCGCCGCCATAGTTGGCACCCGACGCGCACCAGTCGATCCAGTCGACGACATCCAGATCGGCCGCTTTTGCCGCCATCCCGATTCGAATCCATTCCGCACGGTCGCAGCCAGCGTCGAGGTGAAAAAGCGCTGCGCGTGCGCGGTCGATGTCGCTCAGCATGTGCCCGCCTCGCTCATCAGGTGATAGCGAGCGACGCGATGCCTGCCGCCTTCGGGCGTTACCTCGTGCGACCAGACGGTTGCAATACTGTAGCCGGCGTTGCGCAGCTCCATCACTCGGGCGGCGGGATGAAGGCAATCAATGAGATGCCGCGCGTCGATGGTCGAGAGCGAGCCGTGCTGCCGAAGGAAATCGAGAATCCGGCGCCGTTGAGCATTGGCGTCGTTTCCGTTAGACTGCGTTTGGGATTCAATTTGAGCCGCGCCTTCAAGGGTCGCGGCTTTTTTGTGGGCCATGTCGAGCCCCTTACGCGTCAATCGACTGCGCTTGATAGCCAACCGGATCGGCGAACCAACGGTGAAGCTCGCGATTGGGCCACACAGCACAACGTTGCGTCAGGTGTTGGCGGCGCGGGAATCGGCCTTCGATTTCACGCTTGCGCAGGGTCTCGCGAGAAAACGGCACGAAGACCTTGAGATCGTTCCAGCGCGAAAAACCGTCGAGCGGCAGCGACTCGGAGGGAAAAAGGTACGCGCTTCCTGTCGGTTGCTCGCTATACGTTTTAGCCATGTTTGAAACCCCGTAAAAGGTTGTTGAACATGGCTAGGATCGTCTTCGGCAGCTAGTGTCGCACTGTCAATAATTATTGGATTTTTGACAGTAGGTCTCTCCATCGGCGGCCGGCAAGGCAGATCAACGCCTGGTCATCCAGCTCGCTCATTGGCGTGAAATCCATCTTCTCAATTTTTCGCCACTCGCTTCTTGGGTACGGATCGTCCGAACTCGAAAGCCGCCGTATCGCCTCGGTTTTGTTGATTCCTTTCACTCGCTCGGCCAACAAGATCGTCGCCTGAATCGCTACGGCGTCGTTGAATCGATCTCCCTCCGGCATTTTGGGGCGACCTCGGCCACGTTGGTTAGGAACAAGGTTCAGCGCCTTCGAGGGATCGTCCCCGCTCGCTATCTTCGAAAGACATTCGGCTAGATAGAAAGCAAGGTCCTCGTTGAACCTCGCCCGCCCATATAGCAGCCCCGCGCACATATCGAGCACATACAGGGCATCTTCTATCGAGCCTTGCTTCGCTCTTGAAAGTGCCTCATCAATGTGTTCGTGTTCACGCTCCAAGTAGTCATCGTCATCTTGCATTCGCGTCCCTTTCGCGCCCCCTTGATCTTAGAGCCGCACCAGCGGAGTAGGGTGCTCCGTTTTTGCCCCGTCGGGCTAGGCGCGGTTGCAAAAGTTTACTCTGCCAAACGAGAATTGGGATTAGCGATCTTCGCCACCTCCCGGGTTACCCTGACAGCGGTCAGCAGAGCGCGAGCCATGCTGTTCATAGCTTCGTCGATCCTGGCGAGCCTCTGCTCGGGTGTTTCAAGCCGGTTGCCAACATCGAAATTCAAGATCGCGGCGGTGGCAGCGCCGGCAAGCGGGTTGGTACGTCGACGCCCGCGTTTGCGCTGGACCGGGAGAGTATGGATATCAGCCATGACGAGCGTTCCTCACGAGATCCATCAGATCCGTCGCCAGTTTCTCCACGTCGAGACGTAAATCGACCACGGTGCAACGAACAGGTAATTCGCCTGCCCTGTCGTCGCTGATCGCTTCGGACATGAAGGCCAGAACGTTATAAACCTTCCAGGCCCATCGGGAGTGGTCACAGAGATCTCTCTCCACCCGCTCCATCGTGCGGGCGTCCTCGGCGAATCGCTTCACGCCCTCAGTTAGCCCATGGAAGAAGTGGTTCATCATCAAGTTGAGGAGAGCCCCGTACTCATCTTCCGACTGCCCGCATGCATTCGGAACGTTCGCGTTCATCCAGTTGGTCCACAGGTCTTGAGACACCGCGGCGATCGCGTCACTGTCGATGAGGATTTTTTCGCCGGCAACGTATGCGCGCTGAAGCGCTTCGTCGAGCGGAAGCGATGCGAGATTAACCGGTTGTTGTTTGCTTTGCTCGGGACGAGCAGCGGAATCAAGCGCGGTCATGGCCGACCTCCGCTTCGGAAGCCTTCCGTTTTTCCGTTTCGGTACGTTGCAGCAGGACGTAGAGCGCGGCGTTCAAGCAGACGATCGCTTGTTCGACCTTATCCTTAAGCTCTTGAATTTCGCTAGTCGGGCCGGATTGGGCCTGATGGGTTTGCGGCATAGCATGGACTCCTACTTTGAACAGAAGCCCGCATTCCATCGCCAAATGGGGTGGGCGGGCACATGACGGGGTTGGCGAACCGGAAAGTAGGAACCGGCAGACCCAAAGGTCTCCCCATCATGGCCCACCCATAAAATGGGTACGCGCGATGATACAACGGACGTAAAAAAACCGCACTGCGGCGGTTGTCCGCCCACTTTCCTCAGGTCGCCAAACCCGATCGCTGTTGTCTCAGCGATGACTGAAGGTTAGTTGTCCGGCGCGAGAACGTCAAGAGGGAATTTGCAAACTTGGGCGAACGTGTCACGATATAGGTGTGTTCTTCGGGAGAGCATCATGGTCAACTCCGTAGATGAATTGCGCGCGGCCGCAGCTCGGCTCAAAAAAGAGAGCGACACCGTCGCAAGACTAATCGAATCGCTTCCTCCACACGCGCTTGAATGCAACGAAGGGAAGCCTGCGCGCACCGAAGAAGAAATTCTGCGAATCATTGATGAGGCGATAAGCCTGTTCGAAAAGCGAGAGAAACGCCCGGTCCACGTAACCGGCAAGGTCGCAGCAACCATGCTAGGCGTAAGTCCGCGGACAATCAGCAACATGCTCAAGACCGGCGAATTGCGCTACAACCGATGCGGAAGGATTCCTATCGAACAGATCGACATGGTGCGAGCCCGGTCTAAGAAGTAATAATCGGAACGCGCTGCGGTCACCAATCGTCAGTCATACCTACGCGGGCGTCCCCGCTTGCCGCCTTGGTGGGACTCAACCCACTTGATCACTTCGATCGCCTTCCAGCGCGGATGCGCCCGTCCAGTACCGTCGACGGTGGGAAGGCGGATAGCTTGCGGAAATCCAGGCAAACATACCACGCGATCGCGCACAACTTGCGCAGGCCTTTGTAGGTATTCGCCGATCTCTTTAGTCGACCAGAGGGCGTGGTCGAAAGGCACCGCCGCCCTCGTGCGTGCCTCGACGGCTTCAATAATTTTCTGCGCGAGCGTTTCGATTTCCGTCACTTTGACGTTGCCTTCTTGAGCGCATCGTTGCCGAAGAGACGTTCGGCAAGACGTGGCCTCTGATACGCGTCTGCGAAGACTGCATTTTCCTCGACATAGTACGAACGACCGACTTTAACGGGAACGGGATAAATCTTTCCCGCCTTGATCCAAAGCCTCGCCGTGCGAATCTTCGGAGGTGGATCGAATTCCTTTTCCAACCACTTATCAAGTCGGATCTTCATCGGCAGCCCTCGTGGAAGAGTTTCGCGAGTCACGATGATAACGCGCACTTGCGGCCAACACCCCGACCCTGCAAAATTCGGCAATCAACGGGGGCTACAATGAAAAAAATTCTCACCTTGGCGGCGCTAGCCGCGCTTGCCGCATGCACGACCATTTCCGAAGTCACGCCGGCCGGTGATGGGCACTACACCGTCACGACCCAGGTCCGCGGCGGGATGACGCCGTGGGGCGAAGTGAAAGCGTCAAGCCTCAAGCGTGCCGACGAGTACTGCACCCGACAAGGCAAGCAGATGCATCAAGTCGACATGCAGACGCATGGGGTTCGCGGATGGACGCCGCAGGAAGCCGAGTTGACATTTTCGTGCGTTACTTCGTGAGCGAAAGATGGCATCCAACCAAACATTTCAAGACCTGCTGAAAGGCGTTGGCAGCGTTGTGACTTCGGGAATTGGCGCTTACCTTGCGCTGCTTTTGAAAGACCGGTTCGATAAACGTGGACAGTCGCGGACCGCAGATCTCGAAGAATACAAGAAGGTGACGAGCTTCCTCACCGAACGGGTAATCGCGGCCCTCGACAACCCAGACTTTCTCGGCGGGACATTGCAGTCTGAATTCTGGGGCCAACTGAACGACTTACTCGGTGCCTATGAGGCAAAGCGAGAGTTGATATTCCACGATCAACATCTGAACGCCCGATTTCATGCGATCCGCAATCTGACTGCCGGATTTGTGGAGGCTGTCGCACAATACACGGTTAACGAAGGCAACCCGCCGCGGATGACAACCCGACCCCGCGCCGATCGCGTTTATCCAAGCGATGAGAGCAGAAAGCGGAGCGCCGAAGAAGCAGGCATGCTTGATCGGGCAGCAAAGCAACTTGGAGCGAGATCTCGCGAACTCGTGGATGACGCAAAACGACGCTTGAGGACTTGATCCGTTAGAGAAGCCCATCATGAAACTGCAAGCGACGGCCAGCACCACTGCTCCAGATAATTCCCACGCTAGCCTACTCTGCTACCTCGTCATCGCTCAACTTGTCGCGATGGCGCGCACCGGCGAATGGCTGCGCACGGACCACCTGGTTGAATCAGGACGCATCTGGTGCAACGCGAACGGCGCGCGTTTCGATTGGCAGGAGCGCGTCTCGCTGGGACAGATGGCGGCTGAGCTGGCACCGCAGGTTATGGAGACGTTTAGGCTGACGCGGGAGCAGTCGCTGGCGCCGCTCTTTGTCGATAGCTGGATGCTCGACTACGCCTCGCCAATCGTCCGCGGGAAGCCATGCGGCTGTGCCACGCCGACAGCAGCGAGCACGGGACGAACTATGTGAAAGCGGTACATGCTGGTTGGCGCCGAACTGCAGAAGACGTGCGAGCGGTTGCTGACGGAAAAGGTGCGGCTCGACGCTATGGGCGGAAATCCGGTGCAGGTCGGCCGCGCGAAGTGAGCGGTCTAACCAGATCGCGAAGATCAAAGACTCGCGTACATCATAATTAGCTTCATGGCCGACGAAGCGATCGCCAGCGCAAGGCCTGTCAGAAGCATCCAAAACTCCTTGCTACTGAAGTGGTACACGGCTTCCTTGAGAACATCGTGAAGATCGTCGGCCAAATCACGCAAGGATCGCTTCCCGGGCGCAGGGCGACTAAACAGGCTTCTAAGCCCACGCATTTGGAAAAGCCTGTAGCTGGCGATAAATGCAGGCATCCAAATCAGAAAGACGCTGGCCAAAGTCATAGCCTCGGCCAGCATATTCAGCAGAATTTCAGTTTGCTTGGTCAAAATTCGACCGTTGATGCGAGTTCACGATGTCCATTGGGTGTCAGCGTGACACCCAGGGTTAATCCAAGTGCCCGCGCATATCTGGCAAGGGTTTCGAACGTGGGCCCTCTATCGCCCTCGCCGTTCTCCAATCGACTGATGTCCGCCTGAGCAATCCCGGAGCGATCCGCCGCTTGCATTTGAGTCAAATCCAGGGAGCGCCGAGCCTGACGCAACACCAAGCCCAGTCGAACCAACTGGTCTCTGTCGTCGTACCCTTCTTTGGCTTCAGGGAATTCACCCGTCAGTTCATCGCGAAGATCCTTAAGCTTGCCCATGGCTTCCTCCATTAGGCGCGATTGACCGCGTTACCCAGCGCTTTCTGCAGCGTCCGATCTACTGCTAGCAACCGCAACACACGTAATCCTCCACCAGTTGGCGGCGGATCGATAATGAAGACGCCAACAACTTGCGACGCATGTCTTGCATATAGCGCACCGCTGCCATTTCCCGGATCTACAGCCGCCTCGCCCGGAGGCAAACAGCCGTCAACTACCGCGTCCAAGAGTCGCAACAACTCGCCAATGCTGCGAGAATGACCGCCATTAGCAAGGTCGCGTGCCTCGACCCGGGCCTTATCGTCGTAGTCATCGTCGTAACAAGCCATGACGTCCTCCCACAGAATTATGGCCTTTTACCCATATACATCAAGCCCAAAACTGTAACAACCGCTATTTGCGTGTGATGCAACACTCATACGCGAACAGGGCGCAACCGTGGCCAAGGCGCAAGTTTAGGCCGCCTCAGATCGAACACCAAATCCAAATATCACTCCGTCTGCAAGCGCACACCCGCGGTTGTGCGGAATTTTTCGAATAAAGGCGGGCAGCTATCTGCTCGGAGGCCTCCCGATAATAGTGCACCATCAGGACCCTTAGATTCTTAATACTGCTGATCCGCGACACGTTGGGCACATCCACCCTCTTCGCGAGACGCGTTAGAGCTTTGCCACGGCTGTGGTGAGAATGCAGTTTTTCAGTAAGCAGCGGCGCCGGCCGTCCAGAAAAGCGCCGTAGGTATGGAGCGCAAATCGGCGTCGTTCGTCCGGTCACGCAGCCGGGTCAGTGCGTCCGGGATTATGCGGGGGCCAGACCACTTGCTGGGAATACCCGAGCCCGGCGAATTTTAATCAGGCCCTTACGATTTCGAAGGGTATCGCCCCAACCAGTCAAGCACGCTGCGAACAACCTGCTCCGCGGTAAGAAGCGCGTCACGCGCCTTTTCGGGCTGCAGGTCGGGTGGTCCACCAGGAAAATCCTCAAGCATCCGTCCTGCGTGAATTCTCTGTCGTGCGCTGATTAACATGCTTACCCGCGTCTGTAGTGACTTGTCGAGAATTGCCGCTTCGCCCCCATATCCCGCGCTGGTGGCCAGTTCCTCCAGCTTCCATCGCGAGGGCCGTTCCGCAAATGCTTTGGAGCCCATGACGCCAAGACCAAGCGCCTGCGCGTGCGCTACGACGAACGTGAGCGAGGCTTCAACGAGCGCAGCCGAAAGCGTCGTC
This sequence comes from Paraburkholderia dioscoreae, assembly GCF_902459535.1. Classification (NCBI taxonomy): domain Bacteria; kingdom Pseudomonadati; phylum Pseudomonadota; class Betaproteobacteria; order Burkholderiales; family Burkholderiaceae; genus Paraburkholderia; species Paraburkholderia dioscoreae. The sequence goes on from NZ_LR699553.1 coordinate 3,594,795, forward strand.
ACAGTAACTGGTGCAGTTTGCGTGCTGGCCTGCCGCAGTTCCGCCACCATCTGATTCCACCAAACGCGGAATGGCCCGGTACCAAGCGATTCAAGGGCCTCCGCGAAAGCCTCGAAGGGCTCAGCGGATTTAGGGCGGCCATCTGAGCGCCGCGCTATGACGTCTTTCACCGCAGCGTAGGCTCGCTCCCGAGATTCGTTTCGACGCGTCTGCGGAAAGTTGCGTTGTTGCGCCAGTTGCGTAGTCGGGGTCGCGAAGCCTTCCCTGCCTCGCGCATATCTAAGGATTCCTTCCTGCTCCACCAGAATACCGTTCAGCACCATCATGGTCACGGCAATCTGGACGTCATTCCGTGAAAGTCCTGCAGCGTTGCCACGCTCGACAATAACAGTGCGCTCAAGCCGTGCACCCTGTGCCCCATAGACACGCGCAGCTTCATGCATCTCGGCGAAGACGAAATCAAACGCCTTGGGGTTTCGGTAATCGGGCACCTCGGGCGGGTAGAAAATCAGCCACAGCGCCGTATCGTTCGGCCCCGGCATTAATCGGCCTCCAACGCCGTGCTCCGTGGTTACGTGTGACATCGCATCTGAAATTTCTCCCGGCAGAAGCCCAATGCTACGCCCCGCTTCGACGAGTTCGCCAAAGGTCAAACCTGGGTCAGTTGGCGCAATGTAGATGCTGCACTCGATGCAAGACTTCAAAAAACCAATCAGGCGATTTCGGTCGTGGATTGTCTGCATGGCTTGGTCGAACTGGAGCACGGAAAGGAGTCGTCCGATTCTAGCGGCTTCCTTGGCGCGGAGCCCACGCCGTGTGGACCGAGCGCACATCATTCGGGGGTTCTTTTGGGGGTTTTCTATCCGCCGAGAATTCCATCATCCAATACTGTCGTGTGGTTACACGAACTATTTCATTCCGGCCCTGGCACCAAAGAATTCGCAAGACCGCTGTTTCAGCATTTCCTCAAACCCCGCCAGCACATGCTGCTCGCGGGGTTTGTTGTTTGTGGCGGCCTGCCTGACAACCTCGACAGACCTGAACGAACGTGAGCGGCGTGAGCACGACCATCGCCTCTCACGCCATCCGATACCCCTTACCGCCCCACCGCCCGCGCCCCGCCCTGCACGGCCGCGCGCCGGCGCTTGAACACGTACCCGGCCCACATCACCACCAGCCACGCCGGCACCAGCCATACTGAAACGGACAGACCGGGCGTCATTGCCAGAATCACGAGGATCAATGCCATGAACGCGAGGCAGATCCAGTTGCTGACCGGAAACCAGAACGACTTGAATACGAGCGTCTCGCCTGCCGCGACCATCGCCTTGCGCGACTTGAGATGCGTGAGGCTGATCAGCGCCCAGTTGAGCACGAGCGCCGCCACCACCAGCGCCATCAGCAAGCCGAGCGCTTCGGCCGGAATCAGGTAGTTGACGATCACGCACGTGAACGTGGCGAGCGCGGACAAACCGATCGCCATATACGGCACGCCGCGCCGGTCGACCTTCATCAGCGCGCGCGGAGCGTTACCCTGCTCCGCGAGACCGTACAGCATGCGGCTGTTCGCATAGACGCCGCTGTTGTACACCGACAGCGCCGCGGTCAACACCACCACGTTGAGGACGTTCGCGGTCAGCGTCGAGCCGATCTGCGAGAAGATCATCACGAACGGACTGCCGCCGGCCGCGACCTCGTTCCACGGATACAACGACAACAGCACCGTCAGCGAGCAAATGTAGAAAATCAGAATCCGGTAGATCACCTGATTCACGGCCTTTGGAATGCTCTTCTGCGGCTCGTCGGCTTCCGCCGCCGTAATGCCGATCAACTCCAGCCCGCCGAACGAGAACATGATCACCGCGAGCATCATGAACAGACCATGAAACCCATGCGGGAAAAAGCCGCCGTGGGCCCAGAGGTTGGCGATCGACGCTTGCGGGCCGCCGTGGCCGCTGATCAGCAGATAGCCGCCGAACACGATCATGCCGACCACCGCCGCGACCTTGATGATCGCGAACCAGAACTCCGTTTCGCCGTAGGCTTTGACGTTGGCGAGATTGATCGCGTTGATGCCAGCGAAGCACACCAGCGCCGACACCCACGTCGGCACGCCGGGCCACCAGTAGTGAACATACGTGCCGACAGCGGTCAGCTCGGCCATACTCACGAGCACATACAGGACCCAGTAATTCCAGCCCGACAGAAAGCCGGCAAAGTCGCCCCAATACTTGTACGCGAAGTGGCTGAACGAACCGGCCACCGGCTCCTGCGCCACCATTTCCCCCAACTGCCGCATGATCATGAAGGCGATGATGCCGCCGATCGCGTAGCCGAGAATCATCGACGGACCGGCTGCCTGCAACACGCTGGCGGAGCCGAGAAACAGGCCGGTGCCGATCGCGCCGCCCAGCGCGATGAGCTGGATGTGGCGATTCTTGAGCCCCCGCTTCAGGCCGTCTTGCTGCTGTGCACTATTCAAATTGCGCCCCAGTGTATGAATATCGATCACCCGATCGGACTTATGGTCCGGGCCGGCCGAACCTGAAATTTTACCGTGGCCGATATTACCTAAATACTGGGAGCAACCCGCGCTTGGTTCTGCGCCGCACTTAACGGCAAGGATAGTGATTGTCACTGGCGCAGGGCTTCTGTATGTTGCCCTAGTCGGGCTTTCAGCCTCCGGAGATTCAACATGTCGCCCAAACGTCTGCTTTGCGCCGCTGCTTTGTGTCTCTGCTTCCCCGCGGCCGCCGCTCTCGCCCAAACCGCCGCGCCGGCCACGCCGCCCACCGCCGCGCCTCCCGTGGAACCCGCTGCCGAGCCGCCCATCGAGCCGGGTATGGAGACGAGCGCACCCGAAGCCCCTGCTCCCGCACCCGTGGCGCCCGCCGCACCGCCCGTGAAGGCTGCCGCCGCGCCGCCTCCCGCCGCGCCCATGACCGGTCCGGTACGCAATGTCGTGCTGGTTCACGGCGCGTTCGTCGACGGCTCGAGCTGGAACGGTGTGGTCGCCAAACTTCAGCAGAAAGGCTATCACGTGAGTTCGGTGCAGAACCCGCTCACCTCGCTCGCCGACGATGTCGCCGCGACCCGCCGCGTCCTCGCACGCCAGGACGGGCCGACCATGCTGGTGGGGCATTCGTGGGGCGGCGTCGTGATCACCGAAGCGGGCGCGAACGCGCCGAACGTCGCGGGCCTCGTCTATATCGCGGCGATCGCGCCGGACCTGCACGAGTCGACCGTGGATCTGATGAAGCGCGCCGCGCCAATGCCCGCGGGTGCGAGCATCATCAAGGATCCGAGCGGCTTCCTCTGGCTCGATCGCACGAAATACCATGCAGATTTCGCCGCGGACGTCCCCGAGAATCTGACGCGCGTGCTTGCCACCGCGCAGGTGCCGATTGCCGCAACGGCCTTCAGTGAAACGGTCAGTCAGGTCGCCTGGAGGGAAAAGCCGTCGTGGTACGTGATCACGACACGCGACCGGGCTGTGTCGCCGGAAGTCGAAAGATTCATGGCCGACCGCATGGGCGCGAAAGTCGTGCCGATGGCGTCGAGCCACCTGGCGCCGGTATCGCACGCGGGCGCGATTGCCGACGTGATCGATCGCGCGGCGCGTGAGCTGAGCCGGCAGCAGTAGTCCCGTTCAGGCGCATTCGCGAGTGTCCTTCGCGCAATACCGGTTCGATGCTCTCCCGCAGTACGATTCGATTGGGACACCATAGGTTTCCGAGCCTCCGGCGTTCAACGCAACATGAACGACATCGCCGACAGGCAGTTCAGCACGCGCACCGCATGTTCCGCCGACGCCGCGCTGAATCGCAGGGTGACTGCATCGACGCGCGTGAGCGTCGGCCATTGGCAAAACAGATCGGCAAGCGCGCTGGTTTGCACGCGCAGTTCGCATTCCAGCGGCTTCGTTTGGGCGTGCGAGGATTCCCGCGCATACCCGTTGGCGAGATGCTGCTGAACCACTTCGCGCGCGGCGCTCCCGATCGCCGCGCGCGCGTTTGCCGGTGACTGCGTGACGCCGCTCGCATTCCCGGTCGCGCTCTTGGTGACGACGAAACGCGCGCCCGGGAAACGCGGCGCGGTTTCTTCGGCGAAAACGTCGTCGCCGGATAAAAGCCCGACCCGTGCGCCATATTCTTCCGCCAGCGCGCCATATACGCCCGCCTCGCCGACCTCGACGCCGTTCAGCGAAACGCGTGCGAAGGCGAAACTGTTGATCGTATGTGCAAGGACGCCGCGCGTTTGCGACATGGCGTGATAGCCGATCATGAAGACCAGCGCCGCGCCGTATTCGAGCCCGGCCATCATGCCGAGCGTGCGCGGTTTGCCGAGCACCACCTGAGCGCGCGCATCGAGCAGGTCAGGTAGCAGATTGCGAAAGCCGCCATGAGAATCGTTGACCCATACTTGCGTCGCGCCGCCGGCGAATGCGCCTTCGATCGCGGCGTTGGCTTCGAGCGTCATCCAGCGGCGCGCCGCTTCGTATTCGCTGTTGCCCGCGCGCGTTTGTTCGGGATGAAACACGCCGGCAATGCCTTCGATATCGACGGAAATGAGGACTTTCATCGGGGAGCGGGCTTGAGTAGTTGGACGAGATCGGGAACGCTGTCACGCAGCGACAGACGCCGATGGCCATCGCGTCCGGCCACGGAAGCAGCACGCCACAAGGCGTCGAGAATCGCCTGCTCGACGCTGTCCGCGCAGGCGCGAAAGAGCGGGTCAAGACGCTCGTCGGCGAGCAGCGGCGGCAGCGTAATGAAGTCGGCCCCGTGCGGCACGGTATAAGCCGTTGAAAACGCCAGCGCGATATCGCCGCTGCCATGTCCATATACCGAACCGGTGCGCGCGAGACCTGCCCCCGCGCGTAACGAAAGGCGCTTGAGTTGGCGCGCGTCGAGCGGCGCATCGGTGGCGACGATCATGATGATCGAGCCTTGCTCGGGTTTCGTCGCCGGCGTGGCTGACAATGCAGCGGTCTCCACTTTGGCAGCACGTTCGGCCAGCATGCGACCGAGCGGCGTACCGTCGACAGTCAGCATCGGCAGGCGGCCGAAGTTCGCCAGCACGAGTGCGCCGACGGTATAACTGCGACCGGCTGCGCTCACCACGCGCGACGCGTTGCCGATGCCGCCCTTCAGATCGAAGCACGACATGCCCCGGCCCGCGCCGACCGATCCGCTCGCGACATCCGAACTCGTGGCTGCCCAAGCTTCGTCGAAATGCTGCCCGGTGACGGCGAGCGCCTGGATGTCGTTCAGATAGCCGTCATTGCATTCGAACACCAAAGGATTGACCGTCGACCACTCGCGTCCGATCTGCGGATCGGCACGCACCGCCGCGCGAATCTGCGCCTGCGCGACAGCGGCGACGCTGAATGTGTTGGTCAACGCGATCGGCGTTTCCAGCGTGCCGAGTTCTTCGACCTGCACGAGCCCGATGCTTTTGCCGAACCCGTTGATCACCGAAGCCGCCGCCGGCACCTTGTCGAGAAAGGGATCCCCGTCATGCGGACGAATCACGGTCACGCCGGTTTGCACGGCGCCTTCATCGAGCGTGCAGTGCCCGACTGTCACGCCCGGCACGTCGGCAATCGTGCCGAGCGGACCCGCCGGCAATGTGCCGACATGCGGCGCGTTTTGAATCTTTGGCAAATTCATGGCCGGTCTAGCTTCGGATCGAGCGCATCGCGCAGTCCGTCGCCGAGCAGATTGAACGCCAGCACGGTCAGGAAAATCGCCAGACTCGGAAACAGCGCGATATGCGGTGCCGTCACCATGTCGGCGCGCGCTTCATTGAGCATCGCGCCCCACTCGGGCGTCGGAGGTTGTGCGCCGAGGCCGAGAAACGACAGGCTTGCCGCCGTGATGATCGAGGTACCGATACGCATCGTGAAGTACACCACCACCGAAGAAATCGTCCCCGGCAGAATGTGCCGCACGATGATGGTCCAGTCCGACGCGCCGATGCTGCGCGCCGCCTCGATATACGTGAGCTGCTTGAGCATCAGCGTATTGCCGCGCACGAGCCGCGCGAACGCCGGAATGCTGAAGATCGCCACCGCGCAGATCACGTTAATCATGCCGTTGCCGAGAATCGCCACCACGCCGATCGCCAGCAGAATGCCGGGAAAAGCGAACAGCACGTCGGCGACGCGCATCGTGATGCGATCCCACCAGCCTTCGTAATAGCCGGCCAGCAAACCGAAGAGCGTTCCGATCACCGCGCCGATCGCAACGGACAGAAAGCCTGCTTCGAGCGAAATGCGCGAACCCGCGAGAATGCGGCTGAAAATATCGCGGCCCAGCGAATCCACGCCGAACCAGTGCGCGGCGGACGGCCCTGCGTTCAACGCATCGTAGTCGAAGAAATTCTCCGGATCGTACGGCACGATATGCGGCGCCGCAATTGCAAGCGCGATCAATAACAGCACGAAAATGCCGGCGGCAAGCGCCACATGCTGCTTACGGAATTTGCGCCAGAATTCGCTCCACGGCGTGCGGATCGCAGGCTCGGCTTTCACGGTGCTGGCCGCATTCGGCTCGGTGGCGGTCGTGCTCATGCGGGCCTCACTTGAAACGGATGGTCGGGTTGATCACGGCGTACAGCACGTCCACGACCAGATTGATGATGATGAATTCCAGCGAGAACAACAGCACTTCGGCCTGGATCACCGGATAGTCGCGCATCGACACGGCATCCACCAGCAGGCGTCCGAGGCCCGGCCAGTCGAACACCACTTCGACCACGATCGAGCCGCCCAGCAGAAAACCGAATTGCAGACCCATCATCGTGATGACGGGAATCATCGCGTTGCGCAGGCAGTGTTTGACGATCACGAGAGGTTCGGGCACACCCTTTGCGCGCGCGGTGCGCACGAAGTCTTCGTTCATCACCTCGACGAACGATGCGCGGGTGAAGCGCGCCATCACCGCCGCGACAGCCGCCCCGAGTGTAAGCGACGGCAGCACATAGCTCTGCCACGAACCATCGCCGACAATCGGCAGCCAGCCGAGCTTCACCGAAAAAATCTCCATCAGCAGCATGCCGAGCGCGAACGCGGGAAACGAAATGCCCGATACCGCCAGCGTCATGCCGAGGCGGTCGGGCCAGCGGTTGCGCCATACGGCCGAGACGATGCCGATGCCCATACCCAGCACGACCGCCCACACCATGCTGGCGAGCGTGAGCAGTAGGGTCGGCATGAAGCGTTCGCCGATTTCCTCGCTGACCGGGCGTTTGCTGCGCGTGGAGACGCCGAAGTCGCCGTGCGCGATCTTCACGAAGAAGCTGGCGAACTGCTGCGGCATCGGTTTGTTCAGGCCGAGGTCGGCACGCACCAGAGCGACCGTCGCCTCGTCCGCTTCGGGACCGGCGGCGAGCCGCGCCGGATCGCCCGGCAACAGATGCACGAACAGGAACACCAGCACGGCGACGATGAAGAGCGTCGGCAGCAGGCCAAAGAGACGTTTGACGAGGAAGTTCAGCATGGAACCCAATCCGGCAATGATGCGGGCAACGAAAGATCTTGTGCAGCGCGTAGTGGAGCAAAGCAGTGACCGCCCAGTGCGGGCGTGCCAATGAAACGGCACGTCCGCGAGCACAGTCAATTCATTACTTGATCGCGATCTCGTCGAAGTTGAACGAACCGTCCGGAGCCACATAAGCACCCGACAGACGCTTGCTGCGCGCGTACACCACCTTCTCCTTGACGAGGAAGATCCACGGCGCGTCGGCCCAGATGCGTTTTTGCGCGTCGGTGTAGAGTTCGGCTTTCTTCGTGCGGTCGGTGGTTTCGAGCGCCTGCTTCAGATCGCTGTCGACGGCGTCGTTCTTGTAGTACGCGGTATTGACCATCTTGGGCGGGAACGAGACGGATGCGAGCAGCGGCGTGATCGCCCAATCGGCTTCACCCGTCGACGACGACCAGCCCGCATAGTACATCCGCACCGGCGCGGTCGCGGCGTCCTGCGCGCTCTCCACCTTGGCGACCCGTTGACCGGCCTCGAGCGCTTCGACTTGCGCCTTGATGCCCACTTGCGCGAGTTGCTGCTGCACGAACTGGATCACCTTCTGCGCGGTCGAGTAGTTATACGCGGACCACAGCGTGGTTTCGAAACCGTTCGGATAGCCCGCTTCCTTCAGCAGCGCGCGCGCCTTGGCCGGATCGTACGGCCACGGCCCCTGCTTCACCGCATAGTCGACGCCTTGCGGCACCACGCCGTCGGCCGGCGTCGCGTAACCGGCGAACGCGACCTTGGTGAGTGCGTCCTTGTTAACCGCATAGTTCAGCGCCTCACGCACCTTCGGATTGTCGAACGGCTTCTGGTTCACGTTCAGGCTGATATAGCGCTGAATGATCGACGGCGACGCGATCAGATCGACCTTCGGGCTCGACTGCAATTGCGCGGCCTGCTCGAACGGCACCTGGAACGCGAAATCCGCTTCGCCGGTACGCATCAACGCGGCCCGCGTGTTGTTGTCGACCACCGGTTTCCAGTCGATCGCATCGACCTTCGGGTAACCCTTCTTCCAGTAGCCGGCGAACTTCTTCACCGTCAGGTCGCCGGCAGGATCCCACTTCACCAGTTCGAACGGACCGGTGCCGACCGGATGGAACGCAATGTCCTTGCCGTACTTTTTCAGCGCGTCCGGAGAAATCATCACCGCCGACGGATGCGCGAGCACATTGATGAACGCCGAGAACGGCGCCTTCAGCGTGATCTTCACCGTGTACGCATCGACCACCTCGGTCTTCTCGATGCGGTTGAACATGTTGTAGCGCTTGAGCTTGTTCGCCGGATCGGTCACGCGGTCGAAGTTCGCTTTCACCGCGGCAGCGTTGAAGTCGGTGCCGTCCTGGAACTTCACGCCATGGCGCAGCTTGAACGTGTAGACCTTCGCATCGGAGCTGGCTTCGTAGCTGTCGGCCAGCACGTTGACCAGTTTCATGTCCTTGTCGAACCCAAAGAGCCCCTGATAGAACGACTTGGCGACGGCTTGCGAGAGCGTGTCGTTGGCATCGTACGGATCGAGCGTCGTGAAGGTCGAGGCGACGGCCATCACGGCCGTGGTGTCGGCGTGCGCCGCATTGCCCGCGAGCATCGCGAACACCACCGCGCCGCCGCTGACCAGCGCGCGCAAACGAAACGGAGAAGACGGGACCAGCAGGTTCATGAGGTTGACTCCAGGCTGCGAGATGAAAACAGGTTGAGATGCTGCGAGAGAAAGCGTGTGGCTTGGGTTCTTGGTACAGCTCTTTAGTCAGGCTTTTTAGTACCGCTCTTTAATACGCACCGCCCACGCGATGCCGGGCGACGAAATGGTCCGGCCCGACCGCGACGAGCGGCGCCACGACAGGTTCATCGTTCAGCGCGCGGATCGGGCTCGGAATCTCGTCGGCGGCGAGCATGCGTTTCGCGTGACGGCGCGCCGGATCGGCAACCGGCACCGCGCCCATCAGCTTGCGCGTGTAGGGATGCTGCGGTGCTTCGAACACCGCGCGGCGCGGGCCGATTTCGACGATCTGGCCGAGATACATCACCGCGACGCGATGACTGACGCGTTCGACCACCGCCATGTCGTGCGAAATGAACACGTACGCGACGCCGAGTTCGCGCTGCAGATCAAGCATCAGGTTGACGATCTGCGCCTGCACCGACACGTCGAGCGCGGAAACGGATTCGTCGGCGATCACGACTTTCGGATTCAACGCGAGCGCGCGCGCAATCGCGATCCGCTGCCGCTGACCGCCGGAGAATTCATGCGGATAACGCCGCGCGGCTTCGGGAGGCAAGCCGACTTTTTCGAGCAGCCATGCAACACGTGCCTGCGCTTGGGCGCCTTGCGCGACGCCGTGCACGAGCAACGGCTCCATGATCGAGAAGCCGACCGTCAGACGCGGATTCAGCGAGGCGAACGGATCCTGGAAAATAAACTGGATGTCGCGGCGCAGCGCCTGCAACGCGGGACCGGTCAGCGAACTGATTTCCTTGCCGTTGAATTCGATCGACCCGCTCTGACTTTCGACGAGGCGCAGCAGCGAGCGGCCCGTGGTCGATTTGCCGCAACCCGATTCACCGACCAGCGCCAGCGTTTCGCCGGGCCGCAAGTCGAAGCTGACTTTTTCCACCGCATGCACGCGGCCCGTCACACGGCCGAAGAGGCCGCTCCTGACCGGAAAGCGCGTGACCAGATCGCGCACACGCAGAATCGGCGGCGTGGTTTCCAGCACCAGCGGCTGCGTTTCTTCAGCGACGGCAGCTGCGGGACGCACGGCTGCGTCGCTGCCGCTCAGACTCGCCTGTTCGACGGTCAGGATCGGGAACCGGGCCGGTTGATCCGTGCCTTGCATCGCGCCGAGACGCGGCACGGCGGCAAGCAACGCCTTTGTATAAGGATGCGATGGCGCGGCGAACAACGCGTCGGACGCGCCCTCTTCCACCTTCTCGCCGCGATACATCACCAGCACGCGGTCCGCCACTTCGGCGACCACGCCCATGTCGTGCGTGATGAAGATCACGCCCATGTTCATCTCGTCCTGCAAGCCGCGGATCAGTTGCAGAATCTGCGCCTGGATCGTCACGTCGAGCGCGGTGGTGGGTTCATCGGCGATCAGCAGCGCGGGCTTGCACGACAGCGCCATCGCGATCATCACGCGCTGACGCATGCCGCCCGACAGTTGATGCGGAAACCGCGCCGCCACGCGCCGAGCTTCCGGAATGCGCACGAGTTCCAGCAAGCGCAGCGTTTCTGCATGCGCGGCCGAGCCGCTCTTGCCCTGATGCAAGGCGATTGCTTCGCTGATCTGATCGCCTACCGTGAAGACCGGATTGAGCGAGGTCATCGGCTCCTGAAAGATCATCGCGATGTCGGCGCCGCGAATCGAACGCATGGCGCCGGACGACGCTTTCGCGAGGTCGAGCACGCTGCCGTCGCGGCGCCGGAAAGCGACGCTGCCGCCGGCAAGGCGCCCGCCGCCGTGCTCGATCAAGCGCATCAACGCGAGCGACGTCACCGATTTGCCCGAACCCGATTCGCCGACGATCGCCAGCGTCTCACCGCGCTCGACCGTCAGCGACAGATTGCGGACCGCGTTGAACGTGTTCTCGCCGCTGCGAAATGCGACCGACAGATCGTCGACCGCGAGCACGCGTTGCGGCGGCAAGGTTTCGACAAGCGAACGGGTGGTGTGCGATGAAGTCGGCACGATGGTTCCTTTGAATTCGAACGCGGCTGGCGAAAGTTCAGGCGAAAGTCAGGCTTTACGGGGGTGGACGCGCTAGCGGTAAATCGCCGTCACCGGCGTTTCACCGAACCGCGCAAAACCGCGATACATACCTTCGGTATTGAACGGCAGCGCGACGTTGCCGCGCGCATCGACGGCAATCAGGCCACCGTGGCCGTCGATCTTCGGCAGGCGGTTCATCACCACATCGGCGGCGGCCTCCTGCAGCGACACATTGCGGTAGGCCATTTGCGCGGCGACGTCGTAGGCCGCCACCATGCGCATGAACATTTCGCCCGTGCCGGTGGTCGAGACGGCGCAGGTCGCGTCGTCCGCGTAACAGCCCGCGCCGATCAGCGGCGTATCGCCGACCCGGCCGACCTGCTTGTTGGTGACGCCGCCGGTCGAGGTCGCCGCCGCCACATGGCCGTGCCGATCGAGCGCGACCGCGCCGACGGTGCCGAACTTGCGGTTCGGGTCGATCGGTTCGTGCGGCGTCGGATCGTCGTCGTTCGAAGTCGGCGTGGCGGCAAGCGTGGCGCCGTCGTGATCGAGCATGGCGCGCTGCTGATCGCGCGCGAGCAGCCATTGACGATGGCGCGCTTCGGTATGGAAATACTCAGGCTCGACGAGTTCGAGCCCTTGCGCGGCGGCGAAGGCTTCCGCGCCTTCGCCCGTGAACAGCACATGCTCGCTGCGTTCGAGCACGCGGCGCGCAGCCAGAACCGGATTGCGCACGCGCTTCACGCAGCAGATCGCGCCGGCTTCGAGCGTGCGGCCGTCCATGATCGCCGCGTCGAGTTCGTGGGTGCCGGCCGCCGTGTAAACCGCGCCGCGCGCCGCGTTGAAAAGCGGGCAGTCTTCGAGCAGGCGTACGGCTTCACTGATGGCGTCGAGCGCGCTGCCGCCCTCGGCGAGCACGCGCTGGCCGGCGCTCAGCACGGCATGCAAGGCGGCGTGATAGTCGGCTTCGGCGCTGGCCGACATCGACGCGCGCAGGATCGTCCCTGCGCCGCCATGAATGGCAATGACTGCGTTGGAGTTCATCGTTTGGATTTGTTAGTGCGAGGAGTTCGGGCGGTGCGTGCAGTGCGGGTCGCGTTGCGCGTGGGCCGCGCGCTCGCGCCGGCGGCTTCGGCTTGCGGATCGACCAGCCATGGCAGCAGGAATTCGCTGACTTCGGCTGCGGCCTTCACCGAGCGTTTCGTTCGGTACGCCACTGCGTCGCACAGCGCTTCGATCACGGCGAGCACGGCCGAATCGGCGTTCGCCGCGAGCCGCCGATCGGCACGGATGTAAAGCGAGAGGTCGGCGAATTGCGCAAGCGGCGAACGCTGACTGTCGGTGAGCGCGAGCACGCGAGCACCACGGCTTGCCGCGCGGTGCGCGAGCTCGATCGTGTCTTCGACATAACGCGGAAACGCGATGCCGATCACCAGATCGCCCTCGTTGCAGGCAAACAGACGCCGCGCGGCGTGCGACGGTCCGCCCATCAGCGCGAGCGACTGCACGTTGTCGTGATAAGGCATCAGGCCATGCTCCATCAGCCCGGCGAGAAACGCGCTGGCGCCATAACCGAGCACGAACACGCGGCGTGCCGCGATGATCGCTTCGACGGCGGCTTCGGCTGCGGCGCTGTCGATCGCCGTACGGGTAGCGTGCAGATTGTTGGCGGCCTGTTCGAGCGACGCGTCCACTACATCGTCGCCGGCCGCGAGCGACTCCTGCGCACTGCGCAGGCGCTCGACCGGCGCGAGCGTCGCCTCGAAGCCGCGCACCAGCGCTTCACGAAACTGTGGATAGCCGTCGAAACCCAGTGCGCGCGCAAAGCGATTCGCCGTTGCCACCGATGCGCCGACTACGCTGGCAAGCTCGTCGATCCGCATGGTCGCCGCACGGAACAGATTGGCCAGCACGTACTCGCCCATGCGCCGATGAATCGGCGTGAGGGTCGGCATGGCGGCGGCAATACGTGCGGCGATGGCCTGCTCGGCGGGATTAAAAGCAACGGACGGTTGGTGAATCATGCGAGCAAGGCGGTGTGGTGTCGCCCGAGGGACTTCCTTCGGGCGTAATGAAAATGAATGAAAGTATATTTACATAGAAATCCCATCTGAAAAAATTCATTTTCATTTTTGAGGGTTTTCACGGAGGCGCAGCGGATGAACGGATCGCAGTGGTCCGACTCGCGCCGCGGGGCGCGCTCCGCTTCTTGCGGTGTTATTCTTCGCTCGCCATGAATCTCGAAAGTATTCTCTTCACTCAAGGTTTCGGCTCGCGCCGTCAGTGCCGCGCGCTGATCGCCGACGCGCGCGTGAGCATCGGCGGCGCTGTCTGCACCGATGCCGACGCCGACTTCCCCACCGGCGACACCACGTTCTCCTTCACCGTGGACGGTGTAGTCTGGCCGTATCGCGAGCACGCCTATCTGCTTCTGAACAAGCCGGCGGGCTACGAATGTTCGCGCGACCCGCAGCATCACCTGAGCGTGTTCAGCCTGTTGCCGCCGCAGTTCGCCGAGCGCGGCGTGCAATGCGTGGGCCGGCTGGATCAGGACACCACCGGCCTGCTGCTCCTCTCCGACGACGGCAAGTTCGTTCACCTGTTCACTTCGCCGAAACGCAAAGTGCCCAAGGTGTATGTCGCCACTACGCGCCATCCGATCGACGACGTGCAATTGAGCGCACTGCACGACGGCGTGCTGCTGCATGGCGAGTCCAAACCGATTGCCGCAGTCAACGTAGAGGCGCGCGGCGACCACACGCTCGCACTCACCGTGATGGAGGGCAAGTATCACCAGGTCAAGCGGATGATCGCGGCAGCCGGCAACCGGTGCGAGGCGCTGCATCGCGAGCGGATAGGCGGTTTCGCTTTGCCCGGGGCGCTTGCACCAGGCGCATGGCAATGGCTCGACGAAACCCACCTCGGATCTCTACGGAGCGGGTAAACCGGTAGTGCCCCTTTAAGGCCTTGATGCAGCAGGAAAACGCATGCGCGGCTGCGCATACAGCGCGCATGGTCCCCGTCTGGGCGCTGCGTCGCAGCATGATCTTCCTTACACGTCGCCCTATACTCGCTTAAACAAAGACTACAAAGGGTTCAAGGAGGGGCGCCATGGTCATCCACGACAGTTTGCAGATCTCGTCCGTGATGGTTGCTTTTCTATGCCTCGGGCTAGTTCTGATTGGCGGATTGCTGGTCATGATGCGGCTGCGGCACAACTATCATCCGAACCTGATCGGCGCGTTGATCGGCGCGATGCTGTGCTTCGTGCTGCTGGAAGCATTGCCCGCGCTGACGTAGACCTCGCGAAGCCGCGCGACGCTGATGCAGTGGAGCGCCGGGGGAAAGGGATGGTCCGGGCAGTGCCCGGGGCGATGACTTTTTGCCGCGCTTTTCTTCGCTTTCACGCTTTCACGCTTTCACGCTTTCACGCTTTCACGCTTTCACGCAAAAAATCTTCGACGCTTGGGTAGCGCAAGCGCACGCTCAACTCCTGTTTGAGACGCCGGTTCAAAAGCCGTCTCGATTCGCGCATGAAAGACAGCAAGGTCGGCTCGATCTGCTGCTCCGCTTCGTCCCGCGTAATGCGCGGTGCACGCGGGAGTCCAAACGCATCGGCCACCTCGTCGAAGTACTCGCCCATTTTCAGCGACGAGTCGTCGGACGCGTGGACCACGCGCCCCGGCCGCCCGTGCGTGGCGAGCCGCACGAGGATCGCGGCCAGATCGTCGGCGTGAATGTGGTTGGTGTAGACGTCGTCGGCATCGATCAGGGCCGGTGTGCCTTTTTCGAGCCGCGCGAGCGGCAGACGGTTGCCCGCATAGATGCCCGGAATTCGCGCGATGCTGGCCGCCACACTGCCGCGCGCCGTCACGCGCCGCAATTGCCGCTCGGCCGAGACACGGCGCCTGGCGCGGGCGTTGGCCGGCTGCGTCACGCGTGTCTCGTCGATCCACGCGCCGCCGCAGTCGCCATAGACGCCCGTCGTGCTCGCGTACACGAGGCGCACGGGTGCGCGCGAACCGGCGGTCCGGCGCACCCCGTCGGGTACAATACCGGCTGTTTCAGATTCCGCCCACGAGGCGCGAACGCGGCGCAATCGCCCCACCGCCGCCACGGTGCCATGCGCGGCACGCAGCGCTGAAGCGCGGCGCGTGCCCAGCGTAGCGAGCAAGGCACGGGTACGGCGGTCGTCGTCGCCGGTTTTTTGCGGCGGCGCGAGGTGTAGCACCGTCGGCGCGAGGCCCGCGAGTCGTTTCAGGCTGCGGCGCACATCGAGATCGCCGACCAGCGGCGTGACGCCCGCAGCGCGCAATTCGGCGCTGCGCCCGGCATGACTGGTCAGCGCAAAGACATGCGCGCGCGGCTGCAGCAAAGGCACGCAGCGCATGCCGACGTCGCCGCAACCTACGATTAACACGCGCGGCCGGCGGAAGTTTCGTGTCGCTTTCATGGTGGACGCATTGTAGCCGTCAGGCGCGGCAAGTACCGCGCAGTGGATACGGCGAGTCCGATAACGATTACCGACTTTTCGAATTCGAACACTCTATGGCATTTAACGTCACGCTCCGGCAAAGCGGCCGGCAGTTTCAGGTGGAACAGGACGAACCGGTGCTGAGCGCCGCCTTGCGCCAGGGCATCGGCCTGCCGTACGGTTGCAAGAACGGCGCCTGCGGTTCATGCAAGGGCACTGTGATCAGCGGCGAAATCGAGCAGCGTGCACATTCTTCGTCGGCTCTGTCGAACGAGGAAAAAACGCGCGGCATGGCGCTCTTCTGCTGCGCGACCGCCTGCTCCGATCTCGAAGTGGACATCCGCGAGGTGGCCGGCGTCGGCGACGTGCAGGTCAAGAAACTGCCGTGCCGGGTGAACGCGATCGAGCGCAAGGCCGACGACGTCATCGTGCTGAAGCTGCAATTGCCGGCCAACGAGCGTCTGCAATATCTCGCCGGCCAGTACCTTGAATTCATTCTGAAAGATGGCAAGCGCCGCAGCTATTCCATGGCGAATGCGCCGCACACGGAAGGCCCGATCGAACTGCATATCCGTCACATGCCCGGCGGTGCCTTTACCGATCATGTGTTCAACACCATGAAAGAGCGCGACATCCTGCGCTTCGAAGCGCCGCTCGGCACGTTCTTCCTGCGTGAAGATTCGGACAAGCCGATCGTGCTGCTCGCGTCGGGTACGGGCTTCGCGCCGTTGAAGGCGATCATCGAGCACGCAGTGTTCAAGAACCTGAACCGGCCGATGACGCTGTACTGGGGTGCACGCCGCAAGAAAGATCTGTATCTGCTCGAACTCGCCGAGCAATGGGCGCGCGAGATTCCGAACTTCAAGTTCGTGCCGGTGTTGTCCGAGCCGGATGCGGGCGACGCATGGACAGGCCGCGTCGGCTTCGTGCATCGTGCGGTGCTCGAAGACTTGCCCGACCTGTCGGCCTACCAGGTGTATGCGTGCGGCGCACCGGTGATGGTGGAGTCGGCGCAGCGCGATTTCACGCAGCATCATGGACTGCCGGAAGACGAGTTCTACGCGGATTCGTTCACGAGCGCAGCGGATCTGGCGAACGCGGTTTGATGTTAGGGGGCGGACCCCCGGCTTCCTGATTCAGAATGGGCGCTCGGTGGAGCGCCCATTTGCATTTTCAGCGGCCGTTCTTCGTGACCTGCCCTGCCCGTCGGACCAACGGTTTGAACCAGCGCCGTCACATTTTAGTCAGCCGGACCTCTCATAATCGGCAAGCAGCATGGCTTTGCACGACGGAAAAAATATCCGTCCAACGCAAATTCATGGTTTACACCAGCGCTTTCCTTGTCGTATTCTTTCGCGCATGAACCGCATCCAGTCCGAACTTCGACGTCGCCGCTCGCCGCTTCCCTAGGGACGCCGCTGGCTTCGTCACGGATTCGCGCCACACAAAGGCGCAAGCTGTTCGAATCATGAAAGCCACGGCATGCCGTGGCTTTTCTGTTTTTTCGGCTCTTATTTTGTAGTTGGCCAAACTTCATCCACCCTTTACCCCCGTTGTCTGGAGCCTGCCGTCATGAATTTCAATGAGTATCCGATCGAGTCGCTGATGTACATCACGAACCGGCCCGAAATCGTTTTCACGCACGGCAAAGGCTCGTGGCTCTACGACAACAACGGCAAGCGATATCTGGACTTCATCCAGGGCTGGGCGGTCAACAGCCTCGGCCATTGCAACGACGGCATGATCGAAGCGCTGAACAAACAGGCGCAATTGCTGATCAACCCGTCGCCGGCCTTCTACAACGAGCCGATGGCGAAACTCGCCGGCCTGCTCACGCAACACAGCTGTTTCGACAAGGTGTTCTTCGCGAACAGCGGCGCCGAAGCCAACGAAGGCGCGATCAAGCTCGCGCGCAAGTGGGGCAAGAAGTTCAAGGACGGCGCGTTCGAGATCATCACGTTCGATCACAGCTTCCATGGCCGCACGCTGGCCACCATGTCGGCCAGCGGCAAGCCGGGCTGGGACACGATCTACGCACCGCAAGTGCCGGGCTTTCCGAAGGCGGACCTGAACGATATCGCGTCGGTGGAAAAACTCATCAATGCGAAGACCGTGGCCGTGATGCTCGAACCGATTCAGGGCGAAGGCGGCGTGATTCCCGCCACGCGCGAGTTCATGCAGCAACTGCGCGCGCTGACGAAAAAGCACAACCTGCTGCTGATCGTCGACGAAGTGCAAAGCGGCTGCGGCCGCGCGGGCACGCTGTTCGCGTACGAGCTGTCGGGCATCGAACCGGACATCATGACGCTCGGCAAGGGCATCGGCGGCGGCGTGCCGCTCGCGGCGCTGCTCTCGAAAGCGGCCGTCGCCGTGTTCGAAGCGGGCGACCAGGGCGGCACCTACAACGGCAATCCGCTGATGACGGCAGTCGGCTACTCGGTAATCTCGCAACTCACCGCGCCGGGCTTCCTCGAAAGCGTGCGCGCGCGCGGCGAGTATCTGCGCTCGAAACTGCTGGAGTTGTCGGAAGAACGCGGCTTCCTGGGCGAACGCGGTGAAGGCCTGTTGCGCGCGCTGCTGCTCGGCAAGGACATCGGCAACCAGATCGTCGAAAAGGCGCGCAACATGCAGCCTGACGGCCTGCTGCTGAACGCGGCGCGTCCGAACCTGCTGCGCTTCATGCCAGCGCTGAATGTGACCAACGAAGAAATCGACCAGATGATGGCGATGCTGCGTTCGATTCTCGACACGCTGTAATCGGACGGGACTGCGTGTATGACGTCGAGCGCAACGCTGTCGATCCGATGCTTCGAAGCGCGCGACACCGATGCCGTGGTCGCGCTGTGGCAGCAAGCCTTCCCGGAGTATCGGGACGTCACGAGGCCGCAGCGCAATCCGCATCTGTCGATCGCCAACAAGCTGGCGACGCAGCCGGAACTGTTCTTTGTCGCGGTACTCGGCGAGCGGATCGTCGGCACGGTGATGGGCGGCTACGACGGCCATCGCGGCTGGCTGTATTCGCTCGCGGTGGATGAATCGCTGCGTCGTCATGGAATCGGCACGCGGCTCGTCGCGCATGTCGAACGCGCGCTGACGGAGCGTGGCTGCCCGAAACTGAATCTGCAGGTATTGTCCGCGAAGGCCGACGTGCGCGCGTTTTACGAGGCGCTCGGTTATCGCGCCGACGCCGTGATCAGTCTCGGCAAGCGTCTGGGTGAATTGGCGGACCCGGTGGCAACGACCACCTAGACGCGCGCCTCGCCAAATAGAAAAAGGTCGCATGCGAAAACGCATGCGACCTTTTTTCATACGTATAGCAAACTAACCGGGTTCATTCACCCAGATACGCTGCCCGCACCTTCGGATCATCCAGCATCTGCTTCGCGTCACCCGACATCGTGACCAGACCCGAGTCCATCACGTAGCCACGATTCGCGGCCTGCAACGCGAGCCGCGCGTTCTGCTCGACCAGCAGCACGGTCATGCCTTCAGCCGAAATCGCCCGCACCACCTCGAAGATCTTCTCGACCATGATCGGCGACAGCCCCATCGACGGCTCGTCCAGCAGCAGCAACTTGGGACGCGAGATGATCGCGCGCGCCATCGCCAGCATCTGCTGTTCGCCGCCCGAGAGCGTGCCCGCGTATTGCGTCGCGCGCTCTTTCAAACGCGGGAAGAAGCCGAACATGCGATCCACGTCCGCCTTGATGCCGTCCGTGTCGGTACGCAGATAGGCGCCCATCTGCATGTTCTCGATGATCGACATGCGCGCGAAAATACCGCGGCCTTCCGGCACCATCGCGAGACCGCGCTTGAGCAGCAGATGCGGCGGAATGCCCTTGATCGACTCGCCCATGTACTCGATGTCGCCGATCGTGTAAGGCTTCAGACCCGTGATCGCCTTCATCGTCGTGGTCTTGCCCGCGCCGTTCGCGCCGATCAGCGTGACCAGTTCGCCCTGCGCGACTTCGAGATCGATGCCCTTGACTGCCTGAATGCCGCCGTAATTGACCTGCAGGCTCTTGATTTTCAACATTGCCGTTGCCATTAGTGGACCCCCGCACCCAGATAAGCTTCGATCACCTTCGGATCCTTCTGCACGTCCTGCGGCAGACCCTGGGCAATCACCTTGCCGTAGTCGAGCACCGTCATCTGGTTGCACAGACCCATCACGAGTTTCACGTCGTGTTCGATCAGCAGGATCGTCTTGCCGTCAGAGCGGATCTTGTCGAGCAGCTTGGTCAGTTCGACCTTCTCCGTCGCGTTCATGCCGGCGGCCGGTTCGTCCAGCGCCAGCAGTTTCGGATCCGTTGCCAAAGCACGCGCAATTTCCAGCCGACGCTGGTGACCGTACGACAGATTGCGCGACGTGTAGTCCGCGTACTGCGCAATGCCGACGTACTCCAGCAGTTCGATCGCGCGCTCCTTGATCTCGCGCTCTTCCTTGCGCTCGGACGGTGTCTGGAACACCGCGCCGATCAAACCGTGCCTGGTGCGCACGTGACGGCCAACCATCACGTTTTCCAGCGCGGTCATGCCGCCAAAGAGGCGGATGTTCTGGAACGTACGCGCAATGCCCGCCTTCGCCACCTGATAAACAGCGGTCGGCGTGTACGGCGTGCCGTCGAGCTTGAATTCGCCCGAATCCGGCGTGTACAGGCCCGTGATCACGTTGAAGAAGGTGGTCTTGCCGGCGCCGTTCGGGCCGATCAGACCGTAAATCTGCCCGGCCTTGATCTCAAGACCGACATCGGACAGCGCCTGCAAACCGCCGAAGCGTTTGTTCACGCCTTTGACGGACAGTCGAATGTTATCGCTCATATTTATTCTCCGTGTCCGTTAGACCCGCACCGGCTTCTTGCCATTGCGCTTCGACAGTTTCGCAATCTTGTCTTCATGCTTGGGCGACGGCCACAAGCCTTCCGAGCGGTACAGCATGATCAGCACCATCGCGAGTGCGTAGACCAGCTGACGGATCACTTCCGTGTCGACGATTTCATGGCCGAAGATCATGTTCTGCAGCGGACCCATCGTCGAGCGCAGGAATTCCGGCAGCACGGCGAGCAGCACCGCGCCGAGAATCACGCCCGGGATGTGGCCCATACCGCCCAGCACCACGCACGCCAGCACCACGATCGATTCCGGCAGCGTGAACGATTCCGGCGACACGAAGCCCTGGAACGAGCCGAACATCGCGCCCGACAGACCGCCGAACGAAGCGCCCATCGCGAACGCCAGCAGCTTCACGTTGCGGGTGTTGATGCCCATTGCCTTGGCGGCGATTTCGTCTTCGCGGATCGCGGCCCACGCACGGCCGATACGCGAGTGCTGCAAACGCGTACACACCCAGATCACGACCAATGCGGCGATCACGAACAGGTAGTAGTACGAGTACACCGACGGGAACTGGAAACCGAACAGCGAGTGCGTCTGCGCCAGGCTGAAGTCGCCCAGGTGCACCGGGTCGATCGCCGTGATCCCCTTCGGGCCGTTGGTGATATTCACCGGACGGTCGAGGTTGTTCATGAAGATCCGCACGATTTCCCCGAAGCCCAACGTCACGATGGCGAGGTAGTCGCCACGCAGACGCAGCGTCGGCGCGCCGAGCAGCACGCCGAACAGCGCGGCTAGACCCATCGCGCACGGCACGATGATCAGGAACGGCACGTGCAGCCCGTTCGGCGCGAGGTGCGCAATCCACTCGAACTGCGTGGACAGGTGCGGCGAACTCAGCAGCGCTGCAACGTAGGCGCCCACCGCGTAGAACGCAATGTAGCCCAGGTCGAGCAGGCCGGCGAAGCCGACCACCACGTTGAGGCCGAGCGCGAGCATCACGTACAGCATCGCGAAGTCGAGCACGCGGACCCAGTAGTTGCCGCCCGCCGTGCCGATGATCATCGGCGCGGCGATCACGCAAATTGCGGTGATGATGCCGACCGTCAGCGTCTTGGTCAGGTTCTTTTCAGGGATGAGCGTCGTGGACGGCTCGATCGGTTGAATTGAGGTCATGTTTGCTTTCTCCCAGGATCAGGCGCGATCCGCCACGCGTTCGCCGAGCAGGCCCGACGGACGGAACACCAGCACGATGATCAGCACGATGAAGGCGAACACGTCCTGATAGTTACTACCGAACACACCGCCGGTGAGGTTGCCGATGTAGCCAGCGCCCAGCTGCTCGATCAGGCCGAGCAGCACGCCGCCCACCATCGCGCCGCCGAGATTGCCGATACCGCCGAGCACTGCTGCGGTAAAGGCCTTCAGGCCGGGGATGAAGCCCATATAGAAGTGTGCGTTGCCGTATTCCGATGCGATCATCACGCCGGCCAGAGCGGCAAGCGCCGAGCCGATCATGAAAGTCGCCGAGATCACGAAGTTCGGGTTCACGCCCATCAGCGACGCATTGCCCGGGTTCTCGGCGATGGCTCGCATCGCGCGGCCGAGCTTGGTTTTGTGCACGAGCAGCAGCAGGCCGCCCATCACGAGGAACGCCACCACGATGATCACGATTTCGGTCATCGAGATCACGGCTCCCGGCGTCGTGTCCGTGGCCTTGATCACGTTGAGCGGGTCGGTGGGCAACAGCTGCGGGAACGGCAGCGGATTGCGCGACCAGATCATCATGGCCAGCGTCTGCAGCAGGATCGACACACCGATCGCGGTGATCAGCGGGGCGAGACGCGGTGCTTTACGCAACGGCCGGTAAGCCACGCGCTCGATCGTGTAGCCGACAACCGCGCACACGATGGCCGCGATGATCAGCGCGATGACGAGCGTCGGCACATTGCCGAGGCCGGGGAAGTGGTTCTGCAGCACGCCTATGGCTGAGAGCGCGACCATCGCGCCCACCATCAACACATCGCCATGCGCGAAGTTGATGATGCCCAGAATGCCGTAAACCATCGTATAGCCCAGTGCGATGATGGCGTAAACGCTGCCAAGCACCAGCCCGTTGAGAACCTGCTGGATGAAAATATCCATTTAATGCTCCTTAGCCCGTGCGACTGGATTCGCGTTCTTCATCAGCCGGTGGGCGGTGATGCGGTACGCCAATCTCAACGGCACTGCGGGTACTGATGTAAAAGACCGGTAAGGGTTATCCGCTGCCGGTTCGCCTTGGCAACTGGATGACAGTCGCGGGCTCGCCTTGGGCGGATGCAAAAACGGCACCGTTGGGTGGTTTCGGTGCCGTCAGGCTGAACGTCCCGTCATCACATCTTCACGACGTCGAGGACCGCTTTTTTGCCGTCCTTGAAGTCGTAAAGCGTAATGGCGCCCTCTTTCAAATCACCCTTGTCGTCGAACGCGATGTGACCGATTACCCCGTTGTAATCGGTCGATGGCATCGCAGCCAGCACCTTGGGCGCCTCGATAGAATTAGCGCGCTTCATTGCATCGACAATCACGTACACAGCGTCATACGTGAACGGCGCGTAAATCTGCACCGGCGTGTGGAAGCGGTCCACGTACTTCTTCTCGAAGTCCGCTCCCTTGTCCATTTTCGAAAGCGCAAGTCCCGCCTCCGAACAGACCAGGTTTTGCACGGCGGTTCCCGCCAGCTCACCCACCTTGTCGGTACACACACCGTCGCCGCCAAGGATTTTTGCCCTGATACCGAGCGCCGCCGCCTGTTTGGTAAACGGCCCGCCCGTCGCGTCCATGCCGCCGAACATGATCACGTCCGGCTGAACACTTTTGATCTTTGTGAGGATGGCCCGGAAATCCGTGGCCCGGTCGTTCGTCGCTTCCCGCGCGACGATCTTCGCTCCGCTCGCCTCTACGGTCTTCGCGAATTCGTCCGCGAGCCCCTTACCGTAGGCGGTTGCATCGTCCACTATGGCGATGCGTTTGGCGCCCAACGCCTTCGTGGCGTAATCGGCGAGCGCCGGACCTTGTTGCGCGTCGGTGGCGACGACCCGGTAGGTCGTCTTGAAACCCTGCAGCGTGTACGCCGGATTCGTCGACGACGGCGAGATCTGCACGATGCTCGCATCGCTATAGATCTTCGAAGCCGGAATCGACACGCCCGAATTCAGGTGGCCGACCACCGCCACCACGTGATCGTCGACCAGCTTCTGCGCGACCGCCGTTCCCGTTTTCGGGTCCGCGGCATCGTCTTGCGCATCGAGCTCCAACTGGATCTTGTGGCCGTCGATGGTCAAACCCTGCGTATTGATTTCCTCGACTGCCAGACGCGCGCCGTTTTCGTTGTCCTTGCCCAGATGCGCAATACCGCCCGTCAAAGGGGCCGCATGACCGATCTTCACGATAGTCGCTTCACTCGCCGGTGCCGCTGCCGCCACAGCCGCAGATGCACCCGCTCCCGCCTCACCATCCTGTTTCTTGCCGCACGCGGTCAGCATCGCAACCGCGGCCGCGATGGACACGGCGTAAGCAAACTTGACTCGCATTAAATAGGTCTCCTGCGCCTTGCAAAATCTATTGTCCGGAGACCCTGAGGCCTTGAGAACGCGCGCATTGTAACTCCAATTTTGCGACGGGCAATATTGTTGAACCGCTGGGGTTTTCCTGCATTGCAACCTTATTTTGAGAGCGAAGACGATCAAAAGGCGCAACCGGGTTGCGCCTATTTTTCGTGCATCAGTTGCACCACCGTTGCACCCAATGGCATCAAGTGTTGCAGCGAATTTCCCGTGCGCCCGATTGCACCGGGGCTGGCGTTACGTATTACGTTTCTGCGGATATCGGGATATACGCACTATCTTAGTGCGTCAAAAAAACACGCAACCTGTTTAGCCCTCATTAAACGGGGACGTATCATGTTTAAATCTATAAAAACCCGCATCACAATTCAAAGAAATTTGTGTGAGAGGACACCAAAATTGGTCCCACGCGATGATCTGACACTTTATGTAGAGTGCAGTTGCCAGGCGGCGAACATAAAAAAAGCGCGCCCTCGGGCGCGCTTTTCTTTCAGCAGTCAGCGAATTGTCAGGCGGGCAGACCCAAACCGCGTGGCAGCGGAAACGCGATGTTTTCCTCGATGCCCTCTAGCGCGCGCACATTGCGCACGCCGAGTTCACGCAAACGGGCGATCACCGCCTGCGCCAGCACCTCCGGCGCCGAGGCGCCAGCCGTTACGCCGATGCGGCGCTTGCCCTCGACCCAGACCGCATCGATCTGATCGGGCGAGTCCACCATATAAGCAGGCACGCCGAGCTTCTCGGCCAACTCGCGCAGCCGGTTGGAGTTCGAGCTATTCGGGCTGCCGACCACGATCACGACGTCGCACTGCGGTGCCATGAACTTCACCGCGTCCTGGCGGTTTTGCGTGGCGTAGCAGATATCCTGCTTTTTCGGTTCGCGGATGGACGGGTATTTGGCCTTCAAGGCGGCAATGATCTGGGCAGCGTCGTCGACCGACAGGGTGGTTTGCGTGACGAACGCGATCCGCTCGGGGTCGGCCAACTGCAAGGCCTGCACGTCTTCGATGTCTTCCACCAGATGCATGCCCTCGCCCGCCTGGCCCATCGTGCCTTCGACTTCGGGATGGCCCTTGTGACCGATCATGACGATGTCGAAGCCGTCCTGGCGCATCTTCGCGACCTCGATATGCACCTTGGTCACGAGCGGACATGTGGCGTCGTACACGCGCAGCCCGCGAGTCTCGGCTTCGGAACGCACTGCCCTCGACACGCCGTGCGCGCTGAAAATAACCGTGTTGCCGGGCGGCACCTCTTCAAGCCGTTCGATGAAGATCGCCCCCTTCTTGCGCAGATCCTCGACCACGTACGCGTTATGGACGATTTCGTGACGCACGTAGATCGGCGAGCCGTGCAGCTTGATAGCCCGCTCTACGATCTCGATCGCCCGGTCGACACCGGCACAGAACCCGCGCGGCTGCGCCAGCAGGATCTCGGTTTCAGCAAGAGTCGTATCCATAATGCTCATGTTTACAGAATCCCGATGATTTTCACTTCAAACGCCAGCGCCTGGCCGGCAAGCGGGTGGTTGAAGTCGAACAGGGCCGACGTTTCACCGACTTCTTTCAGAACGCCGGCATAGCGGCCGCCACCCGGCGCGTTGAATTCGACCAGGTCGCCCGGAGAAAAATCCTCGCCGATCATGCTGTTTTCGCGCAGCGTGGCGAGCGATACGCGTTGGATCAATTCCGGATTACGGGGACCGAACGCCTGGCCGGACGCTAGCTGAAAGGTCGAATGGTGGCCGACCTTCAAACCCAGCAGAATATCTTCCAGCGGCGGCGCCAGCTGGCCGGCGCCGAGCAGCAGCGTGGCCGGCTTGTCGTTGAAGGTATTGATGACTTCGGCGCCATCGGCAAGGGAAAGCCGGTAGTGAAGCGTCACGTGTGAACCCGGTTTCACTTCGGAAATGTCGATGATGCTCATGCAATGCTCGCTCGGTCGAAGCGCGCTGCACGCGTGCGCCGCTGGCGCAGTCGACGCGTGTGGCAAACCGTCGGGGTGCCGTGCGCAAAGCGCCTATTGTAAGCCACATAGCGGGCGGCGGCTGTGTCCGTCGCGCGCATCGCCGCGCGGCCGCCGCATTGCCGCACCACCAACCCGAAGCGGAGGATCCTGTATATATGGCAGATCACGCCACCCCGATTGACGAAGCAAATCTTGAAACCGCCGCCCCCGACCTCGCGGCGCCTGATGCAGCGCCCACGCCACTCGTGCGAGGCAAATGGCTCAAAAACGACATGCCGCGCGAGCGGCTGATCGAACAGGGCGCCAGCGTGCTGTCGGATACCGAACTGATCGTGCTTATTCTAGGCTCGGGGCTGCCGGGCCACGACGTCTTCGATGTGGCGCGCGCGTTGCTCGAGCGCTTCGGCTCGCTGCGTGCGATGCTCGACGCAACCTACACGGATTTCGCCGACCTCCGCGGCATTGGCCCCGCGAAAAAGACCCAACTGCTCGCCATCATGGAGATGGCGCGGCGCTCGCTAGTCGATAAAATGCGCATGCGCTCGCTGATCAATTCGCCCGAGGCCGTAGAAAATTACCTTCGCCTACGGATCGGCGGGCGTCCACAGGAAATTTTTGTGTCGCTTTTCCTCGACGCCCGGCATCGGCTGATACGCTGCGAAGAAAGCGCACAGGGCACGCTCACGCGCATGGCGGTATATCCACGCGAGATCGTGCGGCGCGCGCTGAGTCTGAATGCAGCCAGTCTGATCGTCGCGCATAATCACCCGTCCGGCGCCGTCCAGCCGAGCGCGAGCGACTGTCGCCTGACTCATACGCTGCGCGACGCGCTCACCCTGATCGACGTGCAACTGGTCGATCATCTGGTGATCGGCACCGATAGCGTCTACTCCTTCGCCCGCGCCGGCTGGCCGTGACACGGCCCGAACACAGGTCGCGCAGGCGTTGTGCCGTGGCCGGCATCGCAAATAAGGTTTGATTTTGCGGCTTTTTTTCTGCTAGAATTCCGGTTTGCCTATTTCCAACCCCCTGTTCCGAAGCCACCAAGGCGTTCCGGAAAGGAAACGTGCCTGGAGTTGTGTCATCAGCTCAGCGCCGCTCTTTTCGGGAAACTTTCACGGCGTTCGAACTCAGAATTAGCGTATTAGGAGTGCTCTCATGGCACGCGTATGCCAAGTAACTGGGAAAGCGCCGATGAGCGGCAACAACGTTTCCCACGCGAACAACAAAACCAAGCGCCGGTTCCTGCCGAACCTGCAAAACCGCCGCATTTGGGTGGAAAGCGAAAACCGTTGGGTGCGTCTGCGCGTTTCGAACGCCGGCCTGCGCCTGATCGACAAGAACGGTATCGACGCTGTGCTCGCAGATCTGCGCGCACGCGGTGAAGCCTAAGGAGTAAATCATGGCGAAAGGCGCACGCGACAAGATCAAGCTGGAATCGACCGCAGGCACGGGTCACTTCTACACGACGACGAAGAACAAACGCAACATGCCGGAAAAGATGCTGATCAAGAAATTTGATCCGGTCGTCCGTAAGCACGTTGAGTACAAGGAAACCAAGATTAAGTAAATCTTGGCTCCTGCCTGACGAAGGCAAAGACATACAAAAAAAGCCTCGCATTCGTGCGGGGCTTTTTTGTTTTCGGCGCACGCCTCTTTATCTCTGTGTCGCTGCTTGTCCATGATTCGCCAGTCCGAATAGTCTTATGCCGTTCGGCCAGCTTTCCCTCATCCGTCGCGGCGCGTATCCTTTCTCGTTTTAGCGGCGAGCGAATCGCACGCCGTCACCGCAAAACGAAAAGACGGAGATGTACGCAATGGAATTCGATGTGGCGATTGTCGGTAGCGGTCTGGCTGGTTTGAGCGTCGCGCTCAATCTGGCGGAGACCCGGCGGGTTGCGGTGGTCGCCAAGCGATCGATTACCGAAGGCGCAAGCGACTGGGCACAAGGCGGCATCGCCGCAGTACTGGATTCGGCGGACAGCATTGAGAATCACGTGCGCGATACGCTGATCGCGGGCGGCGGCCTGTGCGACGAAGCGGCAACGCGCTTCATCGTCGAACATGGGCGGGCCGCGATCGAATGGTTGATCGCGCAAGGCGTGCCGTTCACCAAAGACGACGCCGCCGAGCTCGGTTTCCACCTGACGCGCGAAGGCGGCCACAGCCACCGGCGGATCATTCACGCTGCGGATGCAACGGGCCACGCCGTGGTGGCCACGCTCAGCGAGCGGGTGCGCCGTCACCCGAACATCACGCTGCTCGAAGATCACTACGCAATCGACCTGATCACGTCCGACCGCCTCGGCTTGCCAGGACGGCGTTGTCACGGCCTGTATGCACTCGATCTGCAAAGCGGCCGCACCGTGACGATCGAGGCACCGCATACCGTGCTCGCCACTGGCGGCGCCGGCAAGGTTTATCTCTACACCACGAATCCCGACACCGCGACCGGCGACGGCATCGCGATGGCGTGGCGGGCCGGCTGCCGCGTAGCCAATATGGAATTCATCCAGTTCCATCCGACCTGCCTGTTCCACCCGTACGCAAAATCGTTTCTGATCTCGGAAGCCGTGCGCGGCGAAGGCGGCATTCTCAAGCTCCCGGACGGCACGCGTTTCATGCCGAACCACGACGAACGTGCCGAACTCGCGCCGCGCGATATCGTCGCGCGTGCGATCGACTTCGAAATCAAGAAGCGTGGCATCGATTGCGTGTATCTGGACATCAGCCATCAACCGTCCGAATTCCTGCGCGAGCACTTCCCGACGATTCTGGCGCGCTGCCTGGAATTCGGCATCGACATCACCAGGGAAGCGATTCCGGTCGTGCCGGCCGCACACTACACCTGCGGCGGCGTCGTGACCGATCTGGCGGGGCGGACGGACCTGGCCGGCCTCTATGCGGTCGGCGAGACGTCATGCACGGGTTTGCACGGCGCGAACCGGCTTGCCAGCAACTCCCTGCTCGAATGCATCGTCATTGGACGCTCCGCGGCACAAGCGATCGAAGAAGAAGGTTTTAGCGCTGCCGTTCACGCCCCGCTGCCGGATTGGGACGAAAGCCGCGTGTCCGATCCGGACGAAGAAGTCGTGGTCGCGCATAACTGGGACGAACTGCGCCGGCTGATGTGGAACTACGTCGGCATCGTACGGACCGACAAGCGGCTCGCACGAGCGAAGCATCGGCTCGCCCTGCTGCGCGATGAAATTCACGAGTATTACGCCAACTTCAAGGTGAGCCGCGACTTGCTCGAATTGCGCAATCTGGTCGATGTGGCGTCGTTGATCGTCGAAGGCGCGCGTTCGCGGCGTGAGAGCCGCGGTTTGCACTTCAGCCGCGACTGGCCGGCCACTTTGCCCAAAGCGCTGCCGACAGTGCTCTCGCCGGAGCATGTACGCAACCGCAACGTGTGATCGAGACGAGCTGAAACAGAAAGGGCTATCGCCAGATCATCCCGGCGATAGCCCTTTCCCGATCGACTGCGACCGGTGTGCTCAAACGTCAGACGATCCGCATCGAGTAATCTGTTGCGCGCACGTCTTTGGTCAACGCGCCGATCGACACACGATCGACACCGGTTTCGGCAATCGTGCGCACGGTATCGAAGTTCACACCACCCGACACCTCCAGCACCGCCCGCCCCGCTGTGATGCGCACCGCTTCGCGCATGGCGTCGAACGAAAAATTGTCCAGCAGAATGGATTGCGCGCGATGAGCCAGCGCAGTTTCCAGTTCTTCGAGTGTCTCGACTTCGACCTGGATCGGCACGCCCGCATTCAGCGCCAGCGCGGCGTCCATCGCAGCGCCCACCCCGCCAGCCGCGGCGATGTGGTTTTCCTTGATGAGAATACCGTCGTACAGCGCGAGACGCTGGTTCGCACCACCACCCACGCGCACCGCGTACTTTTGCGCGAGCCGCAGGCCCGGCAAAGTCTTGCGCGTATCGAGAATGCGCGTTCGCGTATGAGCGATGGCATCGACATAACGGCGCGTCGCGCTCGCCACCCCCGACAGTAATTGCAGGAAGTTCAGCGCGTTGCGTTCCGCCGTCAACAAGGCGCGCACGGGTCCGCGCAGTTCGCAGACCGTTGTGTCGGCTTTCATCCGGTCGCCTTCACGATAGCGCCACTGGACCTCGATACGCGGATCGACCTGGCGCATCACCGCGTTGAACCACGGCACGCCGCACAGCACCGCATCCTCACGCACGATGATGCGCGCGCCGCGCAGGTCGTCCACTGGAACCAGGCGGCCCGTCTGGTCACCGGTGCCGATGTCTTCGGCCAGTGCGTCGGCGACGTTGCGCGCCAACGCGGCTTCGAATGCCGTGCCGTACTGCGCTTGAATTTCAGCCAACAGCGGCGACACCGCCTCGACTTGACTGCGCTCAACCGCCCCCATCACGCTGCTCCCACGTTCGAATAGAGTTGCGCGTCGCGCGCCAGATCGCCGCTCGCCTGCACGCGCTTCTTGTGACGCGCCGCGAAATCCAGCATCCGGTCGATCGGCAGACGCGCCCGCTCGCCGATCGCACGGTCGACGAAGATTTCGTTGTGACCGCGCTCGAGCACGTCGGCCAGATTTGCGAGGCCATTCATTGCCATCCACGGGCAGTGCGCGCAACTCTTGCAGGTCGCGCTGTTGCCGGCCGTCGGCGCGGCAATCAGGGTCTTGCCGGGCGCGGCGAGCTGCATCTTGTGCAGAATGCCGAGATCGGTCGCCACGATAAAATGCGTCGCGTCCAGCTTTTGCGCCGCGTCGATCAATTGTGTAGTCGAGCCCACCACGTCTGCCTGCGCGACCACATTGGCCGGCGACTCAGGGTGCACCAACACTTTGGCGCCCGGATATTCAGCGCGCAGCAGGTCGAGTTCGATGCCTTTGAATTCGTCGTGCACCAGACATGAACCCTGCCACAGCAGCATGTCCGCGCCGGTCTTGTTCTGGATATAACTGCCGAGGTGGCGGTCCGGCGCCCAGATGATCTTTTCGCCGCGGGCGTGCAGGTCGGCAACGATTTCCAATCCGATCGACGACGTCACCATCCAGTCCGCGCGCGCCTTCACGGCTGCGCTCGTGTTCGCGTACACGACCACCGTGCGATCCGGGTGCGCGTCGCAGAAAGCCGAGAACTCATCGACCGGGCAGCCCAGATCGAGCGAACAGGTTGCGTCGAGATCCGGCATCAGAATGCGCTTGTCCGGACTCAGGATTTTCGCCGTCTCGCCCATGAAGCGCACGCCCGCAACGACCAGCGTTTGCGCGTCGTGATCGCGTCCGAAGCGCGCCATCTCCAGTGAATCGGCCACGCAACCGCCAGTCTCGTCGGCGAGCTCCTGCAATTCCGCGTCGACATAATAGTGCGCGACAAGCACCGCTTTCTCGCGTTCGAGCAATTTGCGGATGCGTGCCTTCAGCGCCAGCTTCTCTTCGGCCGACGGCATGTCGGGCACCTTCGCCCACGCCTGCCCGATCCCGCAGGTCGTACCCTGCGCTTGTGGCCGGTCGTATTCGACGGTCCTGATCGCCTGCTGATCCATGATCTCCTCTGCCTTCGCTCTGCCGCCGCGGACTCTCAATCGCGTGTCGTTGCAGTTTCCGCGGCCCAAAAAGCAAAACCCCGCCAACGCGGGGTTTTGTGACGTACTGAGATTTTAATGGATTTCGCTATCAGGCATAACGGCGCAATCGCATCGCAAACTCTTGCAGCGTTTTGATGCCGCTTTGTTCAGCGCGATGACACCAGTCCTGCAACTGAATCAGCAACTGATCACGCGAAGCATTGGAGCGCTCCCACATGGCCGCCAGTTCGTTGCGCATGTCGATATACGTCTTGAGCTTCTGGCTGCTCGCGAAAATTTGCGGCAACTGACGCTTCTGCGGTTCGTCGAGACCCGCTTCTTCCTTGTGGAACCAGCTACGCGCACCGCGCATGAGTTGATACTTCTCGCGCGCGCCGACTTCCTTCAAATGCGCCAGTTCCTGACGATAGGCGCGCTTGAGCGCCTTGCCGTAACGCGCCATCACTTCGTAGCGATTGGCCAGCACGGCTTGCAGCGTGTCCTGATCGAGCACCAGCTTGCCGGTGGTGAGGCGCGGCGTAGGCGCAACCTTCTTCACCTTCGCGAGACGGAACGCCGACATGATGCGGATATACATCCAGCCGATATCGAACTCGTACCACTTGTTCGACAGCTTGGCGGACGTCGCATACGTGTGGTGATTGTTATGCAGTTCCTCACCGCCGATGATGATGCCCCACGGGAAAATGTTGGTGCTGGCATCCGCCGAGTTGAAGTTGCGATAGCCCCAGAAGTGCGCGAGACCGTTCACCACACCGGCGGCCCAGAACGGAATCCATACCATTTGCACGGCCCAGATCGTCAGACCGACGACGCCGAACAGCGCGACGTTCAGCACCATCATCAGGCTCACGCCGAGGATCGGGTATTTGGTGTAGACGTTGCGTTCCATCCAGTCGTTCGGCGTGCCGTGACTGAACTTGCGCATCGTTTCTTCGTTTTTCGCTTCAGTGCGGTACAGTTCCGCGCCTTCGAGCAGCACCTTCCAGATGCCGCGCGTTTGCGGGCTGTGCGGATCTTCTTCAGTCTCGCACTTGGCGTGGTGCTTGCGGTGAATCGCGGCCCATTGGCCGGTCAGCATGCCGGTGGTCATCCACAGCCAGAAACGGAAAAAATGACTGACGACCGGATGCAGTTCCAGCGCGCGGTGCGCCTGGCAGCGATGCAGATAGACTGTCACGCCGATGATCGTGATGTGCGTCGCGATCGCCGTGTACAGCACGAGTTGCCACCACGAGAAGTGCAGCAGACCGTGGGCAAGAAAATCGAGCAAAGAATTCAACAAGGCAATTTACCTGTGGAACGAGAGGTACGAGATACACGCAGATTGCGCGTGTCAAGAAAGTGAAAGCATACAGCTGGATTGGACGATATTCTACTTGAACCGTTCCAAGTGTTTGTAACAAATAGGGATTTTTTGTGCCGCATCAACGGAACGCAACACACCGAACGTCTATATAAGACTCGCCGGCGCGTCTAAAGCGCCCGTCAATGCGCGCCGTCCGCCTGATTGGCCGAGGGGGCGGTCATTATTACCGGCTGCGGTACCCCGGCGCCAACATTGCCGACGATTCGCACTTCGCGTTGCGCGAACGGAATCGAGATGTCGTGCTCCGAGAACAGACGCCAGATATTCCGGTTGACGGCCGAGCGCACGCCCGACGTTCCGGTGGCCGCGTCCTCGACCCAGAACCCGAGTTCGAGGTTGATGCCGTCCGCACCGAAACTCGCCAGATAAGGCGTCGGCGCAGGTTCCTGCAGTACTCGCGGCACGTCCCCGCCAGCCTGCACTAGCAGCGCCATCGCCTGCTCGACGTTGGACGTGTACGCGACCTGCACGGCCACCTTCGCATAGCCGCGCGTCAGGTACGACGACTGGTTCTGGACCACATCCGTGATCAGCTTTTCGTTCGGAATCAGCGTCTCGATGCCGTCCAGTCCACGCACGACGGTATAGCGCGTGCGGATCTGCGTGACCATGCCCTGCAGGCCGCTCACGTTGATCGTGTCGCCAATGCGCAGCGACCGGTCGATCAGGATGATGAATCCCGACACGTAGTTGCTGGCGATCTTCTGCAGACCGAAGCCCAGCCCAACGCCCAGCGCGCCGCCGAACACGCCCAGCACGGTGATGTCGATGCCGACCAGCGACAGGCTGATCAGCACCGCCGCCAGCACGAACGCCGCCCGGCCGACCCGCGCCACCACCACCTTCAGGTTGGCATCGAGCGTTTTCGAACGCATCAGACGGTCTTCGAACGTGGAACCGAGCCACATCGCGACAATCATCGTCACGCATACCCACAGCAGTCCCGAGATAAGCGAGAGCAGCGTCATGTGCGCGTTGGCGACGCGGAACTGGACGCTCGCCATCCACGTGATCACGCCGTCCTGAATGCCCATGACCGTGAGCACCATGCCGACCCAGACGACCAGCGAAACGATCTTTTCGACGAGGAACAGCCACGGATGCGTCGCGCCGTCGTGGCTGAAAACCCGCCGCGCAAAGAAAAACACAATGTAAATCAGGCCAATGCCAAATAACGGCACCAGCGCCAGATCGAGCAGCGCGGTGTGCATGAACTGGCCGGTGACCGACCGCGCGAGCCAGACGAGGGTCGCGCCGATCAGCGGAAAGAACGCGCGATTCAGGCTTTCCGCGCCGAAGCGCAGGGTCTGGTAACGCGTCTGGCGACGCAGATCCAGCGCCCGGCGCAACAGGCGCGCGAGCAGCCACGCGATCGCGAGCGTCCCGAGCAGGACGCCGACCTGCCACAACATCACCGGCTGACCGAAATCGCGCGCGAGGTCGCTGAACATATGAGGGAAAAGACGGTTTTGCATGATGTCGCGGAAATCGCCGGCGCCCTGCCGGGTTCAGGAATCGAACCCGCGCGCGCCGGCAGAAGCCTG
Source organism: Paraburkholderia dioscoreae (assembly GCF_902459535.1). Lineage (NCBI taxonomy): Bacteria > Pseudomonadati > Pseudomonadota > Betaproteobacteria > Burkholderiales > Burkholderiaceae > Paraburkholderia > Paraburkholderia dioscoreae. The sequence continues at coordinate 3,629,418 of NZ_LR699553.1, forward strand.
TTACGCCTGCGCCTAACTTTGGCGTTCCAGCACGGCGGCGAAGAAGCCGTCGGTAGCGTGCCGGTGCGGCCACAGCGAAAGGTAATCGCCCATTTCCAGATCGATGCGCTGCTCGGCCAGCACGTCGCGCGCGGGCACCAGAGCGAAATCGGGATGGCCGGCGAGGAACTGCTCCACCACGGCTTCGTTTTCGGCTTCCAGAATCGAGCAGGTGGCGTAGACCAGGCGGCCGCCCTTCTTTACCAGGCGCGCGGCGCTCGCCAGAATCGACGCCTGCTTCGGCGCCAGTTCGGCCACCGATTCCGGCGACTGGCGCCACTTCAGGTCCGGGTTGCGACGCAGTGTGCCCAGGCCGCTGCACGGCGCATCGACCAGCACGCGGTCGATCTTGCCCGCGAGGCGCTTGATCTTGGAATCGTGTTCACTATCGATCAGCACCGGATTCACATTCGACAAGCCGCTGCGTGCAAGGCGCGGCTTGAGCTTGGCGAGACGCCGCTCGGAGATGTCGAAGGCGTAGAGCCGACCGGTCGAGCGCATCGCCGCGCCCAGCGCCAGCGTCTTGCCGCCCGCGCCCGCGCAGAAGTCGACGATCATTTCACCGCGCTTGGGCGCGACCAGCGAGCACAGCAACTGGCTGCCTTCGTCCTGCACTTCGACCCAGCCATGCTGGAACGCGTCGAGCTTGGTGAGCGGCGGCTTGCCGACCACCCGCACGCCGAACGGTGCGAACGGCGTGGCGCCAGCCTCGATACCGGCCTTCGACAGCGCGTTCAGCACGTCGTCGCGGCTCGCCTTGATCGGGTTGGTGCGCAGATCCAGCGGCGCCGGGTAGTTCAGCGCCGCGGCCAGTTGCGCCAGCTCATCGGGTTCGAAACGCTTGCTGAGCGCCTGATAGATCCAGTCGGGCAGATTCAGGCGAATCCGCAACGGCAGGCTTTCCGGGTCGATCTTCGAAACGTGTTCAAGCCAGCTCAGCTCCTGTTCCGACACAAACGGCTTGAGCGCGTTACGTCCCGCCGTCTGCATCAGGCCGAGCAACGCCATGCGGCGCGCCGGGCTGCCGGCGCCGCCTTCGGCCAGATGGGCGAATTCCATCCGGCGGCGCAGCACCGCGAAAACCGCCTCGGCGATGACCCCGCGCTCGCCGTGCCCGAGCTTCGGGTGCGCGCGGAAGAAACGGCTCGTGGTAGCGTCGGCCGGGCCGTTGAGTTTTAGGACTTCAGCCAACAAAGTCTCAGTTTGTCCAATCAAAAAACCATGCAATCTCATGCGCCCTCTCCGGCGGTGTGACCGGCAAAGAGCCATTGCGGCTCCGGCGGCGTAAGCGTGACACGCAGGCCTTCGAGAGCAAGGCGCCCTTCGACGAACCAGCGCACCGCGCGTGGATAAATGATGTGTTCAGTTGCCAGCACGCGTTCGGCGAGCGTGGCGGGAGTGTCGCCCGTCTCCACGGGAACCGCCGACTGTACGACGATCGGCCCGTGATCCAGCTGGGACGTGACAAAATGCACGGACGCGCCGTGCAGCCGCACGCCCGCGTCGAGCGCCTGCTGATGGGTTTTCAGGCCCGGAAAGCTTGGCAGCAGCGACGGATGCACATTCAGCATGCGCCCGGCGTAATGATCGACGAAACCGGCCGTGAGCACCCGCATGAAGCCGGCGAGCACCACCAGATCGGGCGCGAAACTGTCGATTTGCTGAGCGAGCGCGGCGTCGAAGCTGTCGCGGCTGGAAAACTGGCGGTGGTCGACCACCGCCGTGGCAATGCCGTGCGACGCCGCGAACGCAAGGCCCGCGGCATCGGGACGGTTGGCAATCACGGCGGCGACTTGCGCGGGCCAGGCTTCGTCCGAGCAGGCTCGAACAATGGCTTCCATGTTGCTTCCCCGTCCGGAAATCAGGATGACGAGTTTTTTCATCCGCGGATTTTATCATTCGGGGACACTGAAACCGCGACGCTCCGCCGTCCACCGCGCTGAACGTTTATAATCGTTCGTTTTGCGGCACCCCGGCCGCTCCACCTCAAACCCGCTATCGTGAGAGTCTTCCGCGGTCTTCCCAATGCTGAAAGCCGTGCGCCCTGCGCACTGACCATCGGCAACTTCGACGGTGTCCACCGCGGCCATCAGGCTCTGCTCGCCCACGTGCGGGCGGCTGCCGATGCACGCGGCCTGCCTGTCTGCGTGATGACCTTCGAGCCGCACCCGCGCGAATTCTTCAACCCGGCGGGCGCGCCGCCGCGCATCGCCATGCTGCGCGACAAGCTCGAGGCACTGCGCACCAACGGCGTCGACCGGGTAGTGGTCGAGCATTTCAATCACACGTTCGCGAGCCAGTCGCCGGACGCGTTCGTCGAACGGATCATCGTCAACGGGCTGCATGCGCGCTGGGTCATGATCGGCGACGACTTCCGCTACGGCGCAAAACGCGCCGGCGACTTCGCGTCGCTCAAGGCCGCGGGGCAGCAACACGGTTTCGAAGTCGAACAGATGGCCACAGTGGCCGATCCGTCGGGCGCGCGCATTTCCAGCTCGGGCGTGCGCGCGGCGCTGGTGGCGGGCGACCTCGACTCGGCACGCGCCGCACTGGGCCGCGACTACGTGATCAGCGGCCACGTCGTGCACGGCATGAAGCTCGGCCGCGATCTCGGCTTCCCCACGCTGAACCTGCCGATCGCCCACAAGCGCCCGGCGCTCGCGGGCATTTTCGTGGTGCGCGTGCATGGCGTGGGGGATGAACCGCTGCCCGGCGTCGCAAGCCTCGGCCTGCGCCCCACGGTGGACGATTCCGGTCGCGTGCTGCTCGAAGTTCACCTGCTCGACTGGCATGGCGACGCGTATGGCAAACTCGTGCGCGTCGAATTTCTGAAGAAGCTGCGCGACGAGGAAAAGTACGTCGACCTCGAAACGCTGACCGCCGCCATTGCGCGCGACGTAGCCAACGCGCGCGCGTGGTTCGCGGCCGTCGGCGCCGGCACGCCGGGCAGCCGCTCCACCGGCTTCGCCACCTCGGCCACCGACCGAATTAGATAACCGCCGTGGTCCACGCAAGCGCTTAAGCACCGCATGCGTGGACCTTCGCCGCGCGCATCGAAGGGCGTCCGTGAGTCACGCGACATGCCTGCCGGGCGCGCCCCACGCCCCTCGCGCATCGTGCGCATTCCGCGCCCTGCTGCGCATAGAAAGAATTCACCGCGACCTCATCATGAGCAACAAGAAAGCCGATTCGAAACCGCAGTCACGCTACCCGCTCAACCTGCTCGACACGCCGTTCCCGATGCGCGGCGATTTGCCCAAGCGCGAGCCGCAATGGGTCAAGGAATGGCAGGAACGCAAGATCTATGAGAAGATCCGCGCCGCCTCCAAGGGCCGCAAGAAGTTCATCCTGCACGACGGCCCGCCGTATGCGAACGGCGACATCCACCTCGGCCATGCGGTGAACAAGATCCTGAAGGACATGATCGTCAAGGCGCGCAATCTGGCGGGCTTCGACGCGGTCTACGTGCCGGGCTGGGATTGCCACGGCATGCCGATCGAAATCCAGATCGAAAAGCAGTTCGGCAAATCGCTGCCGGCCGCTGAAGTCATGCAGAAGGCGCGTGCCTACGCGACCGAGCAGATCGAGAAGCAGAAGGTCGGCTTCCGGCGTCTGGGCGTGCTCGGCGACTGGGACAATCCGTACAAGACCATGAACTTCACCAACGAAGCCGGCGAAATCCGCGCGCTCGCGAAGATCATGGAAAAAGGCTACGTGTTCCGGGGCCTGAAGCCGGTGAACTGGTGTTTCGACTGCGGCTCGGCGCTCGCCGAAGCGGAAGTCGAGTACAAGGACAAGACCGATCCGACCATCGACGTGCTGTTCAGCTTCGCCGAGCCGGGAAAGACCGCTGAGGCGTTCGGCTTGAATGCGCTGCCGCGCAACGAAGGCGGTATCGTGATCTGGACTACCACGCCGTGGACCATCCCCGCCAACCAGGCGCTGAACCTGCATCCGGAAATCGTCTACGCGCTGGTCGATACGCCGCGCGGGCTGCTGATCCTCGCGGAAGAGCGCGTCGAAGCGTGCCTGAAGCAATACGGTCTGGAAGGCACGATCGTCGCCACCACGCCGGGCGCGAAGCTCGTCAATCTGCGTTTCAACCATCCGCTTGCGTCCGCGCATCCGAGCTACAAGCGCACCTCGCCGGTCTATCTCGGCGACTACGTGACCACTGAATCGGGCACGGGCGTCGTGCACTCGTCGCCGGCGTATGGCGTGGAAGACTTCGTGTCGTGCAAGGCGCACGGCATGTCCGACTCCGACATCATCAATCCGGTGATGGGCGACGGCCGCTATATCGAATCGCTCGCGCTGTTCGGCGGCTTGTCGATCTGGGCGGCCAATCCGCAGATCGTCGAAGCGCTGCAAGGCGCCGGCACGCTGATGCGCACCGAGAAGTACACGCACAGCTACATGCACTGCTGGCGCCACAAGACGCCGATCATCTACCGCGCCACGTCGCAATGGTTCGCCGGCATGGACGTGAAGCCGAACGATACCGACAGGACGCTGCGCGAGACCGCGCTCGAAGGCATCGAAAACACCGCGTTCTATCCCGCGTGGGGCAAGCAGCGCCTGTTCAGCATGATCGCGAATCGCCCGGACTGGACGCTGTCGCGCCAACGCCAATGGGGCGTGCCGATGGCGTTCTTCGTTCACAAGGAAACCGGCGAGCTGCATCCGCGTACGCTGGAGTTGCTCGAAGAAGTCGCGCAACGCGTCGAGAAGGCCGGCATCGAAGCCTGGCAGTCGCTCGACCCGCGCGAGCTGCTCGGCGACGACGCCAACATGTACGAGAAGAACCGCGACACGCTCGACGTGTGGTTCGATTCGGGCACCACGCACTGGCACGTGCTGCGCGGCTCGCACAAAGACGAACTGCAATTCCCGGCCGACCTCTATCTGGAAGGCTCGGACCAGCACCGCGGCTGGTTTCACTCGTCGCTGTTGACCGCCTCGATGCTCGACGGCCGCCCGCCGTACAACGCGCTGCTCACGCACGGCTTCACCGTGGACGGCGAAGGCCGCAAGATGAGCAAGTCGCTCGGCAACGGTATCGATCCGCATGAAGTGGCGAACCGCCTCGGCGCGGAAATCATCCGCCTGTGGATCGCCTCGACCGATTACTCGGGCGAGCTGGCGATCTCGGAAGAAATCCTGAAACGCGTCACGGAAGGCTATCGCCGTATCCGCAACACGCTGCGCTTCCTGCTCGCGAACCTGTCGGACTTCGACTTCGCGCAGCACGCGCGTCCGGTCGAAGACTGGCTCGAGATCGACCGCTATGCGGTGGCGCTGTCGGCGAATCTGCAAAACGACATCCTCTCGCACTACGAGAAGTACGAATTCCACCCGGTGGTCGCCAAGCTGCAGACGTTCTGCTCGGAAGACCTCGGCGGCTTCTATCTGGACGTGCTGAAAGACCGTCTGTACACGACCGCCGCGGACTCCGTCGCGCGCCGTTCGGCACAGACCGCGCTGTATCACATCGCGCACGGCCTGCTGCGTCTGATGGCGCCTTTCCTGTCGTTCACCGCAGAAGAAGCGTGGAAGATCTTCGAGCCGAACAGCGAGACGATCTTCACCGAGACGTACCACGCGTTCCCGGCCGTGCCGGAAACCGGCGCGCTGCTCGACAAATGGACGCTTCTGCGCGCCGCCCGCAGCGACGTGACCAAGGCGCTGGAAGAAGCGCGCGTGGCCAACCTGATCGGCTCGTCCCTGCAGGCGGAAGTGGAAATCCGCGCCAGCGGCGCACGCTACGACGCACTCACGAGCCTCGGCGACGACCTGAAGTTCGTGCTGATCACGTCGGCGGCGAGCGTGGTGAAGGTGGACAGCGAAGCGGAAGAAGGCGTCGAAGTGATCGCCTCGAAGTATCTGAAATGCGAACGCTGCTGGCACTATCGCGCGGATGTCGGCGCGAACGCCGAACACCCCACGCTGTGCGGCCGCTGCTTCAGCAATCTGTTCGGCAACGGTGAAATCAGGAGCGCGGCATAATGGCGAGAACCATGTCGAAAACCGCGTCGAAAACATCTGCCGCAAACGGGTCGCTGGCGCCCTGGCTTGGGGTTGCGCTGATCGTCATTCTGTTCGATCAGTTGACGAAAATCGCAGTCCAGAAGGTGTTCGCCTACGGTGTCGCGCATGAGGTCACGTCGTTTTTCAACCTGATCCTCGTGTACAACCGCGGCGCGGCGTTCAGCTTCCTCGCAATGGCGGGCGGCTGGCAACGCTGGGCGTTCACCGCGCTCGGCGTGGTGGCCGCGCTGGTGATCTGCTATCTGCTCAAGCGCCACGGCGGGCAGAAAATGTTCTGCACGGCGCTCGCGCTGATTCTCGGCGGCGCGCTCGGCAACGTGATCGATCGGCTCGCGTATGGCCACGTGATCGATTTCCTCGATTTTCACGTGCGCACGTGGCACTGGCCGGCGTTCAATCTTGCCGACAGCGCGATCACGGTCGGCGCGATCTTGCTCGTGCTCGACGAGTTGCGGCGCGTACGCGGCAGCGTACGCTAAGGCCGCAGTCGCTCGCGCTCAGGTTCGCGCGCCAGTACGGTTTGAAAGGCGCGGCGGCGGGATGCAACGCCCCGCCCCGCTGAGCGCCACCACGCTTTGTCGGAGGCTTTCGTTGGCAACCGCAGAACTCGCAGGAAAACACCTCGTCCTTGGCATGACGGGCGGCATTGCCTGCTACAAGATCGCCGAACTCACGCGTCTGTTGACCAAGGCCGGCGCGACCGTGCAGGTCGTCATGACCGAAGCGGCCACGCAGTTCATCACGCCTGTCACCATGCAGGCGCTGTCCGGCCGTCCGGTCTATACCAGCCAGTGGGACGGGCGCGTGCCGAACAACATGGCGCACATCGATCTGTCGCGTGAAGCGGATGCGATCGTGATCGCGCCCGCCTCCACCGATTTCCTCGCCAAACTCGCGCACGGCATGGCCGACGACCTGCTGTCGACGCTGTGCGTCGCGCGCGATTGTCCGCTGCTGGTCGTGCCGGCCATGAACCGGCAGATGTGGCAGAACCCGGCCACCCAACGCAACGTCGCGCAATTGCGCGCGGACGGCGTCGAAGTGCTCGGCCCCGATTCCGGCCCGCAAGCGTGCGGCGAAGTCGGCGACGGGCGCATGCTCGAAGCCGCCGCCACCTACGAAGCCGTCGCCTCGTTCTTCGCGCCGAAAATCCTCAGCGGCCGGCGCGTGCTGTTGACCGCCGGGCCGACCTTCGAACCGCTCGATCCGGTGCGCGGCATCACCAACCGCTCCAGCGGCAAGATGGGTTTTGCGCTGGCGCGCGCCGCGCAACAGGCGGGCGCCGAGGTGCATCTGGTCGCCGGCCCCGTCGCTCTGGAAACGCCTTGGGGCGTGTTCCGCCAGGACGTGCAAACCGCCCAGCAGATGCACGACGCGGTAATGCACTCGATCGCGGACGCCGACATCTTCATCGGCGTGGCCGCGGTGGCGGACTGGCGCGTCGATCACGCCAGCGAGCACAAGATCAAGAAGACCACGGATCGCGCGCTGCCGAGCTTCACGTTCGTCGAAAATCCGGACATTCTGGCTTCGGTGGCAAAACTGCCGCATCCGCCGTTCACGGTCGGCTTCGCCGCGGAAAGCGGCGACCTCGAAGTCCACGGCGAAGAAAAGCGCGTGCGCAAAAATGTGCCGCTGCTGATCGGCAATCTCGGCCCGCAGACTTTCGGCCTCGACGATAACGAAGTGATCCTGTTCGAAGCAGGCGGCACGACCAGGCTGCCACGCGCCGACAAGCAGACGCTCGCGCGCGCGCTGATCGCGGAGATCGCCAGGCGTCTGCCCGACACAAGTCTGATTCGCTGAACCGTCCCGGCCGCACGCACGCCGATGCGCTCGCCGTGAGTCGCGCAAGCGAATTGGAATCATCTGGAGCGGTACAGACATGACGCGACTATCCGTACTCGATCAAACGCCGGTGATCGCCGGGCACTCGGTGGCGGACGCGATTGCCGCCACGGTTGAACTCGCGCAATTCGCCGACGACCTCGGCTACACGCGTTACTGGTGCGCCGAGCATCATGGCCTGCGCGGCGTGTCGAATCCCTGCCCCGAGGTGATGCTGGCGCGCCTGGGCAGTGTGACGAGCCACATCCGGCTGGGCTCCGGCGGCGTGATGCTGCCGTATTACAGCCCATTCAAGGTCGCCGAGCAATTCATGATGCTCGAGGCGCTGTTCCCCAATCGTATCGATCTGGGCGTGGGACGTGCGCCGGGTGGCGACATGCGCACCGCGCAAGCGGTCGCCGCCGGCGACTACAATCGCGGCGATATTTTTCCGCAGCAAGTGGCCGATCTGCTCGGCCTGATGCACGGCACGTTGCCCGCCGATCACATTGCGAGCGGCGTGCTGCTGCAACCGCAAATCGATACGCGTCCGCAAGTGTGGATGCTGGGGTCGAGTGAATTCGGCGGACTGCTGGCCGCGCAACTCGGCATTCCGTTTGCGTTTGCGCACTTCATCAACGCGCATTTCGGGCACCAGGTCGCGCATGCGTATCGCGAGCGCTTCAAGGCCGGCCACGGGTTACAGCAGCCGTATCTGGCGGCCGCCGTGTTCGTGATCTGCGCGGACACCGAACAGGAAGCCGCGGATCTCGAAAAAGCCGTCGACCTGCGCCGCGTGCAGATGGCCTATGGCTTGAACGAACCGATTCCGTCCATCGAACAGGGCATCGCGCAGGAGTACGGCGAGCGCGAGCAGCTCGTGATCTCGCGCGAAAAGCCGCGCAGTATCATCGGCACGCCGGCAACCGTCACTGAACGGCTTCATGCGTTGCAGGAGCAGTTCCAGGCGGACGAGCTGATCGTGCTCACCGTTGCGGGCAGCTATCGCGCCCGGTTGCGCTCCTATGAACTTCTTGCCGAGGCGTTCCAACTCGAACGCCCGGCGTCCACTCCTTAACCTTCCAACCTGCATGAAACTCGACCTGAAGATCCTCGACGCGCGCATGCGCGATCAGCTCCCGGCTTACGCCACCACCGGCAGCGCGGGCCTCGACCTGCGCGCGTGCCTCGACGAACCGTTGACGCTGAAGCCCGGCGAGACCGCGCTAGTGCCGACGGGTCTGGCGATTCACGTCGGCGATCCGGGCTATGCCGCACTGATTCTGCCGCGCTCGGGATTGGGACATAAGCACGGGATCGTGCTCGGCAATCTCGTCGGTCTGATCGATTCGGATTACCAAGGCCAACTGATGATCTCGACGTGGAACCGCGGCGAGACCACCTTCGTGCTGAACCCAATGGAGCGTCTGGCGCAACTGGTTATCGTGCCGGTCGTGCAGGCGGAGTTCAATATCGTCGACGACTTCGAAACCAGCGAGCGTGGCGCGGGTGGTTTCGGCAGCACGGGCAAGCATTAAGACAGATTTCCCCCAAACCCGTGCTGGTTGAGCCCAATCCAGCACGGCTCTCTCCCTCGTTTCAAACCCTCCTCGCGTCTTTCTCCGACGACCCAGATTCGGAATTATCCGATTTGGACCTTCACTTCTCCCACCTATAAATCAACCACCAGCCTCTCCGATCCATCCGGCCACACTTGCTGATTGATTGCTGGCCACATCACGTTCCCGTTTTCCAGTTCCTGCTTTCGTTTCCCGTTTCTGAGTTCCCCTCAAAGCCAGACAAAGGAGGTTTATATCATTATCTTCAATTCATAGATTTACTTAGTTATCCATACCATATCCAATCTGGTACGGATGCATTGCTCTCCGGACAGAACTTTTTCTTCGCCCATCCGGGCAAGCAGCCCAAGTTCACCGGACAACCTGAATGGAGTCACCATGAAGATCGAATATGATGCAATCGTCGGCCCGGGTGCCAATGAATGGTATGGCACGATCATCGTCTCCAACCTGCGCTATGAAGACGGCAGCGCTGTCAACGTCAGCGAGTTCCTCGCATTCAACTTCCATTCGCCGGCCAATCTGGATGCCACGGCCATCCAGCCGCAGTTCATCAGTTGGGTGGTGGGCGAGACTTCCGTGCAAGCCTCGCAAATTGGCGACGGCGACTTCGACGTCACGGTGACGATACCGTTCACCACGTCCTATACGATGCAGCCGCCCGATCAGATCACGATCGGCATCAACGGCAACCTTGTCGCCCATCCGGACACCTGGCTCGACTCATTCGTGTTCGCGGCCGATCACGAGCCGACAATCTTCGGCACGGTGTCCGCCGCGTGCGAGACGGCGCCGGACCCGGCGCTGGCGAACGTGACGCCCGTTCTCACGCTCGCCCAAGGCAGCATGGTCACCACCTTGCCGCTTAGCTACAGCGGGAGCGTCACCGCGAGTCTCGAACAGGGCGGCTACACGGTGAGCGGCGACAGCATTGCTACTGTCGATGAGACTGTCGTTGCGCCGCTTGTCATCAGTCCCACTTCGGTGGAAGTCACCGCAGGCAATACCTCGACGATCAAAGTGACATTCGGGCCGGTAGAGCGATATTGCGCGCTCGACATTTCGATCGGGTCGCTCGCGGGTTTGTCGAAGGAAACGCTCAGTGTTACGCTGACCGACAGCAAGACCGGCAACACCCTCGCTGCATTCGACGCAACGACCAACAGCGTGACGTCGCTGCGAAAACTGCCGCCGTCGGGCACTGCGCGCGTATCGATACAAAAGGTCGCACTGAACGACGTCAACTACTCGTTCGCGGTGCCGGATATCACGCTGACAGACGCACTGCACAAGGTGGTTATCGACGACTCGACGATGGCGAGCAAGCCAGTCAATACGTCGGGATACGTCAAGGTCGCGATCGAGGTCACTGCCGAACAGACGCTCGATCGCCAGATCGACTTGCGCCTGATCGCCAGCGACATGAACTATCTGCAGACAGTTGCCGTCGAATCGCAGCAAACCGCTTTCTCGGCACTCGTCCGGCCGGGGCATTACACGGTGGAGACCGCCGACTTCCTGTCGGCGGGCGTCGTATATGCGGTCAGCGGGCCAGCGCAGTTGGACGTGAACGGTGACGGCCACATTGAACTCGACGTGACGGTCGGCGCATCCGCCGATCTGCACGTGCGCGGTTTCCCCGAGTATCTATGCTTCGGTGGCTGCGCCGATTTGCAGCCGAGCAATCTGGCCGACTTCGCGGCGGCGCGCGCGACGTCGGTCTTCGATTACGCCGGCACCGACGGCGCCGGAGACTCGAACGTGTTCCTGAGCGACGACGTGCAGACCAGAACGACGATCACCCTCGCTCGCAACGTCGAAACGCAACTGGGCAAGGGTCAGCCCGTGCTGCCCGTGATGGTCTCGTACACCTGCAACCTGTCGCTCGGCGACACGCCGACGATCCTCGCCAACGCCGACGCGCACGCGCACAGCTTCGCGAACTACATCCTGGCACTCAACATCGCCACGGAGGCGATCGACAACGATCACCCGGTGCCGGCAGGTTTCATCGTGAACCCGGACTTTCTCGGCGCGTGCGAGCAGGCCAACTTCGGCGCGACCTACGCCATGCCGGTGCGCGGTCCGCTGCAAACCGCGCTCGACCATTGGTCGCTCTCCGCAGCCATTCCCGACAATATCACCGAGGACATTGCGGGCTACGTCCTCGCCGTGAACTGGCTGACCCGCACGGTAGCGCCAAGCGTGACTTTCGGCTGGCAGATCAATCTCTGGGGTGTCGGCTACTCGGAGTGGATTTATGAGGACACCGACAAAACGGCGCAGATGGCGCAGCAGACGTCTGACTATGTTGTCAGCCTCGGCGTGTACGACGGTCCGTACGCGCCCGACTTCCTCGCGATCGACCGCTACGAAGCGGACGACTTCACGCAGCGCGCGTACGTGAACGGCTACTGCTATGGTCCTCGCGAATGGAAACGCTACTTCGATTTCTGCAAGACAGTGAGCCGCGCACTCAAATTGCCGGTAATGCCGTGGCAGATTCCCGCGAGCCGCATTCCGAATACGACCGACCCGGTCGCGGCTGATTTCGACTCTCAGCATTGGGGAACCGGTGGCAGTTGTTTGCTGGGCGATCCGACAATCGGCTCCGACTATCGCAACGTGCATCCGACTATTCTGGCGCTTCAATTCCCGCCGGCGTTCCAGCAATCCATGGGTGTCACCGCCGAAGATATGTTCCTCCGGTCCGAACCATTCGACATTTCGAATCCGCTGTATGGCGACTTCCCGCTGCGCGGCATCTTCACCGTCCTGCTGGGCGGCGGCGCGACAACCGGCATTGTCTCGGCGATCGGCAATCCCGAGGCCTGGGCGAGAGAAAAGCTGAATGCCTACATGGACGATCCGATCAAGTTCGATCAATAGCATCGGCCCAAAAAAAACGGCGTGGACCTATGAGTCCACGCCGTTTTTTAGTACTAACGCTTACGCTTATTCGACTTCCACCGCTTCCGGATTCGGATTGCGCGGAGCCGGATGCTCGTCGAACGTCAACTGGACCTTGTCTTCCGCATCCACGTCGACCGTCACGCGACCGCCGTTCATCAGCTTGCCGAACAGCAGTTCGTCCGCCAGTGCACGACGGATCGTGTCCTGAATCAGACGCTGCATCGGCCGTGCGCCCATGAGCGGATCGAAACCGTGCTTGGCGAGATGCTTGCGCAGTGCGTCGGTGAAGAGCGCATCGACCTTCTTCTCGTGCAACTGATCTTCCAGCTGCATGAGGAACTTGTCGACCACGCGCATGATGATTTCTTCATCCAGTGCGCGGAAGCTGATCGTTGCATCCAGACGGTTGCGGAACTCCGGCGTGAACATGCGCTTGATGTCGACCATTTCGTCGCCGGTTTCCCGACGATTCGTGAAGCCGATCACCGACTTGCCCATTGCCTCGGCGCCCGCATTCGTCGTCATGATGATGATGACGTTGCGGAAATCCGCCTTGCGGCCGTTGTTGTCCGTCAGCGTGCCGTGGTCCATCACCTGCAGCAGCACGTTGTAGATATCCGGATGCGCCTTCTCGATTTCGTCGAGCAGCAGCACGCAATGCGGCTTCTTCGTGACAGCTTCGGTCAGCAGACCGCCCTGGTCGAAACCGACATAGCCCGGCGGCGCGCCGATCAAACGGCTGACCGCATGACGCTCCATGTATTCCGACATGTCGAAGCGGATCAGCTCGATGCCCAGCGTGAACGCCAGTTGCTTCGCCACTTCGGTCTTGCCGACGCCCGTGGGGCCGGAGAACAGGAATGCGCCGATCGGCTTGTCCAGCTTGCCCAGACCCGCACGCGCCATCTTGATCGCGGCCGACAGCGCGTCGATAGCCGGGTCTTGCCCGAACACCACGCTCTTCAGATCGCGATCCAGCGTTTGCAGCTTGCTGCGATCGTCTTGCGACACGCTTTGCGGCGGGACGCGGGCAATCTTCGAAATGATTTCCTCGATCTCGTTCTTGCCGATAGTCTTCTTCTGCTTCGACTTCGGCAGGATGCGTTGCGCCGCGCCGGCTTCGTCGATCACGTCGATCGCCTTGTCCGGTAGATGACGATCCGTGATGAAGCGTGCCGACAACTCAGCCGCCGCCGACAGCGCGCCCGACGAATACTTCACACCGTGGTGCTCTTCGAAGCGCGACTTCAGGCCACGCAGGATCGCCACCGTCTGTTCGACGGTCGGCTCGGTCACGTCGACCTTCTGGAAACGGCGCGACAATGCCGCGTCTTTTTCGAAAATGCCGCGATATTCCGTGAACGTGGTCGCGCCAATGCACTTCAACGTGCCCGACGACAGCGCCGGCTTGAGCAGGTTCGACGCGTCCAGCGTACCGCCCGACGCAGCGCCTGCGCCGATCAGCGTATGAATTTCGTCGATGAACAGGATGGCGTGCGGACGTTCCTTCAATTCCTTGAGAACCGTCTTCAGGCGCTGTTCGAAGTCACCGCGATACTTGGTGCCGGCGAGCAGCGCGCCCATGTCGAGCGAATACACCTGGGCATCCGCCAGAATGTCCGGCACTTCGCCGCGCGTAATGCGCCACGCGAGACCTTCGGCGATCGCGGTCTTGCCGACGCCGGCCTCACCGACCAGCAGCGGATTGTTCTTGCGACGACGGCACAGCACCTGCACCACACGCTCGACTTCCGACTCGCGCCCGATCAGCGGATCGATGCGGCCGTCTTTCGCCATCTGGTTCAGGTTCTGGGTGAACTGCGCGAGCGGGGTTTCTTTCTGCGCGGCGGCTTCGTCGGACTCGGCATTCGCGTCGCTCGCTTTCGCGGCGTCGGTGCTGCTCGTCTTGGCGATGCCGTGCGAGATGAAATTGACCACGTCCAGACGCGTCACGCCCTGCTGCTGCAGGTAGTACACCGCGTGCGAATCCTTCTCGCCGAAGATCGCGACCAGCACGTTGGCGCCGGTCACTTCCTTCTTGCCATTCGAGGTGGACTGAACATGCATGATCGCGCGCTGGATCACACGCTGGAAACCCAGCGTGGGCTGCGTGTCGACGTCGTCCGTGCCAGGCACGGTCGGCGTGTTGTCATGAATGAAGTTGCGCAGGTTCTGGCGCAGATCCTCGATATTGGCCGCGCATGCACGCAACACCTCCGCTGCTGTCGGATTGTCCAACAGTGCCAGCAAAAGATGTTCGACCGTTATGAACTCGTGCCGCGCCTGGCGTGCTTCCATGAACGCCATGTGCAGGCTGACTTCCAGTTCCTGGGCAATCATGCTTCCTCCATCACACACTGCAGCGGATGCCCGGCCTGCCGTGCGTGGGTAACGACTTGCTCGACTTTGGTCGACGCGATGTCCCGCGTATAGACCCCACAAACTCCCCTGCCCTCGCGATGCACCTTCAACATTACCTGTGTTGCGGTTTCTCTATCTTTATTGAAGTATTCCTGCACGATCATCACGACAAATTCCATCGGCGTGAAGTCGTCATTCAGCAGCACCACCTTGTACATGGATGGCGGCTTGAGCTTTTTCTCCTGCCGCTCCAGTACGGTGCCGTCCTGCTTGTCCGGGATAATCGCCATACACCCATTCTAAACAACTAGGACAGGCCCGCAATCCTGTCAAAACCCGGCCAACCGGCCAGTAAGCCCGTTCGCGACCGCCTGATGGGCGATTCCCCGCCACGCGTGCGTTAAATCGACGAGCCGATTTGCGGAGCCGGCCCCTATCCTGTGATGCTTGCGGCCGTGCTGCGCCGCAGTCGGATCGAGTATCGCACAACCTGCCGTAGCTGGCTGACGGCTCGCCTGGCCCAGTCTTCGCCGAGGCGACCCGCTGAACAGCAGGTGAGTCGATTATGCGACTTTTCAAGACGGCCCGCTTGCGCAACCGCACATAACGAAAGCGGGAAAAACCCTGGAAAGTGCCTGTTTGCAACGCGGCAACGGCATCTCAAAATTTTCTTGACACCCGAATAAAGAGCCTCAACAATCAAGCTGGCACTTTTTTCACCAAGCCATAATTTCGAAAAAATGCCGATGGTGAGCTTGTGAGGAGGGAGCGGCTGCATCGCGCGGTCGTCGAGCTTTTCGAGGGCTCGTGGTAGTGACATGAGTTACAGGGGAAGTTGGAATGGCAACTGGTACGGTCAAATGGTTCAATGACGCAAAAGGTTTCGGATTCATCACGCCTGACGAAGGTGGCGAGGATCTGTTTGCACACTTCTCGGCCATCCAGATGAATGGGTTCAAGACCCTCAAGGAAGGCCAAAAGGTAACCTTCGAGGTCGTGCAAGGCCCGAAAGGCAAACAGGCATCGAACATTCAGGCGCCTGCCTGAAGCTGCTCGATACCCGTCCTTTGAAACCCGGCTCCGTGCCGGGTTTCTTTTTTTGGGTTTCGTCCTCTGGTCGCTCCGAGGCTTGTTCTGGTTGTATCCGGCGCGCACATGTCCCATATATCGGGTAATTTCTTCGGTCTGCTGCCGAGTGTCACGTTTTGCGCTTCAGCTCGCGCGTTACGAAAACATCGCGTGAAGCCACAAACACACAACCCCGGCCGCCTCCCGGCGCCGGGGTTGTACATGCGAACCAGTTCGGCCCAACGCAAGCTGCTTACAGATTCTCGATCAGCACCTGGCCGAAACCGGAACACGACACCTGCGTCGCGCCTTCCATCAGGCGCGCGAAATCGTACGTGACGCGTTTTTGCAGAATCGATTTTTCCATCGACTTGATGATCAGATCCGCTGCCTCGGTCCAGCCGAGATGGCGCAGCATCATTTCCGCCGAAAGAATTTCCGAGCCTGGATTCACGTAGTCCTTACCGGCGTATTTCGGCGCAGTGCCGTGCGTGGCTTCGAACATCGCGACCGAATCCGACATGTTCGCACCCGGTGCGATACCGATACCGCCGACCTGCGCGGCCAACGCATCCGACACATAGTCGCCATTCAGGTTCAGCGTGGCGATCACGTCGTATTCAGCCGGACGCAGCAGAATCTGCTGCAGGAACGCATCCGCGATCACGTCCTTCAGGACGATGTCGCCGCCCGTCTTCGGATTCTTGATCTTCATCCACGGGCCGCCGTCGATCAGTTCCGCGGCGAATTCCTTTTGCGCCAGCGCGTAACCGTAGTCGCGGAACGCGCCTTCGGTGAACTTCATGATGTTGCCCTTGTGCACCAGAGTGACCGAACGGCGATCGTGGTCGAGCGCGTACTGGATCGCCTTGCGCACCAGACGCTCCGTGCCTTCACGCGACACCGGCTTGATGCCGATCCCCGACGTTTCCGGGAAGCGGATCTTCTTCACGCCCATTTCTTCGCGCAGGAACTTGATGATCTTTTTCGCCTGCTCCGATTCGGCCGGCCACTCGATACCCGCGTAGATGTCTTCCGAGTTTTCGCGGAAGATCACCATGTTGGTTTTCTCCGGCTCGCGCACCGGCGAAGGCACACCCTTGAAATACTGCACCGGACGCAAGCACACATACAGATCCAGTTCCTGGCGCAGCGCGACGTTCAGCGAACGGATGCCGCCGCCCACCGGCGTGGTGAGCGGGCCCTTGATCGAGACGACATACTCCTTGAGCACCTGCAGCGTCTCTTCGGGCAGCCACACATCCGGGCCGTACACCTTGGTGGACTTCTCGCCGGCGTAGATTTCCATCCAGTGGATTTTTCGCTTGCCTGCATACGCTTTTTCCACAGCGGCATCCACGACCTTGATCATGACCGGCGTGATGTCGATGCCGGTGCCGTCGCCTTCGATGTACGGAATGATCGGCTGGTCCGACACGTTGAGCGAGAAATCGGGATTGACGGTGATCTTGTCACCGCCGGTCGGAACCTTGATGTGCTGATACGGCATGATCGGACTCCAGTGAAGGCTATGCTGAAAGCTGATGGGAGACTGCGAAAACGGGGGCGCTCCTCGCTACGCGCAATGCCGCACGCCGGCAAGCGGCCTGGCCGCTATTCTAGCCCACGCGAACGCTGCGCCGAGGCCGCGGCGGCTCGGGGTTTTCCAACATGGACGAAGTCAATCCAGCGAGGCACAACTCTTATGTCTTATATAAGACAACGAGCTTAGCGTCGCGCATTATGCTTTATTATCCCGCCATTTACTATTGGCCCGACGCCTCCCGGGGCTGCGCGGCATGAGCGCCGCAACGGCGCGTCGCGACTCTCATTTCATCCACTATGCGCCTTCTCGCTCTGAACAAACCGTTCGGCACTATCTGCCAGTTCTCGCCGCACGAAACGCGCGCGTCGCTGGCCGACTGGGTCAAGGTGCCCAACGTGTATCCGGCAGGCCGGCTCGACTCCGATAGCGAAGGCCTGCTGCTTCTCACCGACGACGGCGCGTTGCAGGCGCGCATTGCCGAGCCGCGTCACAAACTCGTCAAACGTTATTGGGCGCAAGTGGAAGGCGCGGTCGATGCGGCCACACTAAAGAAGCTCGCACGCGGCGTCGATCTCGGCGACTACGTGACGCGGCCCTGTCGCGCCGAGTACGTGGAACCAACCGACACCCTCTGGGTACGCACGCCGCCGATCCGCTATCGCGCCGCGATACCGACCACATGGATCGAATTGTCGATCACCGAAGGCAAGAACCGCCAGGTGCGTCGCATGACTGCCGCCGTGGGGTTTCCGACATTGCGCCTGGTGCGCGTGGGCATCGGCGCACTCGACGTGTTTTCGCTCGGGCTGCAACCGGGAGAGAGCGTCGATTTACCGCCGGATGCGCCGTGGAAAGGCATGATGTGATCATGCGCCCACGCATGACCGAGTGCTCGCCGAATCCGCTCAACGCCTCCACTTCACACCGCGGCACAATACCTAACTCGTTGTATCCGCAAACAAAATAGCGCGTGAAACCACTGTGAAAAACGCGTGAAACAATGACACCCATGACAACGTCGTGGCACGTGATCTGAATCAATCCATCGGCTTATAAGTTTTCCACAAATTTCGCGTCAACCGCTGCGCGAGCTCAGGCGTTATTCGACGCAGATGCCGCCCGAAGCTATCCGGCATTCAGCCTTAAGGGCCTTTGTGCAAGCCGCTCTTGCGGTAAGTGCGGGGAGTCTGAGCGCTAACGCAGACGTGTCGAAAATTTGTTCGATGCGGCTGTCAACCGAAAGGTGGATGGCACGTTTACCGACATGACTCCATATATAACCGGGTCATTTGGTTAATTAACTAAAGCTGAGGATTCACAAAATGAACAAACTGATCGCCGCTCTGGTCGCTGGTCTCTTCGCAACGGCAGCATTCGCACAAGCTTCGGCACCGGCAGCAGCTTCGGCAGCTCCGGCAGCAGCAGCTTCGTCGGCAAAGAAGACCACGAAGCACGCTCACAAGAAGTCGCACAAGAAGGCAGCAGCAGCAGCTGCAGCTTCGGGCGCTTCGGAGTAAGTTTGTTGTAAAAACGCAGTCAAGAACTAGCTTCATTGCCGTTCTTACGGCGTTGAAAGGCAGATCACCGCAAGGCGATCTGCCTTTTTGTTTTTGACGCGCTCGCGTAACATTCGCGGGTTAATTTCCAGCAAGGAGTCA
This sequence comes from Paraburkholderia dioscoreae, assembly GCF_902459535.1. NCBI lineage: Bacteria > Pseudomonadati > Pseudomonadota > Betaproteobacteria > Burkholderiales > Burkholderiaceae > Paraburkholderia > Paraburkholderia dioscoreae. The sequence continues at coordinate 3,648,458 of NZ_LR699553.1, forward strand.
TGCCGTGCGATTTCCCATGCGCTCGTTGATTGCGCGTTTCGCCATTGCCGTTGCATTGCCGCTCGCCGCGTTGACATTCACCGCCACAACCATCGCACCTGCTCACGCGCAGCAGATGCCGGCCGGCGCTAAACAGCCTGGCGAATTTCCGCGCGCGAAACTGACCGCGGGCATGTTCGTGATCGACGCCGCTGTCGCTGCGAACGACGCGGACCGCGAGCAAGGCCTCATGTATCGCACGAACCTCGCGCCGAACGAAGGCATGCTGTTCGTCTTCAATGAAAACGCGGTGCATTGCTTCTGGATGAAGAACACGTTGATCCCGCTGTCGATCGCATTCATGCGCGCCGACGGCACGGTCACCGACATCGACGAGATGCAGGCCGAGACCACCAACAATCACTGCCCGAAGAACAACGGCGTGTATGCGTTGGAAATGAGCAAAGGCTGGTTCACGTCGAAAGGCATCAAACCGGGGATGAAGATCCAGGGCTTGCCCGCCGCGCAATAAAGCGCGCCGTCCGCAGGAGCGCGCCGCCGCTCGCCTCACCACTTTGCTTCACCGCTTTCCGCAAGCCGGTGCCTTGTCACGAGGCGCCGGCTCTTTTATTTGCGCGCCGCGGCATGAGCACCCTGTCACGCCGTATCGCGTCGCACCAAAGCACGCCGCACGGGCAGCCGAAGCCCTGCCAGCACCCGTTCGCGGCCAACCGGGAAGATTCCTGCAAAAGACGGGCCGACGCGCTATCCTAGTAATCTTAGTAAAGCAGCACCCAGGCTCCCCGGACAGCACAGACTGCTGCCCGGCAAGCGTTTCAGGCGCGCCATTCCAAGGAGGTTCACGTGCCCCGCAAGACTCCCATCGAGCGCTACCGGAATATCGGCATTAGCGCTCACATCGATGCCGGCAAAACCACCACCACTGAACGCATCCTGTTCTACACCGGCGTGACCCACAAGATCGGCGAGGTTCACGACGGTGCGGCGACGATGGACTGGATGGAACAGGAGCAGGAGCGCGGCATCACCATTACGTCGGCGGCCACCACTGCTTTCTGGAAGGGTATGGCCGGCAACTATCCGGAACACCGGATCAACATCATCGACACGCCGGGCCACGTCGACTTCACGATCGAAGTGGAGCGCTCCATGCGCGTGCTCGACGGCGCGTGCATGGTGTACGACTCGGTCGGCGGCGTGCAGCCGCAGTCCGAAACCGTGTGGCGTCAGGCGAACAAGTACAAGGTGCCGCGCATTGCGTTCGTCAACAAGATGGACCGCGTGGGCGCGGACTTCTTCCGTGTGCAGCGGCAGATCGGCGATCGCCTGAAGGGCGTCGCGGTGCCGATCCAGATTCCGGTCGGCGCGGAAGAACACTTCCAGGGCGTGGTCGACCTCGTCAAGATGAAGGCGATCTTCTGGGACGAAGAGAACCAGGGCATCAAATTCGAGTACCGTGATATTCCGCCGGAACTCGCGGCGACCGCAAAGGAATGGCACGACAAGATGGTCGAGGCCGCAGCCGAAGCGAATGAGGAACTGCTCGACAAATACCTCGGCGGCGAAACATTGACCGAAGAGGAAATCAAGCACGGCATTCGCGTGCGCTGCATTGCCAACGAAATCGTGCCGATGCTGTGCGGCAGCGCGTTCAAGAACAAGGGCGTGCAAGCCATGCTCGACGCGGTGATCGACTATCTGCCGTCACCGGTGGACGTGCCCGCCATCACCGGCCACGACGAACACGACAAGGAAATCGAGCGCCATCCGACCGATACCGATCCGTTCTCGGCACTCGCCTTCAAGATCATGACCGACCCGTTCGTCGGCCAGCTGATTTTCTTCCGCGTCTATTCCGGCGTGGTGAATTCGGGCGACACGGTCTACAACGCGATCAAGGAAAAGAAGGAACGCCTTGGCCGGATCCTGCAGATGCACGCCAACGAACGCAAGGAAATCAAGGAAGTGTACGCGGGCGACATCGCCGCGGCTGTCGGCCTGAAGGAAGCGACCACGGGTGACACGCTGTGCGATCCGAACCACGTGATCATCCTCGAAAAGATGATCTTCCCGGAGCCGGTGATCTCGCAGGCCGTCGAGCCGAAGACCAAGGTCGACCAGGAAAAGATGGGCATCGCGTTGAACCGTCTTGCCCAGGAAGATCCGTCGTTCCGCGTGCAGACCGATGAAGAATCCGGCCAGACCATCATCTCGGGCATGGGCGAGCTGCACCTGGAAATTCTGGTCGACCGCATGAAGCGCGAGTTCGGCGTCGAGGCAACGGTCGGCAAGCCGCAGGTTGCGTATCGCGAGACGGTGCGCAACAAGGTCGAAGACGTCGAAGGCAAATTCGTCAAGCAGTCGGGCGGCCGCGGTCAATACGGCCATGCGGTGATTACGCTCGAGCCGGCGCCACAAGGCAAGGGCTACGAATTCGTCGACGCGATCAAGGGCGGTGTGATTCCGCGTGAATATATTCCGGCCGTCGACAAGGGCATCCAGGAAACGCTGAAGGCCGGCGTGCTCGCGGGCTATCCGGTGGTCGACGTGAAGGTGACGCTCACCTTCGGTTCGTACCACGACGTTGACTCGAACGAAAACGCGTTCCGCATGGCCGGCTCGATGGCCTTCAAGGAAGCGATGCGCAAGGCCAAACCCGTGCTGCTCGAACCGATGATGGCCGTCGAGGTGGAAACGCCGGAAGACTTCATGGGCAACGTGATGGGCGACCTGTCGAGCCGCCGCGGACTCGTGCAAGGCATGGAAGACATCGCCGGGGGCGGCGGGAAGCTGGTGCGCGCCGAAGTGCCGCTCGCGGAGATGTTCGGTTACTCCACGTCGCTGCGCTCCGCGACGCAAGGCCGCGCGACCTACACGATGGAGTTCAAGCACTATGCGGAAACGCCGAACAACGTCGCTGAAGCCGTGATCAACGCGAAGCAGAAGTAAGCACTACGCCAAAGGCATTCATGCCAACGGCTCGAAGCCCGTCCCCGGTGGACGGGCTTTTTTTCGTCCGCTGCAACGCGCCCAGGGCTTCTTCACACGCACGTTTTTGAACGTGCAAAAATGCCGGAAGGCGCCGTGCCGAACGCCGGAACTCACGCCCACGAGGAGACACATCATGAGCCACGATCACGAACATCCGCATTACAAAGACGTGCCGCCCACCGCGCCCGATTGGCGCGAGCACGGCGTGAAAGTCATCAAGGGCGACCAGCTCGATAGCAACACGGCGCAAACGCCGGGCATGAATCGCGCGGCGGCGATCAATGCCGCACGCGTGGGCGCGCAGAAGATCTGGGCCGGCACCGTGACGATCCACCCGAATGCGAAGACCGGCGCACATCATCACGGCGCGCTCGAAAGCGTGATCTACGTGGTACGCGGCCAGGCGCGCATGCGTTGGGGCGAGCATCTGGAGTTCACCGCCGAAGCCGGTCCCGGCGACTTCATTTTCGTGCCGCCGTATGTGCCGCATCAGGAGATCAACGCGAGTACCGACGACCCGCTCGAATGCGTGCTGGTGCGCAGCGACAACGAAGCGGTAGTGGTTAATCTGAACATCGACGCGGTGGAACAACCCGAGACGGTGTTCTGGGTCGATCCGATTCACAAGCATCCGCACGATCATTAACTCCCGCCCACGCAACTCATGACGCCGACCGCTTCGCTGCGCCCTCGCCTCTTCACGCTATACGCCGTGCTGATCGCCGCCAATCTCGGCGCGTGGGCGTGGGCCCTGATCGCGTTTCGCCACTACCCGCTGCTGCTCGGCACCGCGCTGCTCGCCTACGGCTTCGGCCTGCGCCATGCGGTCGACGCCGATCACATCGCGGCGATCGACGCCGTCACACGCAAGCTCATGCAAGCCGGCAAACGGCCGCTCGGCGTCGGGCTGTCGTTTTCGCTGGGGCATTCGACCATCGTGATCCTCGCGACGATCGGCATAGCGTGGACCGCGCATTCGCTGCATGGCCGCTTCGAGACTTTCAAGGCCGTGGGCGGCACCATCGGCACGCTCGTCTCCGCGAGCTTCCTGCTGGTGCTCGCAGCCGTCAATCTCGTGATTCTGCGTGACGTCTGGCGCCGTTATCGCCATGTCCAGCAAAGCGGCGAATTGCCTGCTAAAACGCCGGACTCGATTGCGCCGGCAGGTCTGCTGTCGCGCGCGTTGCGTCCGCTCTTCAGGCTCGTGACGAAAAGCTGGCACATGTACCCGGTCGGCGTGCTGTTCGGCCTCGGCTTCGATACCGCGACCGAGATCGGTTTGCTCGCGATCGCCGCTTCCGAAGCCGGCAAAGGTCTGCCGCTCTATTCGATTCTCGTGTTTCCCGCGCTCTTCACCGCCGGCATGACGCTGGTCGATTCGACCGACAACGTGCTGATGGTGCATGCGTACGGCTGGGCCATGGACGACCCGAAACGCAAGCTCTACTACAACGCGAGCATCACCTTTGTCTCGGCGGTGGTGGCGATCGTGATCGGCGGCGTTGAAGCGTTGGGGCTGCTGTCGGACAAGCTCGGTCTGAACGGCGGCGTATGGGATGCGATCGCCAGCGTGAACGACCGCTTCGGCGTGCTGGGTTACGGCATCGTCGCGGTGTTCATGGCGTGCTGGATCGGCTCGGTGCTGTTCCATCGCTGGCGCCGGGCGTTGTGATGGCGATACACACCGGTCCTTTTATCCGCCAATCGGCAACCCGGTAACGCCGCGAGCACGCCGAACCCGCCAGCAATCCTTTACACTAAAACCGCTTCGCTCGCCGCTTTCGTCATTGCACTACCGTCGCCGGGTCGCGCGCATCCGGCGCGGCCTTTCAGAACCGGCAACAGAACGGACTGGACACTCCATCGATGAAGACTCCCGCGAACCGATTTCCCGCACTCGACGCAGCCCGCCTCACCGCCGACGCCTACGGCAACCACGCCATCGACGAATTCGTCGCCGGCCGCATCACGCGCCGCGATCTGCTGCGCTATGCAAGCGTGATCGGTTTGTCGCTGGCCGGCGCCGGCGTGCTGAATGCGCCGCAAGCGCGTGCGCAAGGCACCGCGGCCGCGTCGAATCAGACCATCCGCGTGGCTCACCTGACACCGGCCGGCGCGGTCGATCCGCTCACCGTGACGGATGCCGCCAGCCTCGCGCTGCTGAACCAGACCGGCGAATTCCTGATCGACGACGACGGCGAAAAGCTCGTACTCAAGCCGGCACTCGCGTTGTCGTGGAAACCGAACGACAAAGGCGACGTGTGGACCTTCAAGCTGCGTCCGAACGTCAAGTTCCACGACGGCCAGTTGTTCAGCGCCAAAGACGTGGTCGCCACGTTCGACCGCCTGGCCGATCCGGCGAGCGGCTCGGCGGCGCTTTCCGTGCTCAAGGGCGTGCTGTCGAAAGGCGGCGCCAAAGTGATCGACGACCACACGGTCGCGTTTCATCTGGACGCGCCGAACGGCAACTTCCCGTATTACGTTTCCTCGGACAATTACAACGCCGTGATCCTGCCCGCGAACTACGCGGGCGGTTATGAAAAGAGCTTCATCGGCACAGGTCCGTTCAAGCTCGAAAAGTATCAGGCGAAGGTGGGCGCGTCGTTCGTGCGCAATCCCGATTACTGGGGCGAAAAAGCGTTACCGCAACGCGTACAGTTCTCGTTCTACGCCGACGAACAGGCACAATTGCTTGCGCTGCAAGGCCATCAGGCCGACGTGATGGGCACCTTCACCGTGCAGGGCGGCGCCGGCATTCTGAACAATCCGGATTACAAGGCCGTGGGCGTGAAGTCAAGCGCGCACCGGCAGATTCACATGCGCAACGACAATCCGCTGTTCAAGGACAAGCGCGTGCGCCAGGCACTGGCGTTGTCGATCGATCGCGACGTGCTGGTGCGCGGCCTGTTCAAAGGGCGCGCGCAACTCGGCAACGACAGTCCGTTCGCGCCGGTGTTTCCGTCTTCGGATGCGGGTGTTCCGCAACGCAGGATCGACGTCGCCAAAGCGAAGCAGCTGCTTGCGCAAGCCGGCGTGCCGAACGGCTTCGAAGTGACGCTGACCACCGAAAAATACATGGAGATTCCCGATCTCGCGGTGGTCGTGCAAAACGCGGCGAAGGCCATTGGCGTGCGCATCAATCTGAAGATCGAAAGCCAGTCGCTGTATTACGGCGCGGGCACGCCGGGCAAATCGGATTGGCTGGACTCGCCGCTCGGCATTACCGACTACGGTCATCGCGGCGTGCCGAACGTCTTCCTGAATGCACCGCTTACCAGCACCGGCACATGGAACGCCGCGCACTTCAGGAATCCGCAATACGATCAACTGGTCGCACAATTCGTTGCGGCCATCGATCTCGGCTCGCAGCGGAAAATCGCCGGGCAGATCCAGACGCTGCTGCTCGATGAAACGCCCATCATCATTCCGTTCTTCTACGATCAGCTGATCGCCATGCGCAAGGGTGTGAACGGCGTGCGCTTCACCGCGCTCGCGCAACTCTACTTCGACCGCGCGGTGTTGAGCGCGTAATGCTGGACGCCCGAGGTTGAGCGCCCGAGCACCAGCGCGTTTCGGCAGGAGAGCATGATGTCGAGCACGGTGACCCCTTCCACTTCCTCCATGTCGAGCGGCAACGCGGGCCGCGTCGTGCGTTTTCTGGCTACGCGTGTCGGCTTGTCGCTGATCACGCTGTGGCTGCTCTCGGTGATCGTCTTCGCCGGCGGACAACTGCTGCCGGGCGATATCGGCCGCGCGGTGCTCGGCCCGCTCGCCGATGCGCGCGCGGTCGCCGCGCTCAATCATCAACTCGGCGCCGACCGTCCGCTGATGACGCAATACGTCGACTGGATTTCGCATTTCGTGCGCGGCGACATGGGACTGTCCTATGCGTATCGCGAGCCGGTCGGGCCGTTTATCGCCAACGCGCTCGCGCATTCCGCGAAGCTCGGCTTGCTCGCGTTCGTCGTCGTCGTGCCGCTCGGCATTGCGGGCGGCGTGTGGTCGGCCATGCACGCGGGGCGCTGGCTCGATCGCACGATCAGCATCGTGGGGTTGTCGGCCACGGTGGTGCCGGAATTCGTTTCGTCGATCGTGCTGATTCTGGTGTTCGGCGTGTGGCTACGCTGGCTGCCGATCGAAGCGTCGTATCCGCCCGAAGCGAGCGCACTCGAACAGCTGCGTCATCTGGTGCTGCCGGTGCTGCCGCTCGTGCTGGTGTTCTTCGGCTACATCGCGAGGATGGCGCGCGCCGGCACCGTCGAGGCGCTCGACGCGGACTATACGCGCACCGCGATTCTCAAGGGCCTGCCGCGCCGTATCGTGATCTGGCGGCACGTCTTGCGCAATGCATTGCTGCCCACCATCACGGTCGCCGCCACGCAACTCGGTTATATGATCGGCGGGCTCGTGGTGGTCGAGACGCTGTTCCACTACCAGGGCATCGGCTCGCTGATCTACAACGCCGCGAAGGCCAAGGACTTCCCAATGCTCGAAGCAGGCGTACTGACGATCGGCGTGGTCTACACCGTCGCCAATCTCGTCGCCGATGCGCTGCACGTCCTGCTCAATCCACGCTTGCGAGTGAGGAGCGCCGAATGAGCACGATCGTTCCGCCGGCCGCGCCCCCAACGCCGCGTCCGGTTACCGAGCCCCGCTTCGACCAGTTGCGCGTGCTGCTGCGCTCGCCGACCTTCGTGGTGGGCGTGGTGATCGTCGCGTGGTGGATCGTCTGCGCGATCGCCGGGCAATGGATCGTGCGGATCGACCCTTATGCGTCCGATCCGCTCAACTCGCTGATGCCGCCTGATCGCACGCACTGGTTCGGCACCGATCAACTCGGGCGCGACGTGTTCTCGCGCGTGATCGTCGGCGCGCGCGACATTCTCACCATCGCGCCGCTCGCCACCCTGCTCGGCACAGCGGCGGGCACCGCGCTGGGATTGATCGTCGGCTACTTCGAAGGCTGGGTCGACAACGTGGTCGGACGCGTCATCGACGCCGTGCTCGCGCTGCCACTGGTGATCGTCGCGCTGCTCGCGCTGGCCGCCGTCGGCGCGTCGAACTTCACCGTGATCCTCGTGATCGGCATCACCTTCACGCCGATCACTGCGCGCACCGTGCGCGCCGCCGTGTTCGCCGAACGGCATCTCGACTACGTCGCGGCAGCGCAGCTACGCGGCGAGCGCGCGCCGTACATCATGTTCGCCGAGATTCTGCCGAACGTGCTGCCGCCCGTCATCGTCGAAGCGACGGTGCGGCTCGGTTACGCGATCTTCGCGGTCGCCACGCTGTCGTTTCTCGGCTTCGGCATCCAGCCGCCGTCGGCCGACTGGGGGCTCGCGCTGTCCGAGTCATACACGCTGATGGCGGGCGGCGCATGGTGGACCGTGGTGTTCGCCGCCGGCGCGATTGCCAGCCTCGTGGTCGGCGTGAATCTGATCGCCGACAGCGTGCAAGGCGTGCTCGACCGATGAACGGCCCGCCGCCCTCCTCGTTCCCCGCCTTCGATGTCTCGAAGAGCGATCGCACGGACGCGCTGACCGTCATCGGTCTGACGGTCACGTACCGCGTGCGCGGACGCGATCGCGAGGTGCTGCAGGACATTTCGTTTCGCGTGCGGCGCGGCGAAGCGTATGGTCTCGTCGGCGAGTCCGGCTGCGGCAAGTCGACCGTTGCGATGGCGGCGCTGCGCTATCTGCCGCGCAACGGCAAAGTGAAGGCCGGCAAGATCATCGTCACCGGCGAGGACGTGCAGAAGCTTGACGCCGACGCGTTGCGCAACATGCGCGCCAGAACGATTTCAATGGTCTACCAGGATCCGGGGCGCGCGCTGAATCCGTCGCTGACGATCGCGCGGCAAGTCTCCGAAGCGTTCGAAGCCGCCGGCGTCGCGCGCGACGAAGCCTTGCGGCGCACGCTGGAGATGTTGCAGCGCGTGCGCATCGCCGCGCCCGAGCGGGTGATGGAGAGTTATCCGCATCAACTGTCGGGCGGCATGCAACAGCGCGTAGTGATCGCGATGGCGCTCGCCTCGAACCCCGCGCTGCTGATTCTCGACGAACCGACTACCGGCCTCGATGCTACCGTCGAGGCCGAAGTGCTCGACCTCGTCGCGCAGTTGCGCGAGGAACTCGGCACGGCTGTGCTGTTCATCAGCCACAACCTCGCGGTGATCGGGCGGATGTGCGAACGCGTCGGCGTGCTTTACGCGGGAAAACTGGTCGAGGAAGGCGCGACGCAAGATGTCTTCACGCGGCCGCGCCATCCCTATACGGTCGGACTGTTGCGCTGTCTGCCCACGGCCGGGCGCAGCAAGGACAGCGAGCGGCTCGACACGATCGCCGGCAGCCTGCCGTTGCCGGGTGCGGTAACGCAGGGCTGCATCTACGCAGAGCGCTGCCGCCTCGCCGACGACCGCTGCCGCCGCGAAGCGCCGCCGCCGTATCGCGTGAGCGCCGCACACGGCGATCAGATGTCACGCTGCCATTACCACGAACGCGCGATCGAATTGCCGCGTGCAAGCGCGCAAGCCTTGCCGGAGTGCAACGGCGCGTCGTTCGACGGCAAACCGCCTGCTCTCGTCTTGCGCGCGGAAAAACTGTCGAAGACGTTTCACGTGTCCGGCGCGCCGCTGCGCGCGGTGGACCACGTCTCAATCGATCTCGCCAGCGGTGAGACGCTCGGCCTCGTCGGCGAATCGGGCAGCGGCAAGACGACGCTCGCCAAACTGATGCTCGGCCTGCTCACGCCGGATGCAGGCAGCGTGCTCGAACTGGATGGCGAGCCGCTCGCGGCGCGCGTCACACGACGCAGCGACGATCAGGTCAAGTCGCTGCAGATCGTTTTCCAGAATCCGGACTCGGCGCTCAATCGCGCGCATTCGGTGAAACGGCTGATCGGCCGCGCGCTGTCGCGCCTCACCACGTTGCGCGGGCCCGCGATCGACGAACGGCTTGCCGCCTTGACCGCCGCAGTGCGTTTGCCGCAGCGCTATCTCGACTCGCGTACGCGGCAACTGTCCGGTGGCCTGAAACAGCGGGTGGCAATTGCCCGCGCGTTTGCCGGCGAACCGCGCGTGGTGGTTTGCGACGAACCGACTTCCGCGCTCGACGTTTCCGTGCAGGCCGCGATCCTGAATCTGCTCGCCGATCTGCAGCGCGAGCGTGGCGTGAGTTACGTTTTCATCTCGCACGACCTGCATGTGGTGCGCTATCTGTCGGATCGCATCGCCGTGCTGTATCTGGGCAGGCTGCTGGAAATCGGCCCGGCGGCGGCTGTGTTCGGCGGGCCGCACCATCCTTATACGGAAGCGCTGCTGTCTTCGGTACCGACACTCGATGGCCGCGGCGGCGCAACCCGCATCCGGCTATCCGGCGATCTGCCGAGTGCGGTATCGCCGCCATCGGGCTGCGTGTTCCACACGCGCTGCCCGCGTAAGCTCGGCGCGATCTGCGAACAGCAGGATCCGCCGTTCCTCGACGCCGGCGCCGCGGCAGGGCCGTCCGCGCATCGAATCCGCTGTCACATTCCCGTCGACGAATTGCGCGCGCTGCAAGCCGCTTCACGCGACGATGCGGACAACGTCGCGAGGAAGGTTCCGGGCAACGGTTCGGAAAACGCGCCCGAGAATGCCGGGCGCGACGAATAGCGTGGCGTGATGCAGGACGACGGGCGGCAGAACGGTATCGGGAAAAAGCGATGGGCGGGCTCGGGTAGCGGCAACTCCGGTGAAGCGGGTGCGGCAAGGGGAACGGCAAGGGGCGTGGTAATGGAAGCAGCGGAGCGCGCCCGCAAAGCAGCTGCACCTCAAACAATCGGTCGCTCATGGGCGCATGACCGGAACCAAACCGGGGCGATTGCCTCATATCAGATATCAACGTTCGATATGAGGGCACCACAACATGCAACGAAACGTCCCACCCGCCGCGGCACACGCGGTCAACGGCCTGTTGATGGCCGCCGCGCTCAGCCTCGCATCGCTCGCTCATGCGCAAACGGCAGCGCAAACGGCAGCGCAAACGCCCCCACAGACGGCACAGACGGCACAGACGGCACAGGCGACACAGGCGACACAAACAGCACAAGCGGCACAGCCGCTGTCGCCCACGCTCTCGCAAGCCGCACCGCCGGTCGATCCCACCTTCTCGGCCTATTCGCTTGCGCAGACCTGCAAGCAGAAAAACGATAACGTCGCCCAAGGCCAATGCGTCGGCGCGATTCGCGGCATCATCCACGGCTATCAGTACGGCGTGCTATTCCTCGGTCAGCGCGCCGCCCTGCCGGCCAATGAAACGCAGCGAGTGTCGCTGTGTCTGCGCAATACGCAGGTGTCGTCGATCGTCGACGAATTCGTCGCGGACGCCGCTCAGGTCAACGAAGATTCGCTCAAGCACACCCCCGCTGAAGTCGCGGTGCTGGGTTCCGTGCACATGCACCACAGTTGCAATTGATCAGGCGCCTGCAACGGCCGTTGCGTGTCCGACGGAATCGACGACCCGCCGCCCGCACCGTGCCGTCGCGCGCCAAACGGGCGCCGCTGCACTTACAGCATTTCGAGCGGCCGCTTGCTGCGCGGTGGTTTGAAATACGCGTCGATAGCGGCCAGTTCATCCGCGCCGAGTTGCAGTTGCGACGCGCGATAGTTGTCGCGCACATGCTCGACGCGGCCCGCCTTCGGAATCGCGAACACGCCGGGCTCGAGCAACACCCATGCGAGCGCCACCTGGAACACCGAGACGCCGCGCGCGTCGGCGATATCGTCGAGCGGCGAGCGTTTCGGCAGGCGTGCGTGATCGACCGGGCTGTACGCCATAGCCGGCATCTTGCGCGCGGCGAGCCACGGCAGCAGATCGAATTCCGGCCCGCGGCGCACCACGTTGTAGAGAATCTGATTGGTCGCGCACGCATCGCCGCCCGGCGTGGCGACGAGTTCTTCCATATCCGCGGTGTCGAAGTTGCTGACGCCCCAATGGCGAATCTTGCCCGCCTGCCGTAACGCCTCGAAGCCCTCGACCGTTTCCGCGAGCGGCACCGAGCCGCGCCAGTGCAGCAGATACAGATCGAGCTGATCCGTCTTCAGACGCTTGAGGCTCTGCTCGCAGGCTGCGATCACGCCGCGCCGGCTGGCGTTATGCGGATACACCTTGCTGACCAGAAACACCTTGTCGCGCAACCCGGCCAAAGCAACGCCCAGCAGAGATTCGGTCGCGCCGTCGCCATACATTTCCGCCGTGTCGATCAACGTCATGCCGAGTTCGATGCCGCAACGCAGCGCGTCGATTTCGGCGGCACGCCGCGCCGGCACTTCACCCATCTCCCAGGTGCCCTGCCCCAGTTTCGGAATGCGTTCGCCGTCGGGCAGGCTCACGCTTGCGATGTCGCTCGTCATGCTGACTCCTCGAAGTGGCTCAATGGTCGGCAATGCCGCAGCGCAGGCGAATGCGCGGCGTATGCCACGAAAAACATAGCGACGAGTTTAGCGGTTCAACGGACATTCGATCGGCCACCAGGCAAAAGCCCGCTATAACATAGCGCGCCGATGTCATAGAATTGCCGCTTGCCCTTCTTGCGTGAGTTCCATGACCTCTGCCTCGGAAGACCGCTGGCGCGACCTGCGCCCGGACCCGGAAAACGACACGCCGCTCTACCTGCAACTTGCCCGCAAGCTCGGCGCCGCCATCCACGAGAACCGCTGGAACGCCGGCGAGGCGCTGCCCTCGGAGCGCGTACTCTCGGAGGCGCTGGGCGTATCGCGAATCACTTCACGCAAGGCAATTGCCTTGCTGGTCGAGCAGGGATTGATTCGGCGCACTCAGGGCGCGGGCAGTTTCATCACGCCACGCTACGAAGATCCGCTATCGCGTTTGTCGAGCTTTAGCGAAATGCTGCGTCGGCGGGGTTTTACGCCGAGTTCGAAGTGGCTGTCGCGCGAAATCCTGCCGGCAAACCGCGACGAGGTGATTCAGCTCGGCTTGTCGCCGGCCGCGGCGGTAACGCGCTTGCGGCGCTTGCGCCTGGCCGACGGCATCGTGATGGCGGTCGAGAATTCCACGTTCCCCGCTGCGGTGATTCCCGATCCGCAAGCTATCGGCGATTCGCTGTACACGTACCTGGAGAATCGCGGGCTGACGATTGTCCGCGCGCTCCAGCACTTTCGCGCGGTGAACGCGAGCGAGGAAATCGCGCAGCAGATGAGCATCGCCCCGAACGAGGCGCTGCTGTTGATTACCCGTGTGGGCTATACCGCCGATCAGCGGGCGATCGAGTTGACCGACACGTACTGCCGCAACGATTACTACGACTTCGTGGCGGAATTGAGGAAGTAAGGGCACCTCACTCCCACCTGGCCTCGTGCGCGCCCACCCGGCTCGGCGGCAGCGCGAAAAACGCAGGCGTCTCGCCCAGCACCTCGGCCGGCTGCACTCCCAGCACGCGGCCAAACTCCGACTCCACGCTCGCGAGGCAATCGCGCACATCATCAAGCGCCACGTCGGGCGCTTTCCAGCCCTCGGGAATCTGCCCGAACGACTGCAGCCACCGGCCCGTTTGCGCGAGCGAGACGCGCACATGCCAGCTTCCGCCTTCGGTTGCCCGCCGTGCCAACGCGGCCATCGCACCGAAAGCCGCCAGATACCCGGTCGCATGATCCAGCGCCTGACACGGCAGATGCTTTGGCTCGTGCCACCCCGCCGCCTCACGTTCGGTAAAGGCAATTCCGCTCGCCGACTGCACCAGGCTGTCGAACCCGCGCCGCTGCGCCCAAGATCCCTCGTGACCATAGGCCGACACCGAAACGTAGACGATCCCCGGCCGCACACGCGCCAGTTCCTCGGGACCGAAACCGCGCGCGGCCAGCGCTCCCGGGCGATATGCCTGTAGAAATACATCGGCATTACCGGCAAGGCCGCGCAAAACCTCGCGCCCCGCCGCTTCGCGCAGATCGACCAGCGCCGAACGCTTGCCGCGCCCGTTGTCGATCACCAGCGGCGCAATATTCGGCAGATGCGGCCCGTTGATCATCAGCACCTGCGCGCCATGCTGCGCGAGCGCGCGCCCGGCGACGGGCCCGGCAATGATGCGCGACAGATCCAGCACGCGCACCCCCGCCAGCGGCCGGTCCGCGCCACGCTGAGCGGGCGGCTCGGCCGGCGCGTCGCCGATGCGCTCGATCTCGAAGAGCGGCAAGCCCGCAATCGCTTTGGCCTGATCGAGCGCGGCCCACTCATCGGGCGTGCGAATCAACGCGGCGCACAGACCCGCGTCGGCGAGCGTCTGGTCGAGCGTCGCACCGTCCCAGCCGCGAATCGCGGCGGCCACCGCGTCCCGATCGTTCGCGCAGCCAAGTACGTTCAATACCCCCTGCAGATGATGCGGGAAGTTCGTGTGCAGTTGAATCCAGCGGCCATCGCGCGTCTCGTAGAAGCCCATCACCGGATCGCGCAGGGCGGGCGGCGGGCCGTCGTTGATACGCAAATAGCGTTCGCTGCGAAACGACGCCAGCGCGCGCCGCATCTCCACCGTCACGTGTTGCCTGCGCCCGGTGCGCAGACGGTGATATTCGGCAGCCGCGAGTCCGGTCGCGGCGATGCTCACCGAAGCCAGGGTGCCCACCCGGTAGACGGATGGCAAGCCGGGATCCGCGCCCGCGAGCGTGACAGACCTCAGCGCGCTCGGGTCGCACCCGGCGAGAGTCCAGATATGTTTGAGAGCGAATTCAGGCGTCATGGCGTTCCATAACAGAGCAGAAGGAAGTGCACCGAGTCTAGAAGTCCGCCACGCCGCAATCAATCTTGATTATGATAATCAATATATATTGATTTCTTCGGTTTCCGCGCCTTTCCATGTCGACCTCGAATTCCCTGACCGCTGCTGAAGCCGCCGCCACGCTCGGCATCAGCCTGCCTACGCTCTACGCCTATGTGAGCCGCGGCATGCTGAGTTCGTCGCCGGATGCGCAAGGCAAGCATCGTCTCTACGACGCCGGCGAAGTGCGCCGTCTCGCGCGCCGCAAGGAAGACGGCAAACGCGCCGGCAAGGTCGCGCAGAAGGTGCTCGACTGGGGCGTGCCGGTGCTCGAATCGTCGATCACGCTGGTCGCCGAGGGCCGGCTGCTGTATCGCGGGCACGACGCGATGGAACTGGCGCAAAGTGCCTCGCTCGAGGAGATTGCCGCGTTGCTGTGGGAATGCAGCGCGAGGCGGATTGCCGATGCGCCGGCCGTGCCGTTCGCCACCGCTCAGTGGGCCGCGTGGCTCAAGCTGTGGAGCGACAGCACGCCGCTCGATCGCGCGCTCGTGCTGTTGCCGGCCGCGGCGGCGCAAATGCCGCGGGTGTGGGCGCTCGGCCGTGACGCGCAACTCGATACGGCCTGCGCCGTCATGCGTCTGCTGACCGCCGCGACGATCTCGGCGGCGCCGTCGAACGAGCCGCTGCATCGGCAGTTGGCTTCAACGTGGCATGTGCGGAACCGGCAGCAGGCTAACGTGCTGCGCGCGGCGCTGGTGGCCTGCGCGGATCATGAGTTGAATGCGTCGACCTTCACCGTGCGCTGTATCACCTCGACGGGGGCGCACCTGTTCGGCGCGGTGGCCGGCGGCCTCGCCGCATTGTCGGGCCCGCGTCATGGCGGCGAAACGGTGCGCGTCGGCGCGCTGCTCGAAGAAGCGTCGCGCGCGCCCGATCTCGACCGTTATCTGGCGAACCGCCTCGCGCGCCACGAACACGGCGTGCATGGGCCGATCCTGTCGGGCTTCGGTCATCCGCTTTATCCGGAAGGCGACCCTCGCGCGCGGCTACTGTTAGGCATGCTCGCCGACTGCGCGCCCGCGCGTTCGCCGCTGGCTGAAGTGCTGGGATTGGCGCGCACGGTCCGCGATACGACCGGCGCCGAGCCGACCGTGGATTTCGCGCTCGCCGCCATCGAGCGGGTGCTGGCGCTGCCGGCCGGAGCCGCTTTCACGCTGTTCGCGGTGGGCCGGACAGTCGGCTGGATTGCCCACGCGATGGAACAGACGCGCGACGGCCGGTTGATCCGGCCGCGGGCGCGCTACATCGGGGAATACGAGGCCGCCGGGCGCGATTGAGACGCTGCCGACTCGACGCACCCACTCGACGAATGGTCAGGCCGCACCCAGCCAGCGCGGCAGCCAGTTCAGCACCGGCATACGCGGCGCCGGCCTCGTGGCGGAACGCAAGGAGCCGCTCGCCAGCGCAAAACGCGCCCCGGCCTGTCCTGCGCTGATCCACGCCACCGTCTGGCGCGGCAGCTCGATCGACTCGCCTGCAGCGAGCCAGTGATCCTTGCTGTCACCCTCGACAGTCAGCCAGATTTCGCCCGAGATCACCTTGAAGATCGACGGACGCGCGACACGCCAGGCCGCCGTGGGCTCGCCATGTTCCAATTCGAAAATCCGCACTTCACGCATCGCCTTTCCCCTTCGAAGAACTTTTCTGTTGTACCGATTATTGACGTGCGATGATCGAATACCCATGCACAGTTCAGAACACTTTAGTCGGAACTGTTCAGTCGAAAAACCGGACAGTTGGCGGGAAGCGTGTGCCGTTCGTGGTGTGGCGTTCGTGAATGGAAAGCTCGGGAGCACCCGCCGCGCCGCCCGGTGAAGGAAAAGATCCACATGAAACTCGAAATTCAACTCGATCGGGACAACGGCGTACCGCTGACCGAACAGATCGTCGCGGGCGTCACGACGTGGATCCGGTCGCGTACCGCGCACCCGGGCTCGAAGTTGCCGTCGATCCGCCAGTTCGCCACCGATTACGACGTGAGCCGCTTTCCAGTGATCGAGGCTTACGACCGGCTGGTGTCGCTCGGCTATATCGACTCGCGCCACGGCTCCGGCTTCTACGTCTCCGACCGGCAGCCCGCGGGCACGCATTGCCAGGGCACCTCGGACCCGCGCCGCGCCGAAGGCGAATCGGACCATCTCTTGCAGCAGTTCAACCACCCCGGCGAAACGCTCAAGCTGGGCAGCGGTTTTATCCCCGAAGCGTGGCGCGACATGGATAGCATCGCGCAGGCGATTCGCCACGTGTCGCGCACCGACCCGGCGAGCATGGTCGACTACGCCACCCCGCTCGGCAACCTGACTTTGCGCGAGCACCTGCAAAGCCGCATCGGCCAGTTGGGGATACAGGCGGATGCGTCGCAGATTCTGATCACCAACGGCGCAAGCCAGGCATTCGATCTGCTGATGCGCTACATGCTCAAGGCAGGCGACACGATCTTTGTCGAAGACCCCGGCTACTACAACCTTTACGGGCTGCTGAAGCTGCACGGCGTGAAATTGATCGGCATTCCGCGCACGCGTAACGGCCCCGATCTGGACGTGATGCAGGAACAGTTGAAGTCGCACCGGCCCAAGCTGCTGTTCATCAACACCGTGTTCCACAATCCGACCGGCACCACGGTGGCGCCGCCGGTGGCCTTCCGGCTGTTGCAACTGGCGCGCGAGCACGGCTTCTCGATCATCGAGGACGATATCTATGCCGACTTCCAGACCGACCTCACCGATCGCCTCGCCACGCTCGATCAACTCGAACACGTGATCTACGTGGGCGGCCTGTCGAAGACGCTGTCTTCGTCGCTGCGGATAGGCTGTGTGGTGGCGAGCCACGCCATCATCAAAGATCTGGTCGACATCAAGATGCTGACGAGCATCGGCGGTTCGCGGTTCGCCGAAGCAGTGGCCGTGTCGATGCTGGAGCGCGGCGCGTATCGCAAGTATCTGGAGCGCCTGCGGCGGCGTATGCGCGACGCGCTCGGCTCGACGATCCAGACGCTCGAGGACGCCGGCTGGGACATTTTCGACAAACCCGTGGGCGGGAAATTCGTGTGGGCTCGCGTGCCGCATGTGGCCAATGCGGAGCGGCTGGTGGAGTGCGGTGCGCCGCTTGGGGTGACCGTCGTGCCGGGCAATTACTTCCGGCCGAATATGGAGGTCAGTCCGTGGACCAGGATTCACATTGCGTTCGGAAACGACCCGCGTGCGCGGGCGTTCTTTCGTGCGGCGGCGGCGTTGCCGGCGTCGGGGTGAGGCGTCGGGGTCTGCAATCACCGCGCTTCTGGCCCGATCCCAACTCCACGCCCTCTGCGCACGGTGGCGCTTTTCCCTAGAATAGCGAGTCCCACCCCGTCTCGCGCGCCCAGCCGCCCTCCATGTCCACGCCGACTCCGTCCGCTCCCACGCCCAGTACCCCTTCCCCACGCTCGCTCACGGTGATGCTGTGGGTCGTCGCTACCGGCTTCTTCATGCAGACGCTCGACTCGACCATCGTCAACACCGCGCTCCCCGCGATGGCGACGAGCCTCGGCGAGTTGCCGCTGCGCATGCAATCGGTGGTGATCGCCTATTCGCTGACGATGGCCGTGATGATCCCCGTGTCAGGCTGGCTCGCCGACAAGCTCGGCACGCGCCGCGTGTTCTTCAGCGCGATCCTGGTGTTTGCAGTCGCCTCGTTGCTGTGCGCGAACGCGCATACCCTGAATCAGCTCGTGGCTTTCCGCATCATGCAAGGCGTGGGCGGCGCCATGCTGTTGCCGGTCGGCCGGCTCGCGGTACTGCGTACCTTTCCGGCAGAACGCTATCTGCCGGCGCTCTCGTTCGTGGCGATCCCCGGTCTGATCGGACCGCTGATCGGCCCCACGCTCGGCGGCTGGCTCGTGAAGATCGCCTCGTGGCACTGGATCTTTCTGATCAACGTGCCGGTGGGCATCGTAGGTTGCATCGCCACGTTTATCTTCATGCCGGATAGCCGCAACGAGCACGTCGGCAAGTTCGACATGAAAGGCTACTTGCTGCTGATCCTGGGCATGGTGGCAATTTCGTTCGCGCTCGACGGCCGCACCGAATTCGGCATTCAGCACGCCACAGTGCTGGTGCTGCTGATCCTGAGCCTTGCCTGCTTTGTCGCCTACGGCTTGCACGCCGTGAGCGAGCCCTCGCCGATTTTCTCGCTCGACCTCTTCAAGATCCACACCTTCAGCGTGGGCCTGCTGGGCAATCTGTTCGCGCGGATCGGCAGCGGCGCGATGCCTTATCTGATTCCTCTGCTATTGCAGGTGAGTCTCGGCTATAGCGCCTTCGAAGCCGGCCTGATGATGCTGCCGGTGGCAGCCGCGGGCATGGCGTCCAAACGTCTCGTGACGACGCTGATCATCAAGTACAGCTATCGGCGCGTGCTGATCATCAACACGGTGCTGGTCGGCTTGACGATGGCAAGCTTCGCGCTCACCGCCGCGAACCAGCCGCTGTGGCTGCGGCTTGTGCAACTGGCACTCTTCGGCGGCGCCAACTCGATCCAGTTCACCGCGATGAACACGCTGACGCTCAAGGATCTGGGCACCGGCGGCGCGAGCAGCGGCAACAGCCTGTTTTCACTGGTCCAGATGCTGTCGATGAGTCTCGGCGTGACGGTGGCCGGCGCCCTGCTCGCCACCTTCACCGGCCTGCTGCCGCGTGTGACGGCCGCCAATTCGCTGCCCGCATTTCACGCGACGTTCCTGTGTGTCGGCATCATCACGGCGGGCTCGTCGTGGATCTTTGCGCAACTGTCGCCGGACATCCGCACGCCCGCGAAAAAGACCGATCCCTCCGAACGAACCTGATGTTCGCTGGCCCGCAGCCGACCCGCAACGGGGCGCGGGCCGCACCAGCGAAGTGCGAATCGTCGCGCTCGCGCCCGCGCTGGCGCACAATCGTCTTATCTGAGGGTGATCTGACTGGGACACTCGGGCATGCGTGCTGTGTTTCCGCACGCGCATAGTTCTTGCTCGGCTATCCTGTAAACTCACATTTTGCGCATGCGGACTCGTGTCGAGCATGCAGGCGCGCCGCCACCTCCACACGACTGACATGATGAGCATGATCGAACTCGATCCTCCCGGCTTCCAGCCGCCGCGCCCAATGGCCGGCGACGAGGGCTCCCGGCGCACCGTTCTGTACGGCGGCTACACTGTTTTCAGCGTGTTCCAGCCGGTTTTCTCCGTGTCGCACCGGCGCGCGATCGGTTATCACGCTTCGCTGCGCGCCCGCGACGAACACGGCTTGCAAGTGCCCTCGCACGAAGTTTTCACGCAAGCCGCGCGGCGCGGCGACCTGCTCGAACTCGGACGGCTCGCTGAATCGCTGCATCTGGGCAACTTCAACGCGTTCGACAGCCACGACGAATGGCTCTTCCTGAGCCTGCACCCGGCCGCGCTGATGGACACCAGCTACGGCGACGCGCTGCTGGCAGGCCTCAAGGCGCTCGGCCTGCCTCCGCAGCGCGTGGTACTCGAAGTTTCCGAACAGGCGGGCGGTGAAACTACGCGTTTTGCCGAAATCATCGATGCGCTGCGCAAATCCGGCTTCCTGATCGCGCTCGACGGCTTTGGCGCGAAGCATTCGAACATTGACCGTGTGTGGAATCTGCGGCCGGACATCGTCACGCTCGACCGCTGCATTCTCGCGCAAGCCAGCGAACACTCGCATATTGAACGCGTGCTGCCGGGCCTCGTCTCGCTGCTGCACGAATCCGGCCAGCTGGTGCTGATGGGCGGCCTGACCACCGAACGCGACGCGCTGATCGCCCTCGAATGCAACGTGGACTTCGTGCAAGGCGCGTTTTTCGCGGGCCCGAGCGTCGAACCGGTCAAGCCGCAAGCGGCGGCCGGCTTGATGGACTCGCTCTCCGCAGCGCTGCGTGAGCGGGTCGCCGCGCGCGAGCGTGCACAGTCCGCACGGCTCGCGCCGTACGTCACCGCGCTCGAGACGGCAGCCGCGCAACTGGTGGCCGGCGAGTCGGTCGCGCAAGCCACCGCATCGCTCCTCACGCTCGGCGAGACGGCACGCTGCTTCGTGCTGGACGGTTCGGGCCGGCAGATCGGCGACAACGTGCTGCCGTCGGGGCGCGCCTCGCAACGCGCCAAGCGTTTCCGCCCGCTGCTGCATTCGGAAGGCGCGAGTTGGGAGCGCCGGCCGTACTTTATCCAGGCGATGCGCGTGCCCGGCCAGGTGCACCTCACCCCGCCCTACCTGTCGATCAATGAAGCTCACCTGTGCGTGACCGCCTCGATCGCCGCGCATACGCCGACGGGCACACAGGTGCTATGCGTGGACATCAACTGGGAAGTCGCCGCCCACCGGAATTGACGTCAAGGCGCTCTGCTGGATCCGCGCAAGCAGTTGCCTGACTGCGGCGCGGCCCAGCATGCGGTTGGCGGCCCGCAAGCGCGCCGAACTGGTCACCACGCGCATGGCGACGATCTTTGCGGAGCCATCCGCGAAGCTGTTCGTGGATATGTCGAGAACGCCGACCACCTCGCCCTCGAAGAGCAACGCAACACACAATGTGCCCGCGACCGACACCGTCTCGGCGTTGCTGGCATGCTCGACGAGCGACGTTACCGTATCCATCCACCCGGCCATTGCCGGTTCCGGCGCGCTCACCGGCGTGCACAAAGGCGCGTCGCTGACGACCTCCGGCGCGTCACTAAAGAGCCGCAGCAGGCCGGCTCGATCCTGCGCCTCAAGCGCTGTGCGCAAGCGTTCCACGATCCGCGCATGCGCGGCCGGGTCGGGCCGCTCCACCGGCGCACCCGCCCGTTGCAGACGCGCTTTGGCCCGATGGACGATCTGCCGGCAGGCGGCAGGCGTGCGCTCGAGAATCGCCGCGATCTCAGCGTAATCACAGTCGAAGGCTTCGTGCAGCACGAATGCCGCGCGTTCGTCGGGTTTCAGCCGCTCAAGCAGCAGCATCACGCCATAGGACATCTCCGCCGCGCGCAAGGCCAGTTCCTCGGCCGATGGCGCGACTTCGTCGAGCCACGGTTCCGGCAACCAGCCGGCGGCCTGCGACGCGCGTTCGCGCTGCACATGACGCAGCCGGTCGATCGCCGCGCGCGTGGTGATCGTGGTAAGCCAGGCGGCCGGTGTCTGCACCTCCTGCGTGTCTGCGAGGTGCCATTTCAGGCCGACGTCTTGCACCACGTCTTCTGCTTCGGCGCGGCTGCCGAGCATTCGGTACGCCAGCGCGAGCAGGCGGGCGCGCACGGCCTCGAAGCTGGATGCCTTCTCGATTGCTTTTTCCGTCATAAGTAGACCTCCAGATCGTGAGCGGTGAAAAGTGCGCGGCGCCTTGCCTGCGATCTTGTCCGGGCGCGCGCCAGCAGCGTCATTCCTTTCGACTTGACGGCTGGGCACGGATCGATGTGACAGCGTCGCGCAAAAATATTTCTGTCACATCGTTCCGTGCCGCGCCGTCATAAGGGCAACAACCGGCGCATTGAATGCGCGGGTGCTCCGCACAACTCACCGTCACCCGGGCGGCATACGCGAGGTCAACATGCATAGCAGCTACCCAACCATCACCGGCCTTGGCCTCGTGCCCACCGTGATCGAACAGTCCGGTCGCGGCGAGCGCGCCTATGACATCTATTCGCGTCTGCTGCGCGAGCGCATCGTATTTCTCGTTGGGCCCGTGAACGAGCAGTCGGCCAGCGTGATTGTCGCGCAGTTGCTGTTTCTGGAATCCGAGAATCCCGACAAGGATATTTCTTTTTACATCAATTCGCCGGGCGGTTCCGTATACGACGGCCTCGCGATCTACGACACCATGCAGTTCATCAAACCGGAGGTCTCCACGTTGTGCACCGGCTTTGCCGCGAGCATGGGAACCTTCCTTCTGACCGCCGGCCAGCGCGGCAAGCGGTATGCGTTGCCGAACGCACGCATCATGATCCACCAGCCGTCAGGCGGCAGCCAGGGCACGGCGGCAGACGTCGAGATCCAGGCGAAGGAAGTGCTCTATCTGCGAGAGCGCCTGAATGCCATGATGGCCGAGCGCACCGGCCGCAGCATTGAGGAAATTGCCCGCGATACCGACCGCGACAACTTTATGTCGGCACACGCGGCCAAAACGTATGGTCTCGTCGACGAGGTGCTGGAAACGCGCGCAGCGTTAGATGCGTCTCCGTATCTCCACGACAGGTAGCGCGGTGACGCCTGGCAGATCCATCGCACACCGCCGGGCTAGCGTGTCGAATTGTTTCGTCGCAAGGCGCGCCTCGGCGTGAACCGCCCTGAAAAACCGTGGAAAACGTCGCAGAGAGCCGGCGTCATTCCGGGTTCAGGCCGCCTACACCGGCACGCGCGCTGAACACAAAAACTGATCACCTCCGCTGGAATCGCTATCATGGTCGCGATTCGTCGAATTTGACGATCGCTTCAATGGAGATATACATGGCGTCATCCAACGAAACCGTCAGCATGGCGCTGTTCTGCGATTTCGAAAACGTCGCGCTCGGCGTGCGCGACGCGAAATATGACAAGTTCGATATCAAGCTGGTGCTTGAACGGCTGCTGCTCAAGGGCAGCATTGTCGTGAAGAAAGCGTACTGCGACTGGGACCGCTACAAGAGTTTCAAAGGCGCGATGCACGAAGCCAATTTCGAATTGATCGAAATTCCGCACGTGCGCCAGTCGGGCAAGAATTCCGCCGACATCCGGCTCGTGGTCGACGCGCTCGACCTTTGCTACACGAAATCGCACGTCAATACGTTCGTCATCATCAGCGGCGACTCTGACTTTTCGCCGCTGGTGTCGAAGCTGCGCGAGAACGCCAAGCAGGTGATCGGCGTCGGCGTGCAGCAATCCACGTCGGATCTGCTGGTCGCGAACTGCGACGAGTTCTTCTTTTACGATGACCTCGTGCGGGAAAGCCAGCGCACGGTCGCCAAACGCGAGTCGTCGCGTCCGCCCCAGGCCGCCCAGCCGGCGGCCAAACGCGCACCCGACGAAGAGAAAACCCGCAACAAGGAAGATCTCGAAAAACGCCGCACCAAGGCCGTCGAGATCGCGGTGCAAACGTTCGACGCGCTTGCGTCGGAACGCGGCGATAGCGGCAAGATCTGGGCGTCGGTACTGAAGAACGCGATCAAACGCCGCAAGCCGGATTTCAACGAGACGTACTACGGTTTTCGCGCCTTCGGCAATCTGCTGGAAGAAGCTCATGCCCGCGGACTGCTCGAATTCGGCCGCGACGAGAAGTCCGGCGCATATGTCTATCGGAGTTCGGTTGCGAATGCGGCTGGCGAGAACGCGAGCGAGGCCGCCGAGGCTGCCGAGTCGGCGGAACAGTTGTATGAGGCGCAGGTCGCAGAAACGGTGAGCGCCGAGTCGGGCGGCAAGCACGAGTCGCGCCGCCGAGGGCGAGGCAATCGCAAGGCAGGCCGCGGCCAGCAGGAAACCGTTCACGAAGAACGTCATGCTACCGAGCACGGTGGCAGCGCTCAGGCCCAAACGGACAACCTGCACGCGCAAACGCCGAAAAACAGCGAGTTCGTTTTTGAACTGCCGGAAGCGCCGACGGCGTCGCCGGAAACTCTTGCGGCCGAAGTGTCGGGCGGCGTTGACAGCGGAGCCAACGAACCGCATACGGGTGGCAAACAACCCGCGCGCCGTAAAGAACGCGCACCTCGCAAGACGGCTGCGAAAAAAGCAAAGAAAGCCGAGCCGCGAAGCATCGATGATATTCCGGAAATCGCGGCGCCTGCTGAAACGGCGGCGGCCCCTTCTGCCACGGCGGAAGAAGCGTCCGCGCCGGCAAAAAAGGCCGCACGCAAAGCTGCGCCGCGCAGTCGTCGTCCGCGCAAGACCGCTGCCACGGGTGACGTGCAGTAAGCGTCGCACGTCAGCGCGGCGGCCGGTGTCGCTGCCTGCCTGGCATCGCTGCCCCAGCATCGCGGCCTCGGCATCGCGGCCCGGCGTTTAATGTGCGCCCGGCGGCAAAAGAATGCGCCCGCTCCCTGCGAGCGGTACGCTTCCCGCACTGAGCAATGCATTACGACGCGCGTGAACCCAGCGTGAAACAGAAAGCCCCTGTATCCGGAAAACCGGACACAGGGGCTTCTTTTCACACGCGATCCGAACCGTCGCAGGCTAACCGCCAACACTACGTCCCACCGCCTACGCGAACACGCTCAGCAACAACCGCATCCCGCCAAACGCAATACAAAAACCTCTTCCACTCACAGCAACCCAAACACCGCCACACCATTGGTAGCGCCGACATACACCTTGCCGCGCGCGATCATCGGCGTGATGAATTTGTTGCCCGCGCCCCATTGATCGCGCGTGCCGGCCTGGTTGCTGTTGTACAACTCGATGGCGAGATTGCCTGCGTTGTACGCGTGCAAAGCGCCGGTCGTGCCGTTTTCCGCCGCCCAGACAATGCCGTTGCTCGCGCCGTTCGCCGACACAGCCGGCGTCGCCCCCGGATACGCAAAAGTGGTCGGACTCCTCGATGCGGCAGTGGTCGCGAGCAACGCCCCCGAGACTGGCAGCGCCTTCAGGTTGTCGTTCAGGCCGCCGTAGTAAACCACGCCGTTGTAGTAAGCCGGCGATCCCCAGATGCCGCCCGCCAGCGTGCCGATCAACTCCTGCCAGATGTTGTTGGCGGCCGGGCTGAATTTTCCCATCGAATCACGATCGACGACGTAGATATGGTTGTCCTTGCCGGCCGCCACCGCGAGATGCTTGACAACGCCGCCCGCGGTCGTCTGGTCCGGCAGCACCATCGCGCCGCCCGAGCCAAAATCGTTGTCCGTGCCCGCTTCCTCGACGACGTTGGACATCGCGAAGTAATCGGTAACCTGCAGGTTGCCCACGGAGAGCTTCATCATCGAGTTGCCGAAGTCGCCATCGACAGGAAAGCCCTGTGCATTCAGCGTGGTGCCGAACGTGCCGTTGCCATCCACCACGTAGAGCGAGGTGCCGTCCGATGCCATGCCCGAGCCGGCCATCCAGATCGAGCCCTGACTGCCGTTCGGCGTGATGTTGAGCACACTGGTCTGTTTCAGCGTGTCGGCGCTATAGGCCATCAGCCAGCCCGTGTACGCGCCCGACATGCAGTGCGCGGTCCAGCCCATGTAGATGTTGCCGCCAACCAGCGTGAGTGCCGCGCGCTCCGTATGCAGCGACGGGTTGAAGGTAATCACACCGTTCA
This sequence comes from Paraburkholderia dioscoreae, assembly GCF_902459535.1. Taxonomy (NCBI): domain Bacteria; kingdom Pseudomonadati; phylum Pseudomonadota; class Betaproteobacteria; order Burkholderiales; family Burkholderiaceae; genus Paraburkholderia; species Paraburkholderia dioscoreae. The sequence goes on from NZ_LR699553.1 coordinate 3,674,450, forward strand.
CGCTGCCCGCGCCGTTGCCCGGGTACGTTGCCGCAATTTCCGTCGGACCGCCCAGTACTTCGGCGCCGGTCGCGAGGTCAAGCGCATGCAGCCGGTGATGGTAGCCGCCACTCCCGTCTTTCGTCATGGCCACGGCGTACAGCACGCCATTCGTGCCGCGATTGCGGTCGATCACCGGCGTCGACGTAATGCCGATCTCCGGCGTGATGTCCTGGCAACCGTGGTCGTCGCTGGGCGTTTCACCGCTACCGATCAACGAGACCTTCCACAGTTGCGCGAACGACGTCGCGTCGTAGGCGTAGACGCTATCGTGTTCGGTGACCACGTACACCACATCGTGCGACGTACCGCCGATCGCCAGACTGGTGACGAAAAGCGGTTCTCCGTCGACCTTGCCGTCCGCGGCAAGAAACGCGACTTTGCCGAAGCTGGCCGAATTGACGTTGGCCGGCGTGAGGGTCGTCTCGGCGAGCATCTGACCGGTACGGCCGATATCGTTGTGATGCATGAGGACGTCGGTGGCGTAGGCTGTACCCGCTGTACCGGTCGATCCAGTGCCGGTGCTGCCCATTCCCGAACCGGTCCCGGCGCCACTGCCCGTGCCGCCCGAGCCTGAGCCCGAACCGCCCGCGGTGCCGCTCCCGCCAGCCGCGCCCGACGCCACGACGGGCGCGCCACCACCCCCGCCGCACGACACGAAACAGGAGGCGACGGCGATTAACGCCGCCACCGTACCCCGGCGGGACCATACACCCAGCCCGGACGTCTCAACGCCAGCTTGCGAGATTCGCATTTTCGCCTCGTCTCATGAACGATGCGACGGTCAACTCCGCACAACGAACGGTGCGCGTCGTGAATCACGTCGCGTGCCGCAAGAGAGGAGTTCGCCACGTGCGTCTTCCGATCGCTGGATGCGCTGGTCGCCCTTACGGATGATTAACCGTACGCTGTTTGCAAAGGCGTTTGCCGCCATCGTTTCGCCTCCCTCCGCCATACGTGGCAATACTTGAGGACGACGCGGCCTCGCTACAGCAGGCGTTCGATCGAACTCGATCAGTAGTACGGATAAGGGGCATAGATTACCGGCGGCGGCCCGTAGTAACGAGGCGGCGGCGCAACATATACCGGCTGCGGCGCGTAGACCGGCATCTGCGGCTGCGAGATCGTATTGCCCTTCGACGTCATGCATTGCGCGTACGCTGCGTCGTATCGCGCCTGCATGCTGTTGGCCGAATACTGCGCGCCGTTTGCGCCGGCCGCGCCGCCGAGCAGCAAGCCGCTGCCCGCGCCAATCGCAGCACCCGCGCCGGCATTGCCCGCCGCCGCGCCGATGAGCGCGCCGACAGCGGCACCGCCCAGCGTGCCGACGGCCGCGCTATTGACGCTGTTCGTAGTCGAACTCTGCGCGGCACCGGCCGCGTCCGACGCACGGTAGGCGTAATCGCGGCAGGAGTAGTCGTCCTGCTGGAACTGATTGAGCGGCTCGCCGCTGCGCGGCAGCGCAACAATGGAAGGACCGCTCGGCGGCACGACTGCGCAGCCGCCAAGGAGCGCCAGTGCGAGCGCGCCTGCCGGCAGGGCGACGCGTGTCGATTTGAGACTTGAGATCATAGGGGCGCACGTTTCTTCATGGGAGAAACATACGTTAGGCCAATTTGCGTGCGGCTTGTTTACGAGATAGTTACCGTATTTTTTCTTTATCTATCCGGACACGCCGCCGACGGGCTGAAAGCACGTGGTGAGCATGGACGCGGTTACCAACTGTGACAAAGAGTCATCCGTCGCAGAACGCCCGATAAAGACGCGCCCGGCCGGTCCGGTTCCGCAAAAACCAAAGCCTTTGCGACCGGGACCACGTCATCGATCTGAGTCGGCAGACGCTTTGCGAGGCCCCGCCAGGAACATGCTCCGGCGGGGCTCCTCGACCAGTCAGGCAATCTCGAACCGGTCCAGATCCATCACTTTGGCCCAGGCTGCAACGAAGTCGCGGACGAATTTCTCCTGCGCGTCCTCGCTTGCATAGACTTCGCATAAAGCCCTGAGCTGAGCATGCGACCCAAAGACCAGATCGACACGCGTGCCCGTCCATTTGAGCTCGCCGCTCTTGCGATCTCGCCCCTCGAACACGTCCCTGGCCAGCGACAGCGGCTTCCATTCCGTGCCCATGTCGAGCAGGTTACGGAAGAAGTCATTGGACAGCGTCTCCGGCCGGTGCGTGAATACACCGTGCGAATCCTGCCCTGCGTGAACGTTCAAGGCGCGCAAGCCGCCGATCAGCACCGTCATCTCCGGCGCCGTCAGCGTCAGCAATTGCGCCTTGTCGATCAGCAAGGCCTCCGCCGGAGCGCGATACTTGCCCTGGAGGTAGTTGCGGAAGCCATCGGCGAGCGGTTCGAGCGCCGCGACGGATTGCACGTCGGTCTGCTCCTGCGAGGCATCCATGCGGCCCGGCGAGAAAGGCACGCTCACCTGCTGGCCGGCGCTCTTTGCCGCCTGTTCGATAGCGGCGGCGCCACCCAGCACGATCAGGTCGGCCAGCGAAATCTTCTTGCCACCAGACTGCGAGCCGTTGAACTCGCTCTGAATACCTTCGAGGACTTTCAGCACCTTCGCCAGTTGCTCAGGCTGATTGACTGGCCAGTCTTTCTGCGGCGCGAGGCGAATGCGCGCACCGTTGGCGCCGCCGCGCTTGTCCGAGCCGCGGAAAGTGGAAGCCGAAGCCCACGCCGTCGACACCAGCTGCGAGACTGACAGCCCCGACGCCAGAATCTTCTGCTTGAGCGAGGCGATATCCTGCCCGTTCACCAGCGGATGGTCGAGCGCCGGAATCGGGTCCTGCCAGATCAGTTCTTCGGCCGGCACTTCCGGGCCGAGATAGCGGGTGCGCGGTCCCATGTCGCGGTGGGTCAGCTTGAACCAGGCGCGGGAGAAGGCATCGGCAAGCTCGTCCGGATTCTCCAGAAACCGCCGCGAAATCTTCTCGTAGACGGGATCGAAGCGCAGCGAGAGGTCGGTGGTGAGCATGGTCGGCCGCAGCTTCTTCGAGGGGTCGTGAGCGTGCGGGATCGTTTCGCCGGCGTCCTTGGCAACCCACTGATGCGCGCCTGCGGGGCTCTTGGTCAGCTCCCATTCGTACTTGAACAGGTTTTCGAAGAAGCCATTGCCCCACTTCGTGGGCGTGGTGGTCCAGGTGACTTCCAGACCGCTCGTGATCGTGTCGCCGCCCTTGCCGGTGCCGAAGCTGTTCTTCCAGCCCAGCCCCTGGTTCTCGAGATCGGCCGCCTCGGGTTCGGGGCCGACGTTGTCGGCGGGACCGGCGCCGTGCGTCTTGCCGAAGGTGTGACCACCGGCGATCAGCGCGACAGTCTCTTCGTCGTTCATGGCCATGCGAGCGAAGGTTTCGCGAATGTCGTGCGCCGCGGCGAGCGGGTCCGGATTGCCGTCGGGGCCTTCCGGGTTGACATAGATGAGGCCCATCTGCACGGCGCCCAGCGGATTTTCGAGGTTTCGCCCGCTGTTGTCGCGGCTCACCTCTTCGCCGTGTTTTTCTTCGTCGGCGACGATCACGCCACCGTCGTCGTTATCGCCGGCCGCGCCTTTGCCGTAGCGGACGTCGCCGCCCAGCCAGGTCTTCTCGTTGCCCCAGTAGACGTCCAGATCCGGCTCCCACGTGTCCTCCCGGCCGCCCGCGAAACCGAAGGTCTTAAAGCCCATGGTTTCGAGCGCGACGTTACCCGTGAGAATCAACAGGTCGGCCCAGGAAATCTTCTGGCCGTACTTTTGCTTGATCGGCCAGAGCAGGCGGCGCGCCTTGTCCAGGCTGACGTTGTCCGGCCAACTGTTGAGCGGCGCAAACCGTTGCTGACCGCGCCCAGCGCCGCCGCGGCCGTCGCCGATGCGATACGTGCCGGCGCTGTGCCAGGCCATGCGGATGAACAGCGGCCCGTAGTGGCCGAAGTCCGCGGGCCACCAGTCCTGCGAGTCGGTCATCAGAGCGGCCAGGTCTTTCTTCACGGCAGCCAGATCGAGGCTCCTGAACGCCTCGGCATAGTTGAAGCTGCCATCCATCGGGTTGGACTTGCCGGAGTGCTGGCTGAGCAGATCCAGTCGCAACTGCTTCGGCCACCAGTCACGGTTCGTGGTGCCGCTGCCGGCGGCATGGTTGAACGGACACTTTGCTTCGCTTGACATGCGATACCTCCTTGGGGAGACGTACACTTGGGTGTTCTACTGTGGCGTCAGACTTCCGGACGCATCGGCCATCCGGCGCCGGTGGGCCTGTCTGAAAACCTCGTGGTGCACGCTTTCTGGTGTGCCGCTGCCGATCACCCGACGCACATAATCGTGCTGCGACGCGGGATGTTCGTAGCGGGAATTGGACGAGAATGGCTCACCTCTTCAGACCTGCTGCGATCTGAAATATACGTGAGAGTCTCTCGCAATAGAAAGCGGTTCTTGCAATGTCATCGATAGGTCGTGACTATAACTTGGCCGTCGGAAAATCGCTTGCTCGGTGCCGGGAGAGCGCCGTTGTGATCGACGCGAAGAGTGGGTAGAAGTTCGACAATCACGCACGCCCTGGCGAGCGAATGCAGATAGTCAACCGCGTGGATTGACGCAAGGCAACTGGCCCGGGTTATTTACTTAGGTATCCGATGGTTTTTCGATGTGCAGGCGCATGCAAGGCCCATGTCACTCCTCATCCGTCGATCGGCCGAACAGCGAAAAAAGCTTCGACGGTTTATGCGGAACGTCTTCGCCGATGACACCGAACTCGACCGGCAAACGCATGTAGAAAACGTGCACGTTTTCGGCGCGCACCAGATCGAGAAGCTGCTCCGCTTCGGTTTCGGTCACGGCAAGAATGATCTGCACCGGCTGATCGTCGAGTTTGAGCATGCGGGCCGCGTGACGCGAACCGGCGTGGCCGATGCCTTCGGCGCAATTGATGACGGTCGCGCCGCTGATCCCGAGCCGCCGGACCTCGTGCAGCAGCCATTCGCACACGGTTTGATGGCCGTGCTTCCTGTTCTGCTCTGTATAGAACGTCAGTTGATAGCCGTTCATCGTATATCTCCGCCGCCCGACGCCGGGCCGCACCCCATCGCCTGATTCATTCTAGCCCATGACCCACGAGACAGATGCGCGAGCGTAGCATCCCGGCACCGGCGCGGCCCACGCTACTCACCGCCCTCTTCCGCGCTTGCGCCAAGCACTTCGTATTCGACAGGACAGCGCGTGTAGAAGAGCTGAACGCCGCCGTGCCGGAGAGTATCGAGCAGCGCGTCGATGCGTTCATCTTCCGCCGCCACCGTGACGACGACGGGCTGGTCGACCAGTTCAAAAAACCGCGCCGCATGGTACTTGCCATGCGCGTCGATGCTTTCGCTCACCTCGATCACCGTGGCGCCCTCGATGCCGGCTTCCTTCGTCTTCTCCAGAATCCAGTCGATGACGGTCATGTGACTCTTGCGGTGACTCTGATTGGCTGCAAACAACGTCAATTGACTGCCTTTCATGAGGAACTCCGATCGGTCCATGAAGAATGCGCGAGTGGTCTGCGCGCAGCATGCCGGGCCTGCCTGGCAAACTCATACTAACCCCCGGGCAAAACGCTCGCTCGAATGTTGCCCGATGCGAAAGGCAGGCACAAAAAAGCCCTCGCGCGGAGGGCTTTCATCCAGGCTACGGCTTGCAAAGTTTATTGCGGGAGACTGCGTTCGCCTTTGCGCAACCGCAAACTCACGCGAAGTTCTTCGACGCGAATTCCCAGTTGACGATATTCCAGTACGCTTCGACGAACTTCGGACGCGCATTGCGGTAATCGATGTAGTAAGCGTGCTCCCATACGTCGATCGTCAGCAGTGCCTTGGCGTCGGTGGTCAGCGGCGTGGCGGCGTTGCTGGTCGACACCAGGTCGAGCGAACCGTCGGGCTTCTTCACGAGCCATGCCCAACCCGAGCCGAACGTGCCGACTGCGGTCTTGGCGAATTCTTCCTTGAACTTGTCGAACGAACCCCACTTGGCGTTGATCGCGTCAGCGAGTGCGCCGCTCGGAGCACCGCCACCTTGCGGCGACAGGCTGTTCCAGAAGAACGTGTGGTTCCACACTTGAGCCGCGTTGTTGAACACACCGCCCGATGCCTTCTTGACGATTTCCTCCAGCGACAGATTTTCGAACTCCGTGCCCTTGATCAGATTGTTCAGGTTGGTCACATAGGTCTGGTGATGCTTGCCGTAGTGAAACTCGAGCGTCTCTTCCGACATGTGCGGAACGAGTGCGTTTTTCGCGAACGGCAGCGGTGGGAGCGTATGTTCCATGGTGCTTTCCTTCTCAGTATCTGTTGTGGGGGGAGTCTGCGGATAACGCTATAGAGCACTCGATTGTAGGCGACTTGGAATAACCCCGCAAACCAACGGACTTTATGTCCGGCATCGGCAAACATGCTGCACACATAGCGTAATTAATGCATTCGCACACCGTGTGCCAGGGCACTGCAAGCGTCAAAAGTACTGGCGCCCGCCCCGTGGGGGAAGTGTCAGAATCCGTCGGTCAGGCGCGGCTGCACATCCGCGAGCGCGATGTCCGCGGCGCCTTCCGCGAGATGCACCGTAAGGCGCCGCCCGGGTTTCAACGACGACGGCGCACGCACCGCGCGCCCGCTCTGCGCATCGAGCACCGCCGCATAACCACGCTCGAGCGTGCGCTGCGGGCTCAGCACTTCGAGACGCGCGGCAAGCGTGTCGATGCGCGCGGTCTGACGTTCATGCTGGCGTAACAAAGCCATGTCCAGACGCTGCGCGAGATTGCCGAGCTTCGCCTGATGCCCGGCGAGATCAGGGCGCCAACGTTGCCAGCGCATCTGTAGCAGCGAAAACCGCGCTCTTGCATCACGTACCGGGCGCGTGCCCGCCGACGCGAGCCGCACGCTCAGTTGCTGCAAATGAGTGCGTTGCCGCGCGAGACGCTCAGCCGGCGACACCAGCCTGCGCGCGAGCCAGTCGAGTTGCTGCGCGCGCCGCTCCATCATGCGGCCGAAACCGCGTGCGAGTGTCGCGTGGCGATGGTCGAGCTCGCGCAACAGCAGCACGCGCTGCGGACTCACCAGTTCGGCGGCGCCGGTGGGCGTCGGCGCGCGCACATCGGCGGCGAAATCGGCGATCGTGAAATCGGTTTCGTGACCCACGCCGCTCACCACCGGAATGGCGCTTTCGGCGATCGCGCGCGCCAGCACTTCTTCGTTGAACGCCCACAGGTCTTCGATCGAGCCGCCGCCACGGCAGACGATCAGCACGTCGACTTCGCGCCTTGCGTTGGCGGCATCGACCATCGCGGCGAGCTTCGCGCTCACGCCTGCGCCCTGCACCGGCGCCGGATAGACGATCACCGGAATGTGCGGCGCGCGGCGCGACAGCGTGGTCAGGACATCGCGCAAGGCGGCGGCCTGCAAGGACGTCACGATGCCGATTGCTCGCGGATGCGACGGCAACGGGCGCTTTCGTTCGGCGGCAAAGAGACCCTCGGCTTCGAGCTGCGCTTTCAGCCGCAGGAACGCTTCATAGAGACGCCCCTGCCCTGTGCGCCGCACCGCCTCGACATTCAGTTGCAGCTCGCCGCGCGGCTCGTACATTGTCACCAAGGCGCGCACTTCAATGCGATCGCCTTCGCGCGGCGTGAATTCGGCGTATTGCGCTCGCCCGCGGAACATCACGCAGCGCATCTGCGCCTGCGCGTCCTTGATCGAGAAATACCAGTGGCCGCTCGCGGCGCGCGTGAAGTTCGACACTTCGCCGGCAACCCAGACCAGCGGGAACGAGCGTTCGAGCATCGTGCCGATTGCGCGATTGAGCGCCGAGACGGGGACGACGACTTCGCCGCCGGGCGCGGCCGACGAGAAAAAAGGGCTTTCGGGATTCATGCGAGGAATATGTGTGGCTGGCCGGACAGACGATAGACCGAGCGGCCATCGGCGTCCAGCGCGGCACTCGAATTGTTAAAAGTGTCCACATGGCGGGACCGAGCGGACGAAACCCGCCGGATTGCCCGCGCGGCCGCATGAATCGAAAGCATGTCTTTGATTTATATGGAGTTTATATCTCACTAAAGAGAATGATTGCCGATACCGGGCGCGCGGACCGGCCTTCTCCGCCCGTCCGATGGCAGGTTCTCCACAAAGTTATCCACAGGCCGTGGGCAACGCCGCTACTGCCGTTCCGGCGCGCGACGCACGGTTCGCGACTTGCCGGGCGGGACGCACGCGCGCTAGAGTGGCGGGTTCGACGGCATGCCGGATGGTGCGTAGCACCCGGCATCGCGGCACCTGCGCACGCGCGTCCGGTGCGGCACCTGTTTCACCTTTTGCCTCATTTTCGACAGTCCGGAGAACCGCGTTGATGCTTGCCCCGCGTATTGCGCCTAGCTCCTTCATGCCGCCGTGCCGGCGCTTTCCGGCGAGCGGCGTGCCGCTCGTCCGAGCAATCTGCCCATGAGCGAAATCAGCAACCGTCTCGAAGCGCGCCTTGCGCGCGAATGGCAACAACGCGGCCCGCTTGCATGGGCGCTGACACCGTTCGCCTGCGTGTTCGGCGCGATCGCCGCCGCGCGGCGCGCCGCCTTTTCGTTCGGCTGGTTGAAGTCGGTGCGCGTCGGCGTGCCCGTGGTGGTGGTCGGCAATGTGACGGTCGGCGGCACGGGAAAAACGCCGACCGTGATCGCGCTGGTCGAAGCGTTACGTGTCGCGGGCTTCCACCCCGGCGTGGTGTCGCGTGGCTACGGCGCGCGCGTGACGACGCCGACGCCGATCACGCCCGCATCGGCGGCGAGTGCGGGCGGCGACGAGCCGCTGCTGATCGCCCGCCGCACCGGCGCGCCGGTCTGGGTCTGCCCGGATCGCGTGGCCGCCGCGCAGGCACTGTGCGCCGCGCACCGCGATGTCGACGTGATCGTGAGCGACGACGGCTTGCAGCACTACCGGCTCCAGCGCGATGCCGAACTGGTCGTGTTCGATCACCGGCTCGGCGGCAACGGTTTTCTGCTGCCCGCCGGACCGCTGCGCGAGCCGCTGTCGCGCCGCCGCGACGCCACGCTCATCAATGATCCTTACGCACGCACGCTGCCCGCGTGGCCGAACACCTTCGCGTTGCAACTCGCGCCCGGCGACGCGTGGCATCTGGACAATCCCGCGTTGCGCCGTCCGCTCGCGCAGTTCAGTGGCGATCGCGTGCTGGCCGCGGCCGGCATCGGCGCGCCGGAACGCTTTTTCGCCACGCTGCGCGCCGCCGGCCTGACGCCGGCCACCCGCGCCCTGCCGGATCACTACGCGTTCGAGCGCAATCCGTTTACCGACGTGGACGCCGACACCATCCTGATAACAGAAAAGGATGCGGTAAAATTAGGGTCCTGGCACGACGCGCGCATCTGGATAGTCCCGGTTGAAGCCGCGCTCGATCATCGCCTCATTGCATTAGTTGTGGAGAAAGTCCGTGGACGCTCGCCTGCTTGAAATTCTCGTCTGCCCGATCTGCAAGGGCCCGCTCAGCTACGACCGCGCCGCGCAGGAACTGATCTGCAATGCGGACAAACTCGCCTATCCGATCCGCGACGGCATTCCCGTCATGCTCGTCGACGAGGCGCGGCAGACCGTGGAAGGCACGCCGGTCGATCTGAATCCGGGCTCCGTAGCTTAGGTTCGGCTCGCTCGCGCAGGGCGGCCGCCATGCGTGGTGTCCCGCATGTTGCGATCCGCCTGCGCCGTCTTTCCGGTCCGCCCCGCTGTCACGGCTACCGTGTATGCGCTGCCGCCTTCCTCCGGTTTCATCGCCGCCCGCTTTTCCGCCCGTCTTTGCGCCTGTCTTGCCGATGACCCACGCCAACACCACCACTCCTCCGTTCATCGCCGTCGTGCCGGCTCGCCTCGCGTCGACGCGTCTGCCCAACAAGCCGCTCGCCGACATCGGCGGCAAGCCGATGGTGGTGCGGGTCGCCGAACGCGCGCGCGAATCGGGCGCGCAGCAGGTGCTGGTCGCCTCGGACGCGCAGGCGGTGCTCGACGCCGCCCGCGATCACGGCTTCGAAGCCGTGTTGACGCGCGCGGACCATCCGTCCGGCACGGACCGTCTCGCGGAAGTCGCGGCGCAATTCGGCTGGAGCGACGACACGATCGTGGTCAACGTGCAGGGCGACGAGCCACTCATCGATCCGGCGCTCGTGTGCGGCGTCGCGTCGCACCTCGCGGCGAGCAGCGGTTGCGCGATCGCCACCGCAGCCCATCCGATCACCGACCCCGCCGAGATTTTCAATCCGAACGTCGTCAAGGTCGTGCTCGATGCGCGCGGCGTCGCGCTGTACTTCTCGCGCGCGCCGATACCGTGGGCACGCGACGCTTATCAGCCGCACTGGCCCAATGTCGCAGCGATGCCCACGCCTCCCGCGCCCGCGGTGGTCCACCGGCATATCGGCCTGTACGCGTATCGCGCGCAATTCCTGCGCACTTACCCAAGTCTCGCGATCTCGCCGATCGAACAGGTCGAAGCGCTCGAACAACTGCGCGCGATGTGGCACGGCGAACGGATCGCGGTACTCGTCACCCATGACGTGCCCCTGCCCGGCGTCGACACGCCCGCCGATCTCGCACGCGTGCAGGCTTTATTCGGGTCTTGAGCGGAAAAACCCGTGGCATAATCGGACGGTTGTGCGCGCCTCCCGAGACAAGCGAAAGTCAGGGTTTGCCCCGGTCGCGCCGTTGCGGTCCTGCAGCGCCGTCCAGTCGACGTGCAGCGCGAGACTCGTACCGGCAGCCGACGCGGAGCCTTCGACGCATCGTGGGACGGCTGCTGCGCCACCAAAGAATTCACATAGATCTGGAGATATCACATGCGTTTGATCCTTTTGGGTGCGCCCGGCGCGGGTAAGGGTACTCAGGCCACCTTCATCAAGGAAAAGTTCGGCATTCCGCAAATTTCCACCGGTGACATGCTGCGCGCAGCCGTCAAGGCAGGCACGCCGCTCGGCCTTGAAGCCAAGCGCTTCATGGACGCTGGTGAACTGGTCACGGACGAACTGATCATCAATCTGGTGAAAGAACGTCTGCAGCAGCCGGACTGCGCGAACGGTTATCTGTTCGACGGTTTTCCGCGCACCATTCCGCAAGCCGAGGCGATGAAGCAGGCCGGCGTCGCGATCGACTATGTGCTGGAAATCGACGTGCCGTTCGAGGAGATCATCGTGCGCATGAGCGGCCGCCGCTCGCACGCCGCGTCGGGCCGTACGTACCACGTCAAGTTCAATCCGCCGAAGGTCGAAGGCGTGGACGACGTGACCGGCGAACCGCTGATCCAGCGCGACGACGACAAGGAAGAAACGGTCAAGAAGCGTCTGGAAGTGTATGAGGCGCAGACCAAGCCGTTGATCGAGTACTACACCAACTGGGCGAAGAACGGCGATTCGTCGACCCCGCTGAAGGCACCGCAGTATCGCCGCATTTCGGGCCTCGGCAGCGTCGATGAAATTCGTGAACGTGCGTTTGAGGCGTTGAAGTAAGCTCGCTTCGCCCTGTGTTTGCCTCAGTGAAACCCGCCCTTGCCGGCGGGTTTTTTATTGCATCTCGCCGCGTGGATACGGCGTAGCTTGCTTCCCCGCTACGCCTTGAATTAGTTAGCCATCCATAACTGTCTGCTTTCGCGGCGCACGAATCGGGCGCCTTCAGGCAGCCGCCCGCAGCGCTTTCCGCGTTGCAGCATAGTCGTTACAATCGATCATCGAAAAAATATTCGATCCGGACATTAGTGAACCGTAGCAAAGGAGAAGACATGGAGATTCGTGACAATGTATTCCTGATCACCGGCGGTGCATCAGGTCTCGGCGCGGCCACGGCGCGCCTTCTCGTCGAAAACGGCGGCAAGGTGGTGCTCGCCGACCTGAATGTGGATGCCGGCGAAGCGCTCGCGAAAGAACTCGGCGGCGTGTTCGTCAAATGCGACGTCAGCCGCGAAGACGACGCCACTCAGGCCGTCGAAGCCGCCACCAGGCTCGGCACGCTGCGCGGTCTCGTCAATTGCGCGGGCGTTGCGCCCGCCATCAAAACGGTCGGCAAGGACGGCCCGCATCCGCTCGACTCTTTCACGCGCACCATTTCGATCAATCTGATCGGCACCTTCAACATGATCCGGCTCGCTGCCGCGGCCATGTCGAAGAACGAGCCGAATGCAAATGGCGAGCGCGGCGTGATCATCAATACGGCGTCCGTGGCGGCGTATGACGGCCAGATCGGCCAGGCGGCTTACGCGGCATCCAAGAGCGGCGTGGTCGGCATGACGCTGCCTATCGCACGTGACTTGTCGCGCAACGCGATCCGCGTGATGACCATTGCCCCGGGCATTTTCGAAACGCCCATGCTGCTCGGCATGCCGCAGGAAGTGCAGGACGCGCTCGGCGCGATGGTGCCGTTCCCACCGCGTCTCGGCAAACCGGCGGAGTACGCGATGCTGGCCAAGCAGATCTTCGACAACCCGATGCTCAACGGCGAAGTGATCCGTCTGGACGGCGCGATCCGCATGCAGCCGAAGTGACCATCATGCAGGCTGCTGCCTGATACGGGGCGCCAATAAAAAACGCCTGCACATGAATATGTGCAGGCGTTTTCTGTTTGAGCCGTTCTTTCTGACAGGCGTTGCACGGCGGCTAGTCGCGGTCGTTGTGTTGAGTACGCTGACGCAATTCATGCAGTTGCGACTCCACTACGGTCGCGTCTTCGGCATCCGGCTGGTCGCCGAGATAGCGCTCCAGGTCTTCGAGCGCGGGCCGCAGGTAATCGAGCCGCGCATAAGCGAAGCCGCGATCGCGCACTTCTTCGATACTCTCCGGCAGCAGGATCACGAGACGCTGCTGCACTGCCAGCAGGCGCTGCCAGCGTTCCGTCTGAAGATAGGTGGACTTCAGATTGCGCAGCATACGCGCGATGATCTCGCGGCGCGTGGCCGGCTGCAGCAGCATGCGCAGCGCCCTGCTCACCGATTCCCCAGCCGACGCCACATACGGTTCCAGCATCTCCACCATCTCCGACTCGGACAACGAGTGTCCGCTGGTCGGATCGAGCATCACGTCGCCGTCGGGCGTTGTCACGCGCAGCAGGAAGTGGCCGGGAAACGACACGCCGCGCGCCGGAATACCGATCTGCTCGGCCATCTCCAGATACAGCACCGCCAGCGAAATCGGAACGCCGCGGCGGCGCTTGAGCACCGCGTTCAGATGACTGTTGTCGGGGTCGTAATAATCGTTCAGATTGCTGGCGAAACCGAGCTCACGGAAGAAGAACCGGTTCAGTATGCCGACCTTCTGCTTGATGTCGGCGTCGTCCGGCATGCGCCGCTGCAGGCGCACCACCAACTCGTCGATCTCGGCGAGCGTGCCTTGCAGATCGAGATCGGGGTAAGCGTCCTGCGCGAGCGAGAGCGCCGCCTCGGTCAGCGGAAGACTGTCGTCTTCGGCGACCAGCGTGCTGAAATAGTCGAGAACTCGCGTCATCGTGATCACTTCGCTCGCCTTTTGAAATACGCGTACTTGAAGCCCATCAGCCAAAGCATACCGAAATATAGCGCGGCGAACAGAACGAGGCACGCGGCGAGCAACACCATGCGGTCGACCGGCCGGCTGTGCATGCCGATCCAGTCGAAGCTGATCGCCAGCCAATGCATGGTGCCGGCCAGCACCAGACAGGCGCCGAACAACTGCACGAAGAATTTGAGCCAGCCGCTCGACGGCGTATAAATGCCGCGCTTGCGCAGACCGAGAAACAGCAGCAGCGCATTGCCGCAAGCGCCAAGCCCCACACTCAGCGTCAAACCCGCGTGCGCGAAAATCGGCACGAACACATAGTTGCTCAACTGCGTGAGGATCAGCACGACGACACCGATCTTCACCGGCGTCTTGATGTCCTGTTTGGCGTAGAAACCTGGCGCAAGGATCTTGATGAGAATCAGGCCGATCAGCCCCACGCCATAAGCCGCCAGCGCGCGGGCGACCATCACCACCGAGTTGCCGTCGAACTTGCCGTAGTTGAACAGCGTGGCGGTCAGCGGCTGCGCGAAGAAAAACAGCGCGACGGCGCTCGGCGCGGCGAGCAGGAAGGTGACACGCAAGCCCCAGTCGAGCAGCGACGAATACTCGAGCGGATCGGCGTCGACGTGGGCCTTGGAGAGGCTCGGCAGCAGGATCGTGCCGAGCGCGACGCCCAGCAGCGCGGTCGGAAACTCCATCAGCCGGTCGGCGTAGTTGATCCAGGACACGGCCCCCGGGCCGATCCGCGACGCGATATTCGTGTTGATGATCAGGCTGATCTGCGCGACCGAGACGGCGAACATCGCGGGTACCATCTTGGACAGCACGCGCTTCACGCCGCGATGCGCGAGCGCCTTCACCGGGTTCAGGCCGATGCGCGGAATCATGTCGATCTTCTTCAGACCCGGCAGTTGCACCAGGAACTGCAGCACGCCGCCCGCGATCACCGCCCAGGCGAGCGCATAGACCGGCGTTTGCAGGCGCGGCGCAACGAACACCGCGGCGACGATGAACGCGACGTTCAGCAGAACCGGCGCGAACGCGGGCAACGAGAAGTTCTTGTACGTATTCAGTACGCCCGACGCCAGCGACGTCAGCGAAATGAAAATGATGTACGGGAACATGATGCGCGTCATGGTGACCGCGAGCGCATACGCCTGACCCTCATGCGCAAGGCCCGAGGCAACGACGAACACCACGCCCGAGGCGCCCACTACGCCGATCAGCGAGAGGACCGCGAGCGCCCAGGCGAGCACTGTCGACGTGGCGTCGACCAGTGCCTTGGTGGCGTCGTGGCCTTGCTGGTTCTTGAACTCGGCGAGAATCGGCACGAAGGCCTGCGAGAACGCGCCTTCGGCAGAGATGCGGCGCAGCAGGTTCGGAATGCGGAAGGCGACGTAAAACGCGTCAGTGTATTGACTGGCACCGAACGCGCGTGCGATCAGCGTTTCGCGGGCCAGTCCGGTCACGCGCGACAGCAGCGTGAAGCCGCTGACCGTCAGCAGGGCTCGGAATAGATTCATGGGGCGCTTATTATACGGGTGCCGCAAGTGCGGACGACGAGCCGGAACGCGATTCGGACCGATTTGCCGCGCAGACGTTCGATACGACAGGCGCATCGGCGCGGTTTCCTGGCATGCCGCGCGGCGCCGTCCCGCTCGGCATGCCGCCGCAACCGCCCTTCTTGCGCGGACTTCGGCACGACGCCGCACAATGGCCGCCGGCCGGGCGCCGGACTTTACACAACGGGGCGGCACGGCGTCATAGCGCTTTCCCGTTGCCACGTGCCTGATTTTGTTGCTATAATCGCCGGTTTCGAAGCTCGCTCAACTTTCGGACCATTTCCGTACGAGGTCGGGGTCGGCCCCACGCCGCCTGCGAACACCCTCGAATAGCCCGAAAACACAGGCCTGCCTTCGCGTAGTCCGAGCGATTTTTTCGACACTTTTGCGCTCTTGGGCAATCGCTTCCAAGAGTTCGATCTAAAAGCAGCACCTCACCACTTGAAGGTCAGGTACTGGAAACAGGAACAGGATAAGGAACCGTCATGGCTAACTCCGCACAAGCACGCAAGCGCGCCCGCCAGGCCGCCAAGGCAAACTCGCATAACTCGGCACTGCGCTCGAAGTTCCGCACGGCTATCAAGGCTGTCCGCAAGGCGATCGACGCCGGCGACAAGGCCAAGGCCGCTGAGATCTTCCTGGCATCGTCGAAGACCATCGACATCATCGCCGACAAGAAAATCGTTCACAAGAACAAGGCTGCTCGCCATAAGAGCCGCCTCGCTGCAGCCATCAAGGGTCTGCAAGCGCCCGCAGCGCAGTAATTCCGGTCAGCCCGCTTCGGCGGGCTACCTCCTGTTTCCGCTGCACAGAAAGGCCCGCCTCGGCGGGCCTTTCTGTCTGGAACCGGTGCAACCGAATGGTCCGCCCCACTCGCCGATGCCCGTGCTTCGGTCATGAAAAAACCCGCTGCTGGCGGGTTTTTGTTTTTGCCGATTCAACCGGCCTGCGCCTTAGCGCGTATTCTCGGAGCGCTGCGTGCCGTGCTCCGGCGGCAACTCGCAAGCTTCAGTCACGACGAGGTCGTTGTCTTTCGCGAAGTTGAGGACGAAGTCGAAAGCCATTGGTTCGATGTCACGCAAACGCGAATCGAGAATCACGCATTTGAGGTCGCCGAGCATGGTTGGCCGGACATAAAGCGAGTACTGCATGTAGGCGTTCGGCCCCTTCCTTGCACCGGGGCCGAAGCACGCCATGACGCCTGCGAGGCGCTCCGACCAGTCGCTCGGCCGAAACTTTTTTCCCGTCGACGTGATGCCCTGAATGAAATATTCGGTTGGAGCTGCTTCGGCCATGTAGGAATACCTGTGTGACTGCCCAGCGGGATGACGGCAAAGCTGACAGCGGAAACGGCTTTGAATTGCCCGGACCCGCCGACCATGCCGCGATGGCGAACCACGCGCCACCAGAACCGCGAAGGGCTGGCTGAGCCGCCTTTTGCGCTTGTCATGACGGCGCACCGCGAGCAGGCTTTTCCGAGCCGCGCGAGCCGTGTCCCGCAAGCGAAATACCGGCCTGCTGGGCTTTGGGATAACCCGTAGATTATAGCGCAGCGGACCTTTTTCCGCAGCGCACACAAGACATGTCCGAGCTATCGATGAGCCTTTCAGACCGCTTGAGCGGCCTTTTGGCCGACTCGTCAAACCGGGCGAAATCCTTTATGCTGCATTGAGTTACCACAAACGACGGCGGCGCCGTCCGGCAATCCTGCCGGGTGAGACCGCCGTATTTGTTTCATGACCGCCAAGAAAATTCGCCACTACCTGCAGTTCAAGGATTTCTCGCTGGAAGACTACGAGTACGTGCTGGAACGCGCGCGCATTCTGAAACGCAAGTTCAAGAACTACGAGACCTACCATCCGCTGCACGATCGCACGCTGGCAATGATCTTCGAAAAAAATTCGACACGCACGCGCCTGTCGTTCGAAGCCGGCATCTTCCAGTTGGGCGGCCACGCCGTTTTCATGAGCACGCGCGACACGCAGCTCGGTCGCGGCGAACCGATCGAAGACGCAGCGCAAGTCATCTCGCGCATGGTCGACATCATCATGATCCGCACGTTCGGGCAGGACATTCTCCAGCGCTTCTCCGAGAATTCGCGCGTGCCCGTGATCAACGGGCTGACCAACGAATATCACCCGTGCCAGGTGCTGGCGGACATCTTCACGTACTTCGAGCATCGCGGCCCGATTCGCGGCAAGACGGTCGCGTGGGTCGGCGACGCCAACAACATGCTGTATACGTGGATCGAAGCCGCGCAAATTCTCGGCTTCAATCTGCGCCTGTCCACGCCGCCGGGCTACAAGCTCGACCGCGCCATGGTCGCCGCCGAGAGCGCGCCGTTCTACGAAGAATTCGACGATCCGAACGAGGCCTGCGCCGGCGCCGACCTCGTGACCACCGACGTCTGGACCAGCATGGGCTTCGAAGCCGAAAATGAAGCGCGCAAGAAAGCCTTCGCTGACTGGTGCGTCGACGCCGACATGATGGCGCGCGCCAATGCAGACGCGCTCTTCATGCACTGCCTGCCCGCCCACCGCGGCGAGGAAGTCAGCGCGGAAGTGATCGACGGGCCGCAAAGCGTCGTGTGGGACGAGGCGGAAAATCGTCTGCACGTGCAAAAGGCCTTGATGGAATATCTGCTGCTCGGCAAGCTGAATCACTGAGCGAGCTGCCCGGTCAGCAGGTTGAGCAGCATCTGCGTGAAGCGCGACGGGGCCTTGAATACGAGGCAAGGCATCCACGTTTAGCGCCACGCATCGAGCCGGAGTCCACTGCGTCAAGCGGACCCGGCTTCGTCACCGCACTGCCCCAAAAACGCGGGCAACCGGCGGTTTAGTGTCAAAATAGTGGTTTTCCGCGCTCCGGGACCGCCGGCGCGCCTTGTTTTCCCGCTTTCTCCAGCTACGAGTTCACCATGAGCGATATCAAGAAAGTCGTGCTCGCCTATTCGGGCGGCCTCGACACCTCCGTCATCCTGAAGTGGTTGCAGGACAATTACGACGCCGAAGTCGTCACGTTCACGGCCGACATCGGCCAGGGCGAAGAGCTGGAACCGGCGCGCAAGAAAGCCCTGCAACTCGGCATCAAGCCGGAAAACATCTATATCGAGGATCTGCGCGAAGAATTCGTGCGTGATTTCGTGTTCCCGATGTTCCGCGCCAACACGATCTATGAAGGCGAGTATCTGCTGGGCACGTCGATCGCGCGTCCGCTGATCGCCAAGCGTCAGATCGAAATCGCGCGCGCCACCGGCGCACAAGCGGTTTCGCACGGCGCAACCGGCAAGGGCAACGACCAGGTTCGCTTCGAACTCGGTTACTACGCGCTGGAACCGGGCATCAAGGTGATCGCGCCGTGGCGCGAATGGGATCTGCTGTCGCGCGAAAAGCTGCTCGCGTATGCCGAAAAGGCCGGCATTCCGATCGAAATGAAGCACAAGCAAGGCGGTGCGCCATATTCGATGGACGCCAACCTGCTGCACATTTCGTTCGAAGGCCGTCACCTGGAAGATCCGAAAGCGGAAGCGGAAGCCGACATGTGGCGTTGGACCGTGTCGCCGGAAGAGGCGCCGGACCAGGCTGAATACCTCGATATCGAGTACGAGCACGGCGATCCGGTTGCGATCAACGGCAAGCGTCTGTCGCCTGCGGAAATGCTCACCGAGCTGAACCGTCTGGGCGGCAAGCACGGTATCGGCCGTCTCGACCTGGTGGAAAACCGTTATGTCGGCATGAAGTCGCGCGGCTGCTATGAAACGCCGGGCGGCACGATCATGCTGAAGGCGCACCGCGGCATCGAGTCGATCACGCTCGACCGTGAAGTGGCTCACCTGAAAGACGACCTGATGCCCCGCTACGCCGCACTGATTTATAACGGCTACTGGTGGAGCCCGGAGCGCCGCGCGCTTCAGGTGCTGATCGACCATACGCAAGAGAAGGTCAACGGCTGGGTGCGTGTGAAGCTGTACAAGGGCAGCGTGTCGGTTGTCGCGCGCGATTCGAAGGAAACGCTGTTCGACAAGACCATCGCAACGTTCGACGACGACGGCGGCGCCTACAACCAGGCCGACGCCGGCGGCTTCATCAAGCTGAACGCACTGCGTATGCGGATTGCGGAGAACGCGCGTCGTCAGCGTGGCTGACCAGGTGCGTTTGGTCGAGGATAACTTCGCGCCAGCGAAGTTATCAAACGCCTAGGAGCGCGGCCGAAGCCAATCGCAGACGCAAAAAAGACGCTGGGAGATTTTCTCCCGGCGTCTTTTTTATCAGCATCAGCGTCAGCAGTAAATCGGCAACAACCAGCCCGACTCAAACCATCACAAACAAACCGGCTCCGCCTCCAGTTCCACCCCAAACCTCTCACGCACATCGCGCTGAATCGCTTTCGCGAGTGCCAGCAATTCGGCGCCGTTCGCTCCGCCGCGGTTCACCAGCACCAGCGCCTGCCGTTCATGCACGGCCGCCGCGCCCATCGCGCGACCTTTCCAGCCGCATCGATCGATCAGCCAGCCGGCGGCAAGTTTCACCCGTCCGTCTGCCTGCACATAAGACACGACGTCCGGCTCCCTGAGCTTCAACGCCTCGAACTGCGCCGGCCCGATCATCGGATTCTTGAAGAAGCTGCCCGCATTGCCGAGTTCCAGCGGATCGGGCAGCTTGGCGCGCCGCACCGCCACCACCGCATCGAAGATGGCCTGCGCGGTCGGCGGCGTGCCGGCATGGCCGTTCGCGGCCAACTCGCGAGCGAGATCGGCGTAGCCGGCGCGCGGCTCCCAGACCTTCGGCAACCGGAACGTCACCGACGTAATCACGAAACGGTCGCGTCCTTCACGCTTGAAAAAGCTGTCGCGATAGCCGAAGCCGCACGCCTGCGGGCCCAGTTCGACCACGGCGCCCGTGGCCAACTCCAGCGCGCGCAGCGACGCAAAGCGCTCGCACATCTCCAACCCATACGCGCCGATGTTCTGGATCGGCGCCGCGCCCACCGTGCCCGGGATCAACGCGAGGTTTTCGAGACCAGGCATGCCTTGCGACAAAGTCCAGCCGACAAACTCATGCCACGGCTCGCCGCCGGCCGCTTCGACGTACCATGCATCATTGTCTTCACGCACGACGCGGCGGCCCCGCAGCGCGATCAGCAATACCAGACCGCCAAAGTCGCCGGTCAGGACGACATTGCTACCACCGCCCAGCACGAGGCGCGGCAGGCCGGCCGCGCGCGGATCGCGCACCGCGGGCATCAATTGCTCTTCACGCTCGATGCGGCATGCAAACTGCGCGCGAACATCGAAGCCGAAGGTGTTGTGCGCCTTGAGCGGATAGCCGGCAATGAACGCGGCGGATTCGGTTTGGGGCATCGGAATGAGAACGGTGGAACTGTCGAATGAAACAACGAACAAAGCAGCCGATCAAACCGGCTTGCGGCGCCGGCCGGGCGACAATGCGCGGCGGCCTTGGGCAAAAGGGAGTGGCGTCGGTAAAATGACGTCCGGTCCGTGATTATAGCGAGTGCCTCGCGAGCAGCCGGCCGGTTGCGTCGCGCACCGCAGCACTATTGGGAGAAAGCAATGCCATCGTTTGACGTCGTCTGCGAAGCGAACATGATCGAAGTCAAGAACGCGATCGAGCAGTCCAACAAGGAAATTTCAACGCGCTTCGACTTCAAAGGGTCGGACGCGCGCGTCGAACACAAGGAAAACGAAATCACGGCCTACGCGGACGATGATTTCAAACTCGGCCAGGTGAAAGACGTGCTGCTGTCGAAAATGGCCAAGCGCAACGTGGACGTGCGCTTCCTCGACTACGGCAAGATCGAGAAGATCGGCGGCGACAAGGTCAAGCAGGTCATCAAGATCAAGAAGGGCGTGTCGGGCGATCTGTCGAAGAAAATCGTGCGCCTCGTGAAGGACAGCAAGATCAAGGTTCAGGCGAGCATTCAAGGCGACGCGGTGCGCATCACCGGCGGCAAGCGCGACGATTTGCAAAGCGTGATCGCCATGCTGCGCAAGGACGTGACGGACACGCCGCTCGACTTCAACAACTTCCGCGACTGATGCATGGGCGCGCGAACGCCGCGCGCCCATGCATCAACCCGTCAGACGTCGCTCCCCGCCGCCGGCTTTGCCGCCGCGTCTGCCTTCTTGTCGCCAATCCGGCTTTCCTGCCCGCGCATCAGCTTGGCAATGTTGCCGCGATGGCGCCACACCAGCAATGAGCTCATCACGACGATGGCCAGCGCGATGATATGCGGCCCGAACAGAAAGCCGTCGAAGATCGGCGCGAACACTGCCGCGGCCAATGCCGCCAGCGACGAATAGCGCGTGAAGAATGCCACGATCAGCCAGGTCAGCAAGGTAGCCGCGCCCAGGATCGGATTGATCGCGAGCAGCACGCCCGCCGCGGTCGCCACGCCCTTGCCGCCCTTGAAGCGAAAGAAAGCCGGATACAGGTGGCCGAGAAACACGGCAACCGCCGCGATCGCCACCGACGTGTCGTCGAGCCCATAGCGCGTGCCGAAGTGCACGACGAACCACACCGGCAGCCAACCCTTGAATGCGTCGCCGATCAGCGTGAGAATCGCGGCCTTCTTGCTGCCGCTGCGCAGCACGTTGGTGGCGCCCGGGTTGCCCGAGCCGTACGAGCGCGGGTCGTCGAGGCCCATCGCGGCGCTCACGATCACGGCGAACGACACCGAACCGATCAGGTAGGCAACGACAGCAACGATCAGGTTTTGCATCTGGGACTCTTATAAGGATCGGCGGTCTGAAACTCGATACCCCAACCGCAACAGGGCGCGCAACTCGGAACGAAGCGGCGCACATTCTACCGAACCGGCGCGCCCGGAAAACATTCAGGCAAACGTCAATCGACGCTCGCGCACTGAACCGCCTTCGCCGCCAGCAACTCCGTCAACACCTTCGGCTCGATGCTGACCAGAAAACCGCGCCGGCCACCGTTCAGCCAGATCTTATCCATTTCGAGAATGCTCGATTCGACGTACACCGGCATCTGTTTCCTTGTGCCGAACGGCGAGGTGCCGCCGATCAGGTAGCCGGAATGCCGGCTCGCCACTTCGGGCTTGCACGGCTCGACGCGCTTCGCGCCGATCTGCCGCGCGAGGTTCTTGGTACTGACGGTGCGATCGCCGTGCATCAGCACGATCAGCGGCTTGACGTGCTCGTCTTCCATCACCAGCGTCTTCACCACGTGATGTTCGTCCACGCCGAGCTGGCGCGCCGATTCCCCAGTGCCGCCATGCTCGACATAATCGTAAGGATGCTCGCCGAAAGTGACGCCGTGGCGGCGCAGAAACTGCGTGGCCGGCGTTTCGGAAACGTGTCTGGATTTGCTCATCGGCGCATTGTAATGGCGACTTTACGCAACGGCTATTTGCCGAATGGTCGATTGTGCCGGCCCGGCGATTATGGCACGATCGTTCTAAAATCCTCCGGCGCACCGCACGCCGGGCCCCGAATCGTTCCTGGGAGACAGCGTTGAGCCTCGATTCATCCACCCGTTCCACGATCGACATTCCCGCGCTGCTGGCTGCACTGCCCGCGCGGATCGCCGACATTCCGGCGCTCGCTGCCGCGCGCGATCCACAACATATCGCATTGATCGAGGATGCGCGCCGCCTGACCAGCGCGCAACTCCTGCAGGCCGTCGACGCCGCCACCGCGCTGCTGCGCGAATGGGGCGTGCGCGGCGGCGATCGCGTGATGATCGTCGCGGAGAACAGCATCGCGCAGATCGTACTGCTGTTCGCGACCGCGAGGCTCGACGCGTGGGCGCTGGTGTCGAACGCGCGGCTGTCGGCGGCCGAACTCGACTCGATCCGCGCGCATGCGCAGCCGCGCGTGGTCGCGTATGCCACGGAAAGCTCGGCCGACGCCGAACAGCACGCTCGGCGGCATCAAGCCACCACGGCGCCGGCTATCACGCCGGACATCGGCAACTGGTCGTACACCGTGGATAACGCGGCGGTAGCCGAACCTGTCGAAGCCGCCAACCATCGCCAATGCGCCGCGTTGATCTACACCACCGGCACGACCGGCGCACCGAAGGGCGTGATGCTCTCGCATCGCAATCTGCTCTTCATCGCCGCAGTGTCGAGCCGCTTGCGCAAAGTCGGCCCGGACGACGTCGTCTACGCCGTGCTGCCGATCTCGCACGTGTACGGCTTCGCGTCCGTGTGTCTGGGCAGCCTGCATGCGGGCGCGACCTTGCGGCTCGTGCCGCGCTTCGCGCCGGAAGCCGTGCGCCGCGCGCTTGCCAAAGAACGCGTGTCGATCTTCCAGGGCGTGCCGGCCATGCACGCCAAGCTGCTCGAGCATCTGAAAACGCACGGCCACCCGTGGTCCGCGCCGCAACTGCGCTTCGCCTACTCGGGCGGATCGCCGCTCGACGCCGCGTTGAAAGCGCAGGTGGAAAGCGTCTACGGTCTGCCGCTGCACAACGGTTACGGCATGACCGAGAGCAGCCCGACCGTGTCGCACACCATGCTCGATGCGCCGCGCAGCGACTGCTCCGTCGGCGAGGTCATTCCGGGTGTGGAGGTGCGTTTCGTCGGACTCGACGGCATCGACGCCGCGAAGGGCGAGATCGGCGAGCTATGGGTGCGCGGTCCGAATGTGATGCTCGGCTACTACCGCAGCCCCGAGCAGACCCGCACGGTCGTGACCGAAGACGGCTGGCTAAAAACCGGCGATCTCGCGCGGCAGGACGCGGACGGCGCGTTGCATATCGTTGGGCGCAGCAAGGAGTTGATCATCCGTTCCGGTTTCAATGTGTATCCGGCCGAGGTCGAGCATGTGTTGAACGCGCATCCGCAAGTCGTGCAGTCGGCGGTGGTTGGGCGCGCGGTGGGGCGTAACGAGGAAGTAGTCGCGTTCGTCGAACTGATTGCGGGTGCGACGGTGACGCCCGGCGAATTGATCGACTGGTGCGGCGAGCGTCTCGCGCCGTACAAGCGGCCGGCCGAAGTCAAAGTGCTCGCCGCGCTGCCGGCCGCATCGACTGGCAAGATTCTCAAGCATCGGCTGCGCGAGTTTCTCTGAGCGAAGGGTAAGCGCAAGCGCTACCGCGAGCGCAAATCAGCCTCGCGGATGATGCTGCGCATGCAGCGACTTCAACCGTTCACGGGCCACGTGCGTGTAGATCTGCGTGGTTGAAATATCCGTGTGGCCGAGCAGCAGTTGCACGACACGCAGGTCGGCGCCGTGATTGAGCAGATGCGTGGCGAACGCGTGCCGCAAGGTATGCGGCGACAACGGCGCATTCACACCGGCCGCCGCCGCGTGACGCTTGATGATGTTCCAGAACTGCTGGCGCGTCATGCCCTCCGCGCGGCTCGTCACGAACAGCGCGTCTGTCGCGCGCGCGCCGAGCAATACGGGCCGCGCCTCGCGCAGATAGCGTTCGATCCAGCCGTGCGCCTCTTCGCCGAACGGAATCAGGCGCTCCTTCGAGCCCTTGCCCATGACGCGCACCACGCCCTCGTTCAGGCCCACTTCCACTGTTTTCAGCGTGACGAGTTCGGTCACGCGCAAACCGCTCGCGTACATCAGTTCCAGCATCGTGCGGTCGCGCAGACCCAACGGCGTATCGACGTCGGGCGCGCCGAGCAGCGCTTCGACTTGCGCTTCGGTAAGCGTCGACGGAAAACGCGGCGGCTGTTTCGCCGAGCGGATGCGCACTGTCGGGTCGATCTTCGTGCGATGCTCGCGCACTGCCCAGCTGTAGTAGCGGCGAAACACCGAGAGCCGGCGGTTCGCCGAGGTCGATTTGTCCTTCTGCCGTGCGGCGCTATACGCGTTCAGATCGGCTTCGCTCGCGGTGTCGAGCGAAGCATTGCGGCTCTGCGCGAGCCATTCGCAAAAGAGACGCAGATCGCGGCGGTACGCGTCGAGCGTGTTGCGCGACAGACCATGCTCGAGCCACAGCGCGTCGCAGAATGCATCGATCGACGCCGAGCTGGCAACAAAGAGAGGTGACGCGGCGGGCGCGTCGTCGATCAAGGTATCGCTCATGCGTAGGGAATGCCTTCATGCGCCAGCAGCCAGCGCTTCACGTTGCGGAAGAAACCCTCTTCGGCGTGATTCGCAAAACCGCCGATGCCGCTCGAACTCACCACCCGATGGCATGGAATCACAATCGGAAAGTAATTCGCGCCGCACGCCTGACCGACCGCGCGCGGCGCGCTGCCGAGCTGCCTTGCCAATTGCCCATAGGTCAGCACGACGCCTGGCGGAATGTCGCTGATGGCCTGCCAGACGCGCTTCTGAAATGCGGTGCCTACCGACGCAAGCGGCAACGCGAACTTCGCCGAAGCACGCTCGAAATATCGCTCGATCTGTTCGGCCGCCTGCCTCGCCAACGGCGTGTCGGGCGCGACGTTTTGCATGGAGTCCGGCAGATAGACGATCTCGCGCACGGCCTCGCCTTCGAGGCGGATGCCGACCTTGCCGAACGGTGCATCGATCACTGCGTTGAACATGATTGCCTGCTCCTCACTGGCGCGGCGTTCCGCTGCACAAGCTGGCGCACCTGCATATCGTGCAGATGCGCTGCACACGCCGCGCCCAATAGTTTGCCGCTACTTTACGCCGCTTCCAACGCCCATTCCACATGCTCGCGCACAACTGCGGAGGCGTCGCCGGCACGCAGTCTGAGCGCCTGCACGATTGCCTCGCGAGCCGCATCGCTCAAACTGTCGGGCGACGCACGCAGCGCGTTGCCCATGCCCACCGCGAGATTGCGCAGCCAGCTCTCGTAGCCGATCCGTCGAATCGCACTGCCCTGCATGCGCGTATCGAACTCGTCCGCGCTCCACGCGAAAAGCTCGACGAGCGACGCGCGATCGAGCCCATGCCGCACGTCGAAATCGGCGACCGGCGCGGCCTGCGCGAACTTGTTCCATGGGCACACGAGCTGGCAATCGTCGCAGCCATACACGCGATTACCGATCAGCGGCCGCATTTCCAGCGGAATGCTGCCCTTCAACTCGATCGTGAGATAGGAGATGCACAGCCGCGCATCGACCTTGTAAGGCGCGACGATCGCGCCGGTCGGACAGGCGCCGATGCAACGCGCGCAACTGCCGCAGTGCGAGCCCGGCGTTTCGGGCGCGAGCTCGGGCGATGTGTCGGCGTCCGCCGGCAACGGCACATCGACATAGATTTCGCCGAGGAAAAACAGCGACCCGGCGTCGCGCTGCAACAGCAGCGTATGTTTGCCGCGCCAGCCGATGCCGGCCTTCTGGGCAAGTTCTACCTCCAGCACCGGCGCCGAATCGGTAAATACGCGGTAGCCGAACGCGCCGATCTCCGCCTCGATTTTTTCGGCGAGATGTTGCAGACGGTTACGCATGACCTTGTGATAGTCGCGGCCGCGCGCATAGATCGACACCACCGCTGCGCACGGGTCCGCGAGCCGCGCGTGCTCGGCCGCGCGCCAGTCCTGCCTGGCGTGCTTTTCCTGCATGAGCGGCCCCTCCTGCAAAGCGCTTTCATGCGCCTTTCCGCTCATTGTCCCGGCGGGCAGATAAGCGATGCGCGCCGTAATCACACGTCGCGTGCCGGCCACAAGCTCGGCGGGCCGCGCGCGTTTCATGCCGTGTTTCGCCATATAATCCATCTCGCCGTGGCAACCCGCTTCCAGCCAGGCTGCAAGCGGCGCTTCGGCGGCGGAGAGATCGGTGTCGCTAATGCCGATCGCTCCGAAACCCAGTTCACGGCCCCACGTTTTGATGTTCAGCGCGAGCGCGTTCAGCGCCGTTTCATCGAAATGACGCTCGGCACGCGCATCGTCGTCAGACGCAGGCGTGCAGGAAACAGGGGACTCCGGACTTCGGTTCATCACGCCATTTTACGAGAATGCCTGTCAATCCCAATCTCGCGATCCAACCGCCCGCCAACGTCCTGCTCGAACGCACCTTCGCGCTCGCGGACGAAGCCGCCACACTCGCGTTCGGCGAGCGCTTCGCGAAGGCGATCGAAAGCGTGCGTGAAGCGTCGCGGCACACGCCGGGCGTTCAGGACCGCACGGCATTCCACGGACTGCAAGTGCAACTCGTCGGCGACCTCGGTGCCGGCAAAACCACTCTCGTGCGCGCGACCTTGCGCGGCCTCGGCCATACCGGCCGCGTGCGCAGTCCCACTTACACACTCGTCGAACCTTATGTGCTCGCGCGCCCCGCCGGGGAACTCGCGCTCTATCACTTCGATCTGTACAGATTCACCGATCCGGCCGAATGGGCCGACGCGGGCTTTCGCGAGTACTTCGACAGCGGCGCGGTCTGCCTCGTCGAATGGCCGCAACGCGCGGGGCGTCTCTTAGGCGTGCCGGATCTCGTCTTCTCGCTCGACCTCGATAACGAGAACCAGGGCGGTGGCCGTGTGCTCGTCGCACGGGCATACAGCGAACCAGGAAAGGCATGTCTCGAAAGATGTTGATCAAACCGTTCCGCTCGATCGAATCGGCGGCCACCGCAACGCATAACTGGCGGCGCCGGCAGATTCTGCGCGCGGGTGCGTCCACGCTCGTGCTCGGCCTCGTCGCGCCGCGTCTCGCGTGGGCGAGTTCGGTGCTCGGCGTGCGGGTCTGGCCGGCGCGCGACTACACGCGCGTGACGATCGAATCCGATCAGCCTCTGCAGAACGCACAGCAGTTGCTGCAGGGACCCGACCGGCTGGTGGTCGATCTGAGCGGCCTCGATCTGGACCAGGCGCTCAAGGATCTCGTCTCGAAGATCACGCCGAACGATCCGCAGATTCAATCGGTGCGCGTCGGGCAATATCAGCCGCATGTGGTGCGCATGGTGTTCGACCTGAAGGGCTCGGTGAAGCCGCAGGTGTTCACGCTGCCGCCGGTCGGCGCGTACAAGTACCGGCTGGTGTTCGACCTGTACCCCGCGGTCGCACCTGATCCGTTGATGGATCTGCTCGCGCAGACAGAACGCAAGCAACAGACGCTGAACGAAGAGAATAGCGCGCCGCCGCCTGCCACGCTGAGCGGCCCCGGCACTACGCCGCCCACCGCCGACAACAGTGAGGCGTTCTTCGAGCGTTACGCGCAGAACAGCGGCAGCGGGTCCGCGCCGAGCGTGCCGCGTCCGACCGCGCACGTCACGCCAACGCCCGCTCCGCCGATCCTCGGCAAGCCCGCCACGCCGACGGCACCGGTGGCGCCGCCCACGGCCATCGCACGCAACAAAGGCAACAGTGGCAACAGTGGCAACAGCGCCAGCACGCTGGGCGCGGACGACGCCGCCAGCGACGATACCTACGCGTTCACCACGCCCAAGTCCGGCAAGAGCAACACGGTGCGTCTGTTGACCGTCGCGATCGACCCCGGTCACGGCGGCGAAGATCCGGGCGCGATCGGCGGCTCGGGCACGTATGAGAAACACGTCGCGCTGGACATCGCGAAGAAGTTGCGCGCGAAGATCGACGCGCAACCGAACATGCGCGCCATGATGACGCGCGACGCCGACTTCTTCGTGCCGCTGAACGTGCGCGTACAGAAGGCGCGGCGCGTCGGCGCGGACCTGTTCGTGTCGATCCATGCCGACGCGTTCACCACGCCCGACGCGAAGGGCTCGTCGGTGTTCGCGCTGTCCGAGCACGGCGCGTCGAGCGCCGCGGCGCGCTGGATGGCGAACAAGGAAAACTCGTCGGATCAGATCGGCGGGATCAACATCAAGTCCGCCGACGCTACCGTGAACCGCGCGCTGTTCGATATGTCAACCACCGCGCAGATTCGCGACTCCATGCGCTACGGCAACTTCGTGCTGAAGGAGATCGGCGGCATCAACAAGCTGCACAAGGGCTCGGTCGAACAGGCGGGGTTCGCGGTGCTGAAGGCGCCGGACATTCCGTCGATCCTCGTGGAGACGGCGTTCATCAGCAACCCGGACGAAGAGCGCCGCCTGAACGACGACGCGTATCGCGACAAAATGGCCGACGCGATCATGACCGGCATCAAGCGCTATTTCGCGGCGAATCCGCCGCTCGCGAAAAGCCGCATGACGTGATGACTTCGCTTGCGACGATGCGATGAAATACGGCCGCTCGATGCGGCCGTATTTTCGTCGTCGTTGTGCGCGTTTTCGTGCGTATTTTCGCGCTCGCCTTCGCCCCGTTTTCGCGCTCAATCGGACGCGCCGGTTGCCCGACGCGCCGGTGAAAACCGCTGCACGACCCAGCCGCCGAACACATTCACGGCCAACCCCGCCATCACCAGCAACGCACCGCCGATCTGCGCCGCAGACAGTTGCTCATCGAGAAACAGCGACGCCGACGCGAGCCCGACGATCGGCACCAGCAGCGAAAACGGCGCGACCTGGCTTGCCGGGTAGCGCGACAGCAGTCGGCTCCACAACCCGTACCCGAGCAGCGTGGCAATGAACGCGAGATACACGATCGCGAAAATCGACATCGCGCTGATGCCGGCGAGCGCCGCGACGATCCGCTGCGGGCCCTCGAACGCGTACGACAGCGCGAAAAACGGCAGCGGCGGGATCAGGCTGCCCCACACCACGAGTCCGACGAGATCGACCTTGCCGACCTTCTTCGTGACGATGTTGCCGAGCGCCCATGAACACGCGGCGCACAGCGTGAGGACGAAACCGGCCAGCGTCATGGCACGGCCCCCCTGCATGCCGATCACGGCAAGCCCGGCCGCCGCGATCGCCAATCCCGCGACATTCGGCAAGCGGAACCGCTCATGCAGGAAGATGGCCGCGAAGATCAGCGTAAAAAACGCCTGCGCCTGCAACACCAGCGACGCGAGTCCGGCGGGCATGCCGACATACATGGCCGAAAACAGAAAAGCGAACTGCCCGAACGAGATCGTCGCGCCATAGGCGAGCAGCCAGCGCCACGGCAGTTTGGGCCGCTTGATGAAAAACACCGCCGGCACCGCGGCGAGCGTGAAGCGCAGCGCGCCGAGCAGCATCGGCGGCACGCCATGCAGGCCGACTTTGATCACGACGAAGTTGACGCCCCACGCCACGACGACGACCAGCGCGAGCAGCAAGTCCCTGGGCGACATGCGGTCTCCAATTGATTGTTCGATCCGGCAGTTTAGCGGAGCGGGCAGAAGCGAGCGATGGACCGCCCGATGGACCGCATTACGGATTCCCGGAACGACGGCATGCCGCCCAGCCATCGTCATGGCGCCCTCCGCAGTAGAATCGTCCATTGAGCCGAATCTCCCCCATTCTTCCAGCCGAGCCCGCCATGTCTTCCTCGATCAAAGCAGTCCTCAAGCCGCATCTGCGCGACGTCGGCAATCTGACCGTGCGGCGCGTGCTGCCGGCCATGCAGGCGCGCCTGATCGGCCCGTTCATCTTCTTCGACCACATGGGCCCGGCCACCCTCGAACCCGGCGTCGGCCTCGACGTGCGGCCGCATCCGCATATCGGCCTCGCCACGGTGACCTATCTGTTCGAAGGGGCGGTCATGCATCGCGACAGCCTGGGCTCGGCGCAGAAGATCGTCCCCGGCGACGTCAACTGGATGACAGCCGGGCGCGGCATTGTCCACTCCGAGCGCACGCCGGACGAGGATCGCGCGAGCGGCCTGACCATGCACGGCATTCAGACCTGGGTCGCCCTGCCGCTCGAAGACGAAGAGATCGAGCCGTCGTTCGCGCATCACGCGGCGAACACGCTGCCGGTGGTCGAGCGCAACGGCGTCACGCTGCGGGTGATCGCGGGCACGGCTTTCGGTGCAACCTCGCCGGTCGCGACGTTCTCCGGCACGCTGTATGTCGCCGGCGAATTCGCGCCGGGCAGCGCCTTCGCGCTCGAACCGGAACACGAGGAACGCGGCGTCTATCTCGTGGACGGCGATCTGGAAATCGACGGCACGCCGCTCGAAGCCGCTCAGATGGCCGTGCTCGCGCTCGACGAAACGGTCACGCTGGCGAGCACCCACGGCGCGCGCGTCATGCTGCTCGGCGGCGAGAAGCTGGATGGCGAGCGCTTTATCGAGTGGAATTTCGTCGCCAGTTCGCGCGAGAAAATCGAAGCCGCGAAGCTGGCGTGGACCCATCAGGAAATGGGCAAGGTGCCGGGCGAAACCGAATGGATTCCGCTACCCCAGCGCAAATGAGCACCGGCGGGTTCAGGCAGCATTGAATCCGTGGCGTTTGGCCCCAAATAACCGTCAAACCGTTTTATCGACGAGGACGCAATGGACACCACTCTGGCCACTTTCGAACAGGACGTCATCACGGCGTCGACACTGGCCCCCGTGCTGGTCGATTTCTGGGCGCCCTGGTGCGGCCCCTGCAAGACCCTCGGCCCGATGCTCGAAAAGCTCGAAGCCGAAGCCGCCGGCAAATGGAAGCTGGTGAAGGTCAACGTAGACGAGAACCAGGAACTGGCCGCGCACTTCCAGGTGCGCAGCATTCCGCACGTCATGGCATTCGCCGACGGGCGGCCGGTCGATCAGTTCGTCGGCGTGCTGCCTGAAGGTCAGTTGCGCGAATTTATCGAGCGGCTCGTGCCGCAAGGCGCGGATGCCGCGCGTCTGGAGGCGCAAACCGCGCTCGCCGAAGGCCGCCGCGAAGATGCCTACGACGCGCTGCAAGCCGCCCTCGCCTACGACCCGGGTTTCGACGAAGCGCGCATGGACCGCATTGAAATGCTGCTCGAAGACAACCGTATCGACGAAGCCCGCAACGAAGTCGATCTGCTGTCGCCGAAAACGACGCAAGGTATCGACGCGCGCTTCAACGCGATCAAGACGCGTCTCGACGCGGTGGACGCCGCCGCGGCCTTGCCGCCGACCGATGCGCTGGAAGCGAAGGTCGCCGCCGACCCAACCGATCTCGAAGCGCGCTTCGATCTGGCCAGCGCGTTCATCGCCCGCCTCAAGTATGCGGAAGCGCTCGAACAGTTGCTTGCGATCGTGCAGCGCGACCGCGCGTTCCGCGACGATATCGGCCGTAAGACCATGCTGTCGGTGTTCGATCTGGCCGCGCATCAGCCGGAGCTGGTGTCGCAATGGCGGCGCAAGCTGAGCGCCTCGCTGTTCTGATCTGCCCAGTCGGTATTCAGGCGCCGCCGGTGTGCCGCCGCCTGAATACCTGAATACCTGAATCTTCGGCTTTGCCGCGGCACCTGCCGCAACGTGAATCACCTCAAGCCGTCGCCTGCTTCGCCAACGCCCGCAGCACATGCGCAGCCGCGGCAAAGCCAAAGCTCGCCGTCACGCACACGCTCGAACCGAAGCCCGCACAGTTCAAACCGACCGGTCCCGTGTGACCCGGCGACGTGCTCACGTGCTCGGCTTCCATGTCTATATCGCAGACGGCGGCTTCCGGGTAGATCAACGGCTCGTCGGAATACACCGCGCTCACCTTGAACTTCGCCTTCGGCCCGCGCGGAAAGCCGTGCTGTTTGCGCAGTTGTCCGCGCACTTTCGACAACAACGGGTCTTGAATGGTCAGCGCGAGATCGTCGATGCGAATGCGCGTCGGATCGAGCTGGCCGCCCGCGCCGCCGACCGTGATCAACGGCTGTTTCTTTTCCACACACCATGCGATCAACGCCGTCTTGGTGCGCACGCTGTCAATCGCATCGACCACGTAATCGAAGCCGCCGCCGAGCGTAGCCTCGAAATTGTCCGGCTCGACGAAGTCTTCGATCAGGCGCACGTCGCAAAACGGATTGATCGCCGCGATGCGTTCCGCCATTGCTTCGACCTTCGGTTTCCCGTAGTTGCCGTCGAGTGCGTGGATCTGCCGGTTAGTGTTGCTCTCGGCGACGTTGTCGAGATCGATCAGCGTCAGCGTGCCGACCGCGCTGCGCGCGAGCGCCTCGGCCACCCACGACCCGACCCCGCCAATGCCGATCACCGCCACGTGCGCGCCTTCGAACGCAGCGAGCGCCGGTGCGCCGTACAGGCGGGCAATGCCGCCGAAGCGCCGCTCGCGGTCGGCGGTTTCACTCCCGTCGAGGCTGGTAGTAAGATCGGATGGCGCGGTGGTGCTGGACATGATGGCAGGGCTCACTGGTCAGGCAAAAATACAGAATGGCGACGCTCACGCGTACGCAACCCCGTATTCTGCCTGAACGCACCAGCTTGCATCGGCGCGCAAAGAGCAGCGCCGTGGGCCACAGCGCGTCGGCATGCACCACAGCACCGCGTGAGACCTTGACCTGGCTACGCGCAAAAAATTAGCGTCTTAGCTATACTGATTGGACTGTAGCGTTCGCATAAGAACATGACCTCACTCGCCGAACTTCGAAAAAACTATTCGCTGGGTTCTTTGGACGTCGGCGATGTCGACCGCAACCCGTTTCGTCAATTCGACATGTGGTTCAAACAGGCGGTAGACGCCCAACTGCCCGAACCGAATACCATGACGGTGGCCACGGTCGACTCGCGCGGCCGGCCATCGGCGCGCATCGTGCTGATCAAAGGCGTCGATGAGCGCGGCTTTGTGTTCTTCACCAATTACGAGAGCCGTAAAGGCCGCGAACTGGCGGCCAATCCCTACGCCAGCCTGCTGTTCTACTGGATCGAACTGGAGCGCCAGGTGCGCGTAGAGGGACGCATCGTCAAGACCAGTGCGGAAGAAAGCGATGGCTATTTCGAGTCGCGCCCGCTCGGTTCACGTATCGGTGCGTGGGCATCCAATCAGAGTCAGGTAATTGAAAGCCGTTCGCAGCTCGAAACACGCGAACGCGAATTCAGCCTGTTATACGGCGATCAGCCGCCGCGTCCGCCACACTGGGGCGGCTATCGTTTGGTACCCGAAGCAATCGAGTTCTGGCAAGGCCGGCCGTCGCGTCTGCACGACCGCTTGCTCTACACCCGATCGGACGAACAGAGCGACTGGCAAATCTCCCGCCTGTCGCCTTGAACTGGAATACAACACCGGCAGTGCGTTGCCAATGCAGCAGCGCGCGCCGGCCGGACGGCATCTCGCGGCATAGGAGTTGCGCCGCATCGAGCTGCGGTCCACACAAGCTTTGCTTTAATTCAACGGACACGGAGAGATCGCATGTTCTGGGAGAAGAAGCTGGCGCAGTGGGTGGAAGATGTAAAAACCAAGGCTAACGTTCCAGCACGCCTCGTGCTGTGGGACGGTCAGCAACATGACTTCGGGCAGTTCGCCGCGCCCCAGGTCACGCTACATGTCAAAAGCGCCACGGCGCTGCCGTATCTGCTCGAACCGAGCCTCGACAATCTCGGCGAGGCGTACGTGAAGGGCAAGATCGACATCGAGGGCAAGCTGTCGGACATCATCAACGTCGGCTACCAGTTGGCGCGCAACACCGTCACCAGCGCGGGCAAGCTGGCGCGCGTGCGGCGCTACTTCAGTCATTCGAAGGCGTCGGACAAGAAGGCGATCCAGTATCACTACGACGTCTCGAACGAGTTCTACAAGCTGTGGCTCGACGAGAACATGGTGTACTCGTGCGCCTACTTCGAGAACGGCGACGAAGATCTCGCCACCGCGCAGATCAAGAAGATCGACCACATCCTCACCAAGATCCAGTTGCAGCCGGGGCAGCGCCTGCTCGATATCGGCTGCGGCTGGGGCGCGCTCGTCCTGCGCGCGGCGCAGAAGTTCGGCGCGAAGTGTGTGGGCGTGACGCTCTCGCAGAATCAATTCGACCTCGCCACCGCGCGTGTGAAAGCCGCGGGCCTGGAAGGCCAGATCGAGATTCGTCTGCAGGATTACCGCGACGTCGAAGGGCAATTCGATCGCATTACGAGCGTCGGCATGTTCGAGCACGTCGGCCGCAAGAATCTGCCGGGCTACTTCGAGAAGATTCGCGATCTGCTGGTCGACGACGGCGTCGCCATGAATCACGGTATTACGTCGAGCGATTCGGACAGCGGCGAGACGGCACTCGGCGGCGGCGAATTCATCGACCGTTATGTGTTCCCGGACGGCGAACTGCCGCATATCAGCCTCGCGCTCGAAGCCATGCAGCGCGGCGGGCTCGAAGCAGTTGACGTCGAAAGCCTGCGCCGTCACTATGCGCACACGCTGGACATCTGGGCGGATAATTTCGAAACACACGCGGACGAAGCCCGCAAACTGGTCGACGACGAAAAATTCCGCATCTGGCGCGTTTATCTCGCGGGTTGCGCCTACGCGTTCGAGAACGACGACGTCTCCATCTACCAGGTGGTGTGCCGCAAAGCCGGCCGCAGCGCGAAAACCCTGCCGTGGTCGCGCCGCTATATGTACGACAAGCCGCTGTAATACGGTTGCGCCGCGGCGCCGTGCATGAGCGGGCGACGCGGCGCAACCTTTGAACAGCAGGCCGAACACCGATGGACCAGAGCAGGACAAGCGAAGTTGAACAGCCCGAAGTTGAACAGCCGGTAGAAGGCGAGGCTGACGTTGCGGGCAAAGCCGTGCAGTTCGATCTGTTCGGCATGCCGGTGGAAACGCCGCCGCCGAAGGACGAGGCCCGGATCAACCCGTCACGTTCGAAGAGCGCCACCACCCTATCGCAACCGGACGACGCCGGTGCCGCGCCTGAAGCCGACACCGCGACCGTCCCCGCCGTCACCAAAAAGCGCCGCGCCCGGGAAATCCTCGCCGCCCCGCCCTCGCCCGAACTGCTCGCACTCGCGGCCGAACTGCCGCCGCAAATTCATCTCGGCACCTCGACGTGGTCGTTTCCGGGCTGGAACGGCATCGTCTATGGCGACGAATACAGCAACAGCAAGCTCTCGCGCGAAGGCCTCACGGCCTACGGCGCGCATCCGCTGCTCAAGACGGTCAGCATAGACCGGTCGTTTTATCAGGTGCTCACGGTCACCGAGTATTTGCGCTACGCGCAGCAAGTGCCCGAGCACTTCCGCTTCATCGTCAAGGCGCCGATGACGATCACCGACGCCACCGTGCGCGCCGAACGCGGCGAGCCGGTCTCGATGAACCCGTGTTTTCTGAACGCGCAAATGGCGATCGACGACTTCGTC
The DNA here is from genome assembly GCF_902459535.1 of Paraburkholderia dioscoreae. NCBI lineage: Bacteria > Pseudomonadati > Pseudomonadota > Betaproteobacteria > Burkholderiales > Burkholderiaceae > Paraburkholderia > Paraburkholderia dioscoreae. The sequence goes on from NZ_LR699553.1 coordinate 3,710,526, forward strand.
ACGCCTTGTCTCGAAGGCCTCGGCGCCAAGGCCGGCGCGCTGGTGTTCCAGCTTTCGCCGCTGCCGGATCAAATGCTCGCACATCCGGCGGCATTCATCGAACGGCTGGCCGAATTCCTCGCGGCCTTGCCGAAGCTGCCGGACGGCACCTGCTACGCGATCGAAATCCGCGATGCGAGCCTGCTCACGCCGCGCTTCATCCGCACACTCAAAACGGCGGGCGTGCGCTATTGCGTGGGAATTCACGCCCGCATGCCCGACCCGCTGCGCCAGGCCGCAGCGCTCGCGCTGCTGGACGGCGAGCCGGCCGGACCGTTGATCGTACGCTGGAGTCTGCACGGCGGCTTCAAATACGAACAGGCAAAGGCCAAGTACGAGCCGTTCAACCAGCTGGTCGATCAGGATCCGGCGACCCGTGCTTCACTCGCCGAACTGGCCGCGCGCTACGCGCTGGCCGGCCAGCCGGTGGTGATTGCGATCAACAACAAGGCGGAAGGCTCGGCGCCGCTGAGTTGTGTGGAGTTGGCGCGCGCAATCATCGAGGCGTATGCGCGGCTGGCTCATGAACACGAGCACGACCATGAGCCCCCGCCGGCCGACGAGAACGAGAGCCCGCCTCACCCCGACGCCTATGAAGGAACCTCACCCAGACGCTTGCCGTGTTAGCTCGCCTTGATCCGGTGAGCAAACTTCTGACGAAACTTCGCCACCTTCGGCGCCACCACGAACGAGCAATATCCCTGATTCGGATGGTGCGCAAAATAGTTCTGGTGATAAGCCTCGGCGGGCCAGTAGTTGCCGTCCAGCGGCAGCACCTGGGTGACGATCTGGCCGTCGTAAATCTGCTGTTCGCCAATCTCGCGGATCGCCTGCAGCGCGATCTCCCGCTGCGCGTCGGAATGCGTAAAGATCACCGAGCGGTATTGCGTGCCGACGTCGTTGCCTTGCCGGTTCAACTGCGTCGGATCGTGGATCGCAAAGAAGATGTCGAGAATCTCGCGATAGCTGATCTTCGCCGGATCGAAGTCGACGTTCACGACTTCCGCGTGGCCCGTTTCGCCGTCGCACACGTCTTCGTAAGTCGGCTGCCGGGTCTGGCCGCCCGCGTAGCCCGACTCCACCGCGTTCACGCCTTCGACGCCCAGATACACCGCTTCGAGGCACCAGAAACAACCGCCGCCGAGAGTGGCGACTTCGCCTGTCTGACTCATGCTGCCCGCTCCTTGAACTCATAATCGGCCGATGCCGGTCCACGCTTCGCCTCAACGCTCGTTCCACCACCCGATTTTCCAGCTTAGCGGGTTTTTCACTCACCGGCTCGCGGTCACGGCCAATCCGCCGCGATTGCAGTTAAAATTGGGACAAATCGACGATTTTCACTATGACTTTCGAATCATTTGTTTTCAGCCGCACGCGCGACAGGTTCATCCCGGGCTTCGGCCGGTTTGCGCCAGGGGCTCGCGCCCAATGAAGCGCGCCAGCCCGCCCAACTTCGACCAGAGCGCCTTTAAACAGGCGCTCAGCCAATTCGCCACCGGCGTCACCGTCATTACAACGCGCGCGGCGTCCGGCCAATTGATCGGCATCACGGCCAGCTCGTTCAATTCGGTTTCGCTCAATCCGCCGCTGGTGTTATGGAGCCTTGCCACACGCTCGGCGTCCATGCCCGTGTTCCGCGCGAACAGCCATTACGTGGTCAATGTGCTGGCCGCCTCGCAACTCGATCTGTGCAAGCGCTTTGCGACCGTGAAGGGCGACCGCTTCGAAGGCGTGTCGCATGCGCAAGGCGACACCGGCATGCCGGTGCTGGACGGTGCGCTCGCCTGGTTCGAATGCCATAACCGCAGCCGTTACGAAGAAGGCGACCACGTGATTTTCGTCGGCGAAGTGGAGCGCTGCGGCGTGCACGAAAATGCCGCCGGAATCTCGCCTCTGGTGTTTCAGAACGGCCAGTTTCACGGACTCAAGCCGCTTTGAACGCGCGGCCGTATTTGCGCTCAGCGATCGTTGTGCGCGGCGCCGTGCCCGCTGGCTTTCTTCACTAACGACACGGGCACGCCCGAATCTTCCTTGAGTGTCTGCAGCACGATATTCGAACGAATATCCATCACGCCCGGCGCCTTGTAGAGCCGCTGCAGCACGAAATCCGAATAGTGCTTGAGGTTGTGCGCGAGAACTCGCAGCAGATAGTGAGTCTCGCCGGTCACGACGAACGCGCCGACCACTTCCGGCCAGTCGCGCACCGCTTCCGCAAAGCGCTCGTGCCAATTCTCCTGGTCGTTGCGCATGGACACCTGCACGAACGCTTCCAGTTCAAATCCCAACACTTCGCGGTTCAGACACGCGCGGTAATGTTCGATGACACCCTGCTCTTCGAGCAGGCGCAGGCGTCGCAGACAAGCTGACGGCGAGAGCGAGATGCGCTCCGCGAGGTCGAGATTGCTGATCCGTCCTTCTTGCTGAAGCACCGTCAAGATACGGCAATCGGTGGCGTCGAGCGAGATCGCGTTCATATTCGGTCTCCCTTTCCCATTTATCTCAAATTATGTTCCAAGACACGGCGTAGAAGGAGATTTTTTCGCAATCACATTTCGCGTCAAGCCACCTATCATTCCCGGATAGACACGAACCGCCGATGCGACTATGCGAACACTTTGGGACATCACACCCGCCGTCGATGCCGCCACGCCCGTGTGGCCAGGCGACACGCCGGTGGGTATCGAGCGCGTATGGCGCATGGAGGCGGGCTCGCCCGTCAATGTGGCGCGGCTCACGCTGTCGCCGCACACCGGCGCGCACACCGATGCCCCGCTTCACTACGACGCCGAAGGCGCCGCGATCGGCGAAGTGCCGCTCGATGCCTACCTCGGCCGATGCCGCGTGATTCATTGCATCGGCGCATCACCTGTTGTGACGCCACAACACTTGACCTGTTCGCTCGATGACCTGCCGCCGAGAGTCTTACTGCGCACTTACAGAAACGCGCCGACCACCGTCTGGGACAGCGGGTTCTGCGCGGTCGCGCCGGACACCATCGATCTGCTGGCGTCGCGAGGGGTGAAGCTGATCGGCATCGACACACCGTCGCTCGACCCGCAGGAATCGAGGACGATGGACGCTCACCACCGCATCCGTGCGCATCGCATGGCGATTCTCGAGGGCATCGTGCTCGACGACGTCGCCGCGGGCGACTACGAACTGATCGCGCTGCCGCTCAAGCTGACCACACTCGACGCAAGCCCGGTGCGCGCGATATTGCGCACACTACCCGAGTCTCACTGAATACCCCTGATCTGACTGACGGAATCACCATGAACCACCGTGACGAAGCACTGGCGCTCGACAGCGCCGACCCGCTGGCGGCGTTGCGCGATCAATTCGCGCTATCGCCGACGACCATCTATCTCGACGGCAACTCGCTCGGCGTGCCGCCGGCCGCCGCCGCGCAGCGCGCGCAGACCGTGATCGGCGCCGAATGGGGCGAAGGCCTGATTCGCAGCTGGAACACCGCGGGCTGGTTCGCGCTACCGCGCCGCCTCGGCAACAAGCTCGCGCCGTTGATCGGCGCGGCGGAAAACGAAGTGGTCGTCACCGATACGATTTCGATCAACCTGTTCAAGCTGCTGTCCGCTGCGCTGCGAGTGGCGAATGCGCGCGATCCGAAGCGTCGCGTGATCGTTTCCGAGCGCTCGAACTTCCCAACCGATCTGTACATCGCGCAAGGACTGATCGAACAGATCGACCGTGGCTATGAATTGCGTCTGGTCGCCGATCCCGCCGAACTGCCCGCCGCGATCGGCGATGACACCGCTATCGCGATGATCACGCACGTGAACTACCGCACCGGCTACATGCACGACATGGCCCCGCTCACCAGGCTGATCCACGACAAAGGCGCGCTCGCGCTGTGGGATCTTGCGCATTCGGCGGGCGCGGTGCCGGTCGATCTGAACGGTGTCGGCGCGGACTACGCGGTCGGCTGTACATACAAGTATCTGAACGGCGGCCCGGGTTCGCCAGCGTTCGTGTGGGTGCCCAGACGGCACCAGAATGAATTTGCTCAACCGCTGTCCGGCTGGTGGGGTCATCGCGCGCCGTTCAGGATGGACCCGACGTATCAGCCCGACGACGGCATCGGCCGCTTTTTGTGCGGCACGCAGCCGATGGTGTCGATGTCGCTCGTCGAATGCGGGCTCGACGTGTTCCTGCAAACCGACATGCAGGCGGTTCGCAAAAAGTCGCTGGCGCTGACCGATCTGTTCATCGAACTCGTCGAAACGCGCTGCAGCGAGTTTCCGCTGAAGCTCGTCACGCCGCGTGAGCATGCGCAACGCGGTTCGCATGCGAGCTTCGAACATCCGCATGGTTATGAGGTGATGCAGGCGCTGATCGCACGCGGCGTGATCGGCGACTATCGCGAACCGCATGTGCTGCGGTTTGGTTTTACGCCGCTGTACACGCGCTTTGTCGATGTCTGGGATGCCGTGGAAACGTTGCGCGATGTGCTGACGCAAGAGACCTGGCGGGCGCCTGAATTTGCCGCACGCGGCGCTGTGACCTGAGGAGTACGACGCGATGACCGATCATATGCAAACACCGGGGTTGCCGGAAGAGAAACCGGCGCAGGGATGTCCGTTTGGGCACGGGAGTGCTGCTTCTCATGCGGCGGCCCCAGTCGCCGATTCAGGTGATGGCTGGCACGACGCGCAGCTCGATTTTTCGGAGTCGATGAGTTACGGCGATTATCTGTCGCTCGGAACGGTGCTGGATGCGCAGCATCCGTTATCGCCCGATCACAACGAGATGCTGTTCATCATCCAGCATCAAACGAGCGAGTTGTGGATGAAGCTCGCGTTGTATGAGTTGCGGGCGGCGCTGCAGGCCGTGCATCACGATGAGTTGCCGCCGGCGTTCAAGATGCTGGCGCGCGTGTCGCGGATCATGGAGCAGCTCGTACAGGCATGGAGCGTTCTCGCGACGATGACGCCGTCCGAGTACACGGCGATGCGGCCTTATCTGGGGAGTTCATCCGGGTTTCAGTCGTATCAGTATCGGCAGATCGAGTTTTTGCTCGGCAACAAGAATGGGCTGATGTTGAAGCCGCATGCGCACCGGGCTGACGTGTTTGCCGAGGTGAAGGCTTCGCTGGAGGCGCCTTCGTTTTATGATGAAGTGGTCAGATTGCTGGCGCGGCGTGGATTTGCGATTTCGCCTTCGCGGCTCGACAGGGACTGGACGCAGCCTACTGCTCACGACGCGTCCGTTGAAGCGGCCTGGCTCGAGGTTTATCGGAATCCTTCGCAGCATTGGGAACTGTATGAGATGGCTGAAGAACTGGTCGATCTCGAAGATGCGTTTCGGCAGTGGCGGTTCAGACATGTGACCACGGTTGAGCGGATTATTGGTTTTAAGCAAGGCACCGGTGGGACTAGCGGGGCAACTTATCTGCGGAAGATGCTCGATGTGGTTTTGTTTCCCGAGCTTTGGCATGTGAGGACGATGCTGTAGGTCTTGTTTTTTTGCGCTGCGCTGGTTGCGTTCCCCGGCATCCTGGCCTTTGCCTGAGGTCGCTATCGTCTATTCGCATTGCACCCGCGCGCGGCGTGAGTGATCACCTGAACAACCAGGACGGGGCACGCAGCACCGTCCCGGCCCTGGACGACGCAAGGCCGTCCACTTCAGACCGTCTCGTTCCGCTGTTCGAAAGCCGCGCGTCTGGTCGTGTAACTCTGCATCTGCGCCCACAGCGCGTCGGGTACCCGATAGGTGCGTGGCGGCTCCCCTAGCACGTTGGTTTGAGCCACGCCATCCAGGTTGTACAGCTTCAGTTCGCCCGATTCACCTGGCACCACGTAGGAACCGTCCCGGTACAGCAACGCGGCGTTGTGATCTTTCAGCCACGCGTACATACGCGGACCGGTTCCCCTCGGCGCTTCGACCAGCCAGTCCTTAAAGCTGCCGTAGTCCGGTTCGCCCGGCACCCCGGTCACGAACGACGTCGTGCCAGACGGCAATACCGAATCCGGATCCCGCTCGAAACGGTATTGCGTGTCTGCACGGCCCGCGTCATTGTCCGTGTATGACCTCGGATCCGCCGCCGGCGTCACCGTCTTGCCGTCGCGATCCACGATGTCCCACCGGCTCTTCGTTTCCTCGAACGGCCCCGGATTCTGCGTCGCGGATAGCCGTGCGTACCCGTTCTCGTCATAAGTCACCCTCTGACCGTTTTCGTTGCTGACCAGGTGATGATCCTCGTCGTAGTGAAACGAGTCGCTCTTGTCGGTCGCCCTGTTGCCGGGGCCGTCCGCATACAGAAACCCTCCACTATCCGGACGCATCACGCTCCCCTTGCAAGACGGGTCCGTGAACTCGATACGCCCGTCCGGGGTGATGATCGCGCTGCCAGCGTCTTTGTCCGGCCTCTGCGTGTTGCGCACGCCCACACGGTCGTGCGGGATGCCAGACGCCTCACCGGGCGCGAGCGGGTCTTTTACTCCAACGAGCGGCGTCAGCACGCCGAACGCTCCGCCCGCCCAGCCGTCCTTCGCACGAATCGCAACGGGGCCCGCGTAATGCTGCCCATTCGCCAGGGCCTGGATTTTCTCCAGCGCGTGCCCGTAAAACTGCGCCTGCGACAGATTCGGATCCTGCTTCGGCGTATAAATCGTCTTGCCGTCGCGCAAGCTCGTGGCGCCGATGAACGGCTTGTGCAGCGCGTCGCTCCACGCCGGGTCGTCGCCCGCGAAGCCTGCTAGCTGCGGCTGCGCGCCGGCCGTGCTGGTCTGGTCATAAACGTCCCACCGATAGTCTGGATTGGCCGTGTAGTCGCCCACCTCGCCGTTCTTCATCCCCCACCAGCCGCGCACCTGGTTGTAGTCGATACGGCCCATTGCCGCCACCTCGCCCAACCCCGGGTTGCGCGCATGCGCACCCAGCGAGCCGTCGACATCCACCATGTTCGGCGAAGGCGCCACGTCGTAGATGTAGCCGTCCTTCGCCGGCATCTTCTGCTGCGCTGTCAACGCCCTCCGGTATGTGCCCAGATAGCCGCCGCCATCGCTGTTGTGCGGATCCTTCGCGACCGCCGAATCGTGCAGATCCAGATTGACGTTGCGCAGCGGCGTGTCTTCGCTATTGAAACCGCCGCGCGCCTTTAACTCCTGCGGACTGACCGTCGACGGACGGTAAAGCCCGCCCGACTGCGTGTCCGTGCTGCGCTTCTTCAATTCATCACGCCACGACGGCCCCGGCCGATCCCAGTCCGGCCGTGGCAAGTCCGCGCGCGGCGGCGTCAGCGTCGCGTAGCCGCCCGGCTGCGCGGGCGGAGGGATCCCATAGCTGCCGCCGACAGCACCAAGGTTAAGGTCGCCGAGTTCGTGCTGCCTCACGTGAATCATGGCTTGATAGTCGAGTCCAAAAAACTTCACGCGACCGGACCTTGGCGCCGTTGCATCAAGGTAGCCGGTCAACGCAGCGGATAGCTGGTTGAAGTTGGAGTACCGAAACGCCCCGTAGTTGTTGTCGAAAATCTCATATCCGTCGCTCCGGTAGTCGCCAGTTTGGTGAAGTCTTTGAATACCGAAATAATGGGCGCAAATGTCGTCATCATGTGCGTTCAGCTCTGCCGGCGCACTCATTTCAGTTGTCACTCCTACGAACTGGACCGGTGTGCCGTATGTCTCTCCCAGCGGGTTGAAGGGCCTGGAAAAACGGTTTGCCAGCTCTGTGATTATCGAACGGGCGACTTCTCCAGCGGTGTGCTGCCCATCGTCCCAATCCCGTCCAGGTATCTCGACATGATTGGCAAGAGGTACGTGCCCAACACTGCCATACCGAATCTGTAAATCGGACATTTCCGCCTCAGTGCGTTTGCGGACGTCCTCCCCCCTTCTTCCTTCGAGTCTGGCGGCCACCTCAGAGGAAGCCGCCATCAAGTCCTGGCCGCTTTGCGCTGCTACAGACTCGACATATTGAGTACTGCCAAGGCAGCCGCTCCAATCTTCATAGCCTCGTCTCGTTTGGAACAGATACTCGTTGTTGTTTTCCGCTGATGGCTGATATAACGCGTTGTAGTGGCGCAAGGCAATAGGGAGGTAGGTGTACGGATGGAATGGCTGCGGAAGCGACGTGACTGGCGGCTTCATTACAGCGCTGGGTGAAGCATTACGTCCCTCTTCGCCAGCCGGCGGCGCCTCCGTGGGGGACCGCCTGGCTCTACGTTGCAACGCCTGAATCTTCAGCATCCCCTCCTGGCTAGAGCAAGGCCTCTGACCGTTACCCGAAAGCCGGTCTTGCGTCGGCTGCCGGCCCGCGCGTTTGTCGGGCAATGGGTGGCCCGATCCAGATTGCTGCGACGGTGTCGATCCTTCTGTCTGTTGATCGCGAGAATCATGGTGGCCGCCCCTGCCTTGCAAATTGTCCGGATAGGACAAGTACGCGGATGAAGTACCGTTCACGGAAGACGTTGCCATGCTTGCCTCTCGATAGAATAGTTGAATCAGTTGGTATCCTTGCCCCTATGACGAGGGAAGGATACGAAGATTCCAACGCCGTTCCCTGCTATTTTGTAATACAACTGTATATTTTTATTTTGCAGTCCCGATAAATATAGCTGGACCATCCGGGATTCTCCCGGGATGACGCAAGCCATTTCGGCAGCGCCTTCACTCTTCGAACCGGTAGACGAATCGAGCGAACCGTTGGCGTTCGCATTCACGGTGACCCGCGCAACGCCCGTCTTCATAGCTGGGGGCGTCGCGTAACAACAAGGCGTGGACAACCGGCATGGCGATGAACGGACACGCTGAAGACATGTGTTGCCACAGCCGCCATACCATGCGCCGCAATTTTTCAACGGGAGGAATACGCCACTTCGGCTGAAAGCCTGCGCTTGAGACTACGTTGGCGGATAAGCTGCGGCGACGCTGTGCGACAGGCCCGGCGCGGACACGAGAGCGGGCGCGTCGTCGACACCCACGCCGCGCGCCGCCGCTTGTTCGGAGGCTTCACGGCTCGCGTCGTTCAGTTGCTGAAAGCGGCGGAATCTGGAAGGCGCCATGCCCTTGACCGCGAGAAACTGCCGGTTGAAGTTCGACAGGTTGTTAAAACCCGCCTTGAAGCAGACATCAGTCACGCTCAAGGCCTCGTCGGCGAGCAATTGGCACGCGAGATTGATACGCATGCGGTTCACGTATTGCACGAACGGCAGCCCGGTATGGCGGCGGAAATAACGCGAGAATGCACTGACGCTCTGGCCCGCGAGTTGCGCGAGGTCCGACTCGCGCAATTCGTTCGCGAGGTTTTTGCCGATATACGACAGCACGTGATTAATGCGGGTCGAAGCGAAACCTGATGGGTCGGTCCGATAAGCGGGACTCGCCAGCGTCTCGCGATCCGCGGCGTTCGTCAGAATCTCCAGCATCGACATGAACAGAACCAGCCGACGCAACCCGCGCGCCGCCAGCAATTCAAGAAACAACGGCCGGATCGCCGCGCTCGTCTGCGCACCGAACGACACACCGCGCCGTGAATCGACGAGCAACGCCTCAACCTGACGCCATTCCGGAAAACTCTCGACGCAGTTCGACACGAACTCCTGCCCAAACTGCACCACCAGATTGCGCTGCGCGACGCTCTGGCCTTGCGGCATTTCGCTCACCCAGTTGTGCGGCAGGTTCGGCCCGATCAGCACCAGATTGCCTGGCGCGAAGTTGCTGATGTGATCGCCGACGAACATCTTGCCAGTCGTCGCCACGATCAGATGAATCTCGTATTCGGGATGAAAGTGCCAACGCACGGTGCGATACGGATAGCCGTGCGACCACACTTTGAACGATTCGTCGCGGCGTACGGCCACGAGTTCGAGATCTGGTTGCACTGTCTGCCTCCATGAAGCGGCCTGCCAAAGGCGCCGCCGGTCTTTCTCTTGTATAGCGAAACGTAACCCTCAAACGCACGCTTCACCACTGGAAATGAGACCGCGGATCGATACTTTTTTGCATTCGGGTTAGTCCTGACGCATCGCATGTCAAATTTGATGCAATGCAATACGCGCGACAATGGCCCGCCATCACGCAAAGGCGCTGCGCGACACGCGCGGAAAAGCCACGCCGCGCCGCGCTGCGCCACAAAAAAGCCTGCTGTGCCGCCTTGACTTTCGTTTCATCGGGTACGATCATTCGCTCACATGCAGAGCAAATGCTCCATTTCAGGAAAACGCTGGGCCACCGCGGGTTTTCTTGCTTCCCAAGGGGGCTGAAGGGAAGCGCCGGGGCGGACACTCACGAGAAAAACGCACGCGTCGAGTCGTGCGAGCAAAGACATTCAGGAGACGCACATGAACAGCGGGCAAGGCAGCGGCGCGGCCGCACACGTGATCCTGCACATCGGCGCGGGATCGTTTCATCGCGCCCATCAAGCGTGGTATCTGCATCGGTTGAACGAGGCCAAAGTGCCCGGCGAACCGCATTGGTCGCTGACGGTCGGCAATATCCGCAGCGATATGAATGCGGTGCTCGAAGCGCTCGCCGCGCAAAACGGCGTGTACACGCTCGAGACCGTCACGCCCCAAGGTGAGCGCGCGTACGAAACGATTCGCTCGATCGAGCGCGTCGTGCCGTGGACCGAAAGTCTCGACGCGCTGATCGAAGCGGGCGCGGATCCGGCCTGCAGGATCATCGCGTTCACCGTTACCGAAGGCGGCTATTACCTCGACGAAGAGGACGAGCTCGACATCGCCAACGCCGATCTCGCCGCCGACCTCGACGGCGGTCACACCACCATTTACGGCGCGCTGGCAGCGATTCTCGACGCGCGCATGAAGCGCGGCGCGGGCCCGGTCACGCTGCAAACTTGCGACAACCTGCGCAGCAACGGCGAGCGCTTCCATGCGGGCATGAGCGAATTTCTCGAACGGCGCGGCGCGGACGAACTGGCGCAATGGTTCGACGACAACACGGCCTGTCCCAGCTCGATGGTCGACCGCATCACGCCGCGTCCCACGCCGGACGTGCGTGAACGCGTCAAGGCCGCCACCGGCGTCGACGACGCCTGCCCGGTGATGGGCGAAGCGTTCATCCAATGGGTGATCGAAGACCGGTTCATCGCGGGCCGTCCGGCCTGGGAAAAGGTCGGCGCGGAACTGGTCGACTCGGTGATGCCGTACGAGGAAGCGAAGATCCGCATTCTCAACGCGCCGCACAGTTGCATCGCGTGGGCGGGCACGCTGGTCGGGCTGAACTACATTCACGAAGGCACGCTCGATGCGGACATCCGCAGATTCGCCTTCGACTACGTCACGGAAGACGTGATTCCGTGTCTCACACCGAGTCCGCTCGATCTCGAACGCTATCGCGACGTGGTGCTCGAACGTTTCAGCAATCCATATATCCAGGACACGAATCAGCGCGTCGCGGCGGACGGTTTTTCGAAGCTGCCAGGCTTTATCGCGCCGACGTTGGCAGAGTGCTTCGAGCGCGGCGTCACGCCGGCGGCGACGGCGATGCTGCCCGCGCTGTTCTTCCGCTTTCTGGAGCGCTGGAACGCCGGCAAGCTGCCGTACACGTATCAGGATGGCGTGATGGATGAGCGCGTCGCGCGGGGCTTTTTCGCAGCGTCCGACCCATTGAAGGCGTTCGCCGCCGACCGGCTGCTATGGGGCAGCATGGCTCAGACGCCGGAACTGGAATCGGCGCTGGGGGGCGCGCTGGCGCGCGTCGACGTATGGCTGGCCAAACGCGGCGCGGTTTGAGCGCCGGCCACATAAACGTCACGCCAACGCCACATTCAATCAGCTCAGCAAGCGCCGCGCAACGCGCGGCATCGAAGCGCGCCGGTGCCAGGCTTAATGCGCATGGCACCGCGCGCCATGTGCGGCTAAAGTAGCGCATCTCTAACGACGAAGGTTCCGCGCCCATGTATCTCGGCATCGACCTCGGCACGTCCGAAGTGAAAGTTCTGCTGCTCGCCTCCAACGGACGCGTGATCGGCACCGCAGGCTCACCGTTTACCGTGTCGCGCCCGCATCAACGCTGGGCCGAGCAGAATCCCGAAGACTGGTGGGCAGGCACGCGCGCAGCGCTCGCCGCCCTGCGCGCCAGATATCCCGACGAGTTCGCGCAGATTCGCGGCATCGGCCTGTCGGGCCAGATGCACGGCGCCGTTCTGCTGGATGCGCAGGATCGCGTGTTGCGGCCCGCGATCCTGTGGAACGACATGCGCAGCGACAAGGAATGCGCAGAACTGACCGAACGCGCGCCGGAGCTGCATAGCGTGGCCGGCAACCTCGCCATGCCCGGCTTCACCGCGCCGAAGCTACTGTGGGTCGTGCGCCATGAGCCCGACATTTTTGCGCGGACCGCCTGCGTACTGCTCCCGAAGGATTACTTGCGCCTGCAACTGACCGGCGGCAAGGTGTCCGACCCATCGGACGCGGCCGGCACGCTGTGGCTCGACGTCGCCAGGCGCGACTGGTCCGATTCGCTGCTCGCGGCCTGCAACATGTCGCGCGCGCAGATGCCGAGCCTGTGCGAAGGCAGCGAGCCGTCGGGCACGCTGCTGCCCGCGGTGGCGCGCGAATTCGGCCTGAGCGACGGCGTGATCGTCGCGGCCGGCGGCGGCGACAACGCCACCAGCGCGATCGGCATCGGCGCGACGCAACCCGGCGACGGCTTCGTTTCGCTCGGCACGTCGGGCGTACTGTGCGTGGTCGGCGACAGCTTCCGGCCGAATCCGGCGTCCGCCGTGCATGCGTTCTGTCACGCGATTCCGGATCGCTGGCATCAGATGAGCGTGGTGCTGTCCGCCGCGAGTTGTCTGCGCTGGGTCTGCAAGCTCACCTCTACCGACGAGCCGACCCTGCTCGCCGAAATCGAGGCGCTCCCGGCCGACGCATTGAACACCGCCCCGCTCTTCCTGCCCTATCTGTCGGGCGAACGCACGCCGCACAACGACCCGTATGCGCAAGGCGTGTTCTTCGGCATGAACCACGCAACCGATCGCGCGCTGCTCGGCTACGCGGTGCTCGAAGGCGTCACGCTCGCGCTCACCGACGGCCTCGACGCGCTGCGTGCGGCCGGCACCGAAGCGAAGGCGCTGTCCCTGCTCGGCGGCGGCGCCCGCAGCGACTACTGGGCGCAGTTGCTCGCCGACTCGCTCGATACCGCAACGCGCAAGCACGGCGGCGGCGAAACCGGCGCGGCGCTCGGCGCGGCTCGGCTCGGCTGGCTGGCGGCCGGCGGCGATCCGGCCACGGTGCTGACCAAGCCGCCAATCGAAAAGGAGTTCACTCCGAACCCGCGCCGCCATGCCGAACTGCGCGTACGGCTCGAAGCGTATCGCGCGCTTTACCGCCATGTGCGGCCGCTGTTCGACCCCGCACGGCAACCGCTTGCCTGACCGGCAATCCGCAGCCAGCTCACGCGCGAGCCTCAGTCAAGGCGCGCGAACCGGCTGCTATCATCGGCGCACTTCAAGCGAACCGTCACCGTGCCCAAGTCCACCGAAAAATTAGACCTTGCTACCCGCGCCGCGTGGCTCTATTACGTCGCCGGCAATACCCAGAACGAGATCGCCGAAAAGCTCCAGGTGTCGCGTCCGGTCGCGCAACGGCTGGTCGCCTTCGCGGTGGAAAAGAATCTGATTCGCGTGCGCGTCGATCATCAATTGGCCGACTGCCTCGCGCTCGCCGATCAACTGTCGAAGCGCTACGGTCTGAGCATGTGCGAAGTGGTGCCGGTCGACAGCGATACGTCAGAGGAAGTCGACCGCAAGCTGGCGGTAGCGGGCGCACAGGTGATGGAGCGCTATCTCGGCGAGGAAAAACCGATGGTGGTCGCGGTGAGCAGCGGCCGCACGCTGAAGGCCGCCGTCGATCAGATCGCGCAGCTGGACCGTCCGCAGCACCGGCTGGTATCGATGGTCGGGGCGATCGCCCAGGACGGCTCCTCGAACCGCTATGACGTCGCGCTGCACATTTCGGAGAAGACGGGCGGCAAGCATTTTCTGCTGCCGGCGCCGCTGCTCGCCGATAGCGAAGCGGAGCGCGCGCAGTGGTGCAATCACCGGCTGTACCGGATCGTCGAATCGCTGTCGGCGCAGGCCGACGTGGCGTTCGTCGGCATCGGCAATATCGGGCCGAATTGTCCGCTGCACGAAGACGGCTTCATTACGTCGGCGGAAGTGAACGAATTGACGCAGAACGGCGCCGTAGCGGAAATGCTCGGCTTGCCGATCGATTCCGCCGGCGCCCATGTCGAATCGCCGATTGGCCGACGCGTGACGAGCATCGCGCTGGATTCGCCGCCGCGGCGCCCCACCATCGGTTTCGCCGGCGGCGAGCGCAAGCGCGAGGCGCTGATTGCGGTGCTCAAGGGCGGCTGGCTCTCGGGACTGGTCACCGACGAATCGTGTGCGCGGGCAGCGCTCGAAGCCTGAGCAGACGGTTGCCGGCCACCTGACACAGCGCCGAAAGCGGCCCACCGTCGCCTTACATGACCGGCAGGCCTTCGGTGATGATGATGCGATAGTCGGCCCCTTGCAGGCGCGTATCGCTGACGGCCTGATACTCCGGGCTGTGATACCAGGCGAGCGCCTCGTCGTAGCTGGTGAATTCGAGGATCAGGATGTCTTCGATCTCCGGACCTTCCACCACTTCCCTGCGCCCGTGGCTCGCCAGCATCATCACCGGATGCTGCTCGAAGGTTGCAGGCGCAACCTGTTTATATTCTTCCAGTTTGGTGGGATCGAGCGTTTTCTCGCGCGTAATGACGACATAGGCGGGCATGAGCGTTCCAGAGCGTGATGGAGCGGAAAACTACCAGGAAAGCGGCGCGCCCGCCGCTTTCCCATCGTCACGCGGCGAGCACTTCGACGATCTTACGCTGGAATGCTTTCCCTGCGCTGTCGAACAAATGGCAATGCCCGGACGTCGCGCCGAGTTTTCGCGTCTTGCCGGTTCGCGGCGGAACGGCGCAGTGTCGCGCGTGACCGGCTACGTATGCCGAAAATTCAGGTCTGTTTCGGAGACGATCCGCCGCGCAACCACTCGTGTTCGAAGTGGTAGTCCGGCGAGCCGGTGCCGCCAAGCGCCTTGCCAACGCCGGCGACCATTCTGGAAACCGCATAACCCCCGAGATCGGGTGCGAGGTGACAGAGTTTCCCGCAAAGGCCGAACTTGTTGAATATCTGACCCACCGACGAAACCAGCGGCGTATTCAGCAGGTCATTGCACTTCGACACGCCGCCAATGATCGCTGAACCAATCGAACTCATCGCACCCTTGGCGCTTGCGTCAGCAGATTTATCGGACTTGCCGCATGCAGGAAAAGATGAAGACGTCGACTTCCCGTTCCGGCCGGTGAGCATCGACATCGAGTTCACGGTTGCCGAGTTGGCCAACCGTTCGCCACGTGCCCCAGCGATTGTGCCGACGCCAGCCGTGCTGCTGAATGTGGCGCTGAACCCCGACGCGTACCGCTCAAGTCCATGTCCGCCGGAACGGAGTTCGGCGCGCGGCGCTGCCGAGGCGTTCGAATACATGAATCCCGCGCTAGAAAATGCGTCGATTTTTGTCGAAGTCAGTTGTTGCATATTGATTTCCTTCGTCGATTTACATGCCAGATGGCCCGTCTGGCCGGGTATTGGTCAGCGGCTCGATGACGAATCGCCGCTCAATGGTGTTGCCTGTCGATGTCCAGTACAACTGACCTCGCGGACAGGCTTGCCGCACGGGTCAGGGAAGCAGCGTGTCAAGCAAAGCGGAAGAGAAGACGCGATACGGGTCGTAGCGGTTGAGCGTATTGCGCGCCGTGCTCCAGCTACTCCCCGGCGGTTGACCCTCGGAGTGCAGATTGGGAATCGTGGTGCCGATCATCATGCTGTCCTGCCAGGGCGCGGCATTTGTGTAGGCCCAGCCTTTGGACCATTCGGGACGCACAGTCGCATATGAACCAGCGTAGTTCGACATCATCCATTGCTCGATTTCCCGATAAAAACTGTTCGCCAACGGGGTGCCGGGCAACGTCAAAATGTCGAAGTAGACGGCAATGTTCCACTCGGGATGGTCGGGACGCGGCTTGAGCGCGGCAAGCGACGGCGTAACGGCACCAGGCCCGGCGTCGGCCGTCTGGTCGAGCCCGGTCACGCGGATTTCGACAGGGCCATTCATCGGAAATTCGCCGCGTTGCCTGTAGACGTCGACCCGGTTCTGGTAGAACTGGACGAACTCATAGATGACGCGTTGCACGTCGGCACGCCGGGCAAGCACCGCGTAGCCGTTTGCGGTCACGCGCAGCGTCGAAGGACGGATGTATTGCAGAACGTTGCGCGACCAGCCCCAGATATCGCTACTGAACGTGACACCCAGCCCCGCGACGACGATCCCCATCTGTAGTTGCCCAAAAAGCGGCGTCAGGTAGCGTTCGCCGTCGATCACAATACGTTTGACCAGGTCCGCCAGCGGCTGCGAAATAGAATCCGAAAATGGGTAGTTGTAAGGCTGCTTCACCTCACGCGAGAAGAACGGCCTGCTGGGCTGCACGGACCACACCTTGAGCCACGGGCAACTCGTGAACGGAAACCAGATCGCCTCCATCCGGCCCGAGCGGTCCAGGAACGATTCGATCGTACGCCCCCCTGACTTTGCCGAGGCGAACAGTTCGGATGCCGGAATATCCACATAACTCTGACAGCGCAGCCTCTGGTTGACACCCGCTTCGAGCGTCGCCTCGACGATCAGCGCGCGGCCCAGGTGAACGAGGAACGCCCCGATGTCGGGCTCGGTACGCTTGAAGGTGCGCAGCACATACTGCTGTTTCCGGTCATCGAACACGACCGCCGTAAGCGACAGGATCAAATTGCTCAGCGAACCATAGGTATGCCCCTTCAATGGAGCCTCGCCGGAAGCGGGTATCGCTGTTCCGTGAGCGCCGATCGCAAGAGCGCCGCCTAGCGTGATGTCGCCTGGAGCGGGCGAGGCCGTGACACCCAAACCGGATTGTTCGAGCGTTGCCAGTAGCACTTCCATCGAAATGCCGGCTTGAGCCGTGAAGCGTGCAGGCTGAGATGACTTGTCCACCGATATGGCGTTGAGCGACTTCGTCATGTCGAGCAGGACGACTTGGGAGGCTCCGGTGGTCCGGTCGATCGTCAGCGGCGACCAGTTGTGCATATAGCCGCGAGGCCGGATGCGATAGCCGTTTGCGCGCGCCCAGTTGACGATCGTAACCACGGCGGCGGGCGTATCGGGCGACGCTGTCCAGACATCGGCTACCGCAATTTCACCGCTCCAGTTCTGGAATGCCTGTTTATATAGTGGAATGCCGGCGGGGAAATTTGCCGGAACGCGCGCGGTGTCTTGCGCGCGCGCGGCAATCTGATAGACCGGCGTCCATCCGGTCACGACTCCGGCCACCGAAAGCCGGGCGATATCGGCAATGAATTTGCGACGGGTCGGTGGCTTAAAAGTATCTTGAAGGTCTTTGATCATGTGCGCTCGAGTACCTGTTGCCAGGAAGGGATGTCAGTTCCCATGCTATTTTTTTGAGGCGTACGCGAGGTGATGACTATTCATTACATGGCCATGCCGATCACATTTAAGACTGTTGGCCGGTTGCGACGAATGGTGAGGCAGAGGGGCTAGGCGGGGCATCAACGCGTGCACATGATTCAACCCATCAGGGTTGGCCGAGCAATGAAGGCACGCGTTCCTGATCGATAAAAAAATGCCGCGCTCGACGGCGCGGCAGGGACTCATTGCACAGCTCGGAGGGAGCGAAGCCGCATGGACGCGGCCCCCGGAAACTCACGCAGCTAGCACTTCGACGATCTTGCGCTGGAATGCTTTGCCTGTGCTGTCGAACAGATGGCAATGCTCGGGCGTGGCGCCGAGTTTCTGCACCTCGCCCTTGGTATGCCGCTCAAGCGGTGGAATCCGCGCGATCAGTCCATCCGGCGCGACGCTCGATTCTGCATACAGATACGCCGAGTCGCCGAGCGATTCGACCGCCATCGTGCAGGCCGAGACGCCGTCGTCGGCCATGCCCACATGCAGATGCTCGGGGCGGATGCCGACCGTCACCTTGTCACCCTGCTTGACCGAGGCCGGTTCCACCGCCACGCGCTGCGTCTCGCCGGTTTCGTAGCGTACCGTGACGCCGTCGTGCGTAACCGACTGCACGACACCTTCCATGAAGTTCATCTTCGGCGAGCCGATGAATCCTGCGACGAAGCGATTGGCCGGCGCGTGATACAGCATGGTCGGGCTGCCGACCTGCTCCAGATTGCCCGCCGACAGCACCACGATCTTGTCCGCCAGCGTCATGGCTTCGACCTGATCGTGCGTCACATAGATCATCGTGGTCTTCAGTTCGTCATGCAGACGCGCGAATTCGAGGCGCATTTTCACGCGCAGCGCGGCGTCGAGATTCGACAGCGGTTCGTCGAACAGGAACACTTTCGGCTTGCGCGTAATCGCGCGGCCGATCGCCACGCGCTGACGCTGGCCGCCGGACAACTGCTTCGGCTTGCGATCGAGCAGATGGTCGATGTGCAGGATCTTCGCCGCATTGCGCACGGCGGCGTCGATTTCAGGCTTTTTGGTGCCGGCGAGTTTCAGGCCGAACGCCATGTTGTCGTACAGCGTCATATGCGGATACAGCGCGTACGACTGGAACACCATCGCGATGCCGCGCTTGGCGGGCGGCACATCGTTCATGCGCGTGCCGTCGATGGTGAGATCGCCGCCGCTGATATCTTCGAGGCCGGCGATCATCCGCATCAGGGTCGATTTACCGCAACCGCTCGGGCCCACGAACACGACGAACTCGCCGTCGGCGATATCGAGGTTGATGTCGCGCATCACTTCGTTGTCGTCGTACGCCTTCCGGATGTTGCGCAGAGTTACGCTTGCCATGATGTGTCTCCGTGTAATGCTATGTGTTGCTTGTCCGTTGCTTCGGTAACCTGAGTTTCACAGGATGCCGCATTGATTCGTTGCTCGATGCCGTGCTTACGGCGCGGCCGCCGTCGCGCTCAGCGTCCATTGCGCGACCAGTTCCGGCAACTGCTGCATGTCGTCGAACACGTGACGCGCGCCGGCCGCATGCAGCTTGTCGATCTGCGCGTCGCTCGCATGGCCGCCGCCGATGAAACCGAGCACCGTCATACCCGCCGCGCTCGCCGCAGTCACGCCCGTGACGCTATCCTCCACCACTAGACACCGCGAGGGCGCGAGTCCGAGGCCTCTCGCCGCGGCCAGATAGACATCGGGCGCGGGCTTCGGATTCGGCACCGCGTCTGCGCAGAACAGACGGTCGCCGAAAAACCTCACGAGCCCCGTGCGCACCAGCACCGATTCCACATACGGGCGGAAGCTGTTGCTCGCGCAACCTTTGGTAAGCGGCACCTGAGCGAGTGCGGCTTCGATGCCTTCGACCGTCGGGGCCTGCATCGCGGCGGCTTCAACCGCGCGGCGGATCGCATCGATATCGTCGAGCGTGAGGCTTTTGCCGAGTTGCGCTGCGGTGCCCTGCAGCACTTTCTCGATGCGCAGTCCGAGCAGCGGCAGCACCACCGGCTCGACATCGGTGCCGGGCCAGCGCGTTTCGAGTTCACGCACCAGCATGCGCGCCGCCACGGCTTCGCTGTCGATCAGCACACCGTCGCAATCGCAGATCAGCGCGAAATTAGCCACCGTCGTGCTTCCACTCGTGCCAGCCGTCATTTGACCGCCCCGAACGTGAGGCCGCGCACCAGTTGCTTCTGCGACAGCCAGCCGACAATCAGGATCGGTGCGACCGCCAGCAGCGAAGCGGCGGACAGCTTGGCCCAAAACAGGCCTTCAGGACTCGAATAGGAGGCGATGAACACGGTCAGCGGCGCGGCGTTCGAGCTCGACAGGTTGATGCTCCAGAATGCTTCGTTCCACGACAGGATCACGAGCAGCAACGCGGTGGATGCGAGCCCAGGCAGCGACATCGGCATCAGTAGATAGACGATTTCCTGCCACGTCGCCGCGCCGTCGATCCGCCCGGCTTCGAGAATGTCGCGCGGAATTTCGGCGAAGTACGTGAACGACATCCACACCGCAATCGGCAGATTGATCAGCGTATAGACGATCACGAGACCCGACACCGTATCCAGCAGCCCGCTGTTTTTCCACAGCAGATAGATCGGCACCAGCACGCCGACCGAAGGCATCATCTTGGTCGAGAGCATCCATAGCAGCACTTTCTGCGTGCGGCGGGTCGGGAAGAATGCCATCGCGTACGCGGCCGGCACGGCGAGAATCAGGCACAGAATCGTCACGCCCGCGGAGATCAGCACCGAATTCAACGCGAACGAAAAGTAATTGCTGCGCGCGAACACCTCGCGAAAGCTATCGAGCGTCGGGACGAAAAACAGCGACGACGAATAGGCCTGCTGCTCCGTCTTGAATGCGGTGATCGTCATCCAGAAGATCGGAAAGAACAGCAGCAACGCGACGAGCCACGCGATCACGCCCGGAATGGCGCGGCGAATCGCGGCGAACGGCGACGTCGCCGGCACGGTCATGGCAGTCGAATTCGACACTGGGTTAGAGGCAACATGGCTCATTTTTCGTACTCCCCTTTCAGGTTCTTCGCGAGCATCCGCACGAGGAAGAACGACACGATATTGGCCAGCACGACAGCGAGAATGCCGCCCGCGGAGGCGAGACCGACGTCGAACTGTTGCAGGCCCAGCGAATAGATCAGGTACGACAGGTTGGTGGTCGCGGTGCCCGGACCGCCGCCCGTGGTCGTATAGATTTCGGCGAAAATCGACAGCAGGAAAATCGTTTCCATCATCACCACCACCGCAATCGCCCGTTTCAGGTGAGGCAGCGTGATATAGAAAAACATCGAGAACGGACCCGCACCGTCGATGCGCGCCGCTTCCTTCTGCTCCTGATCGAGCGACTGGATCGCCGTGAACAGAATGAGGAAAGCGAACGGCAGCCACTGCCACGCAACGATCAGGATCACGGCGAAAAGCGGATACTCGGCGAACCAGTCGATCGGCGTCATGCCCAACGCGCGCATGCCCTGCGCAATCAGGCCATATACCGGATGCAGGATCATGTTCTTCCAGATCAACGCGCTCACGGTCGGCATCACGAAGAACGGCGCGATGGCGAGCAACCGCGCAATACCCTGGCCGTAGAACTTGCGATCGAACAGGATCGCCATCAGCACCCCGCCGACCACCGTGATCAGAAGCACCGAGATGATCAGTTCCAGCGTGTGTCCGATCGAAGGGCCGAACGACGGATCGCTGGCGAGATATTTATAGTTGTCGAAGCCGGCGAAGCCTTTGAGATCCGGGTTCAACAGGTTATAGCGCGAGAACGAAAACCAGATCGTCATCGCGAGCGGAATCGCCATCCACAGCACCAGCACCGCGACTGACGGCGAGACTAGCCAGCGGGCGGAATTGGCCTTGCGAGTTTCGCGTTCTTTTTCTGTCTGGGGATGGGCATGCATGAGAGGTAGGCGCAAAGGACGCATGATTGACCACCTGTTCGGTAATGCGCGGGCCGCTGCCTGAAACCGCATGAAAACCGCGGCGACACCCTGCGATGTCGCGGCGCATGCGCAGGCGAAAACGGCCCGCTGTGCTGCGTGGGCCGGCTGACGGGCGTCAGCCGGCGCGTGCCACGTCAGTGACGCGGCTTACTTCTGGTAGCCGGCCTGCTTCACCGCGCGATCTGCCGTGGCGTTGCCCGCTGCCAGCGCCTGGTCGACCGTCATCTGACCGGCAATCGCGCCGGAGATGCTCTGACCGACCACGGTGCCGAACGACTGGAACTCAGGAATCCCGACGAACTGCACACCGGTGTACGGCACCGGCTTGAGCGTCGGATGATCTGGATCCGCCGTTTCGATCGCCTTCAGCACGAAGTCGCCGAACGGCGCGGCCTGCTTGTACTCCGGGCGAGCGTACGTGGATTGACGCGTTCCCGGCGGCACCGAGGCCCAGCCTTCGTCCTTCGCGACCAGTTCAATGTACTGCTTGGACGTGGCCCACGTGATGAACTTCTTCGCCGCGTCGGTCTGCTTCGACGACTTCGGAATTGCCAGCGCCCAGGCCCACAGCCAGTGCGATCCCTTCGGCGTGACCGCGATCGGCGCCGCGGCGAAACCGACCTTGTCGGCGATCTGCGATTGCTGCTTGTTGTAGAGCATGCCGGCTGCAACCGTAGCGTCGATCCACATTCCACACTTGCCGGACGACATCAGCGTGAGGTTTTCGTTGAAGCCGTTTGAGCTCGCTCCCGGAGGGCCGTCTTTCTTCAGCAGGTTGACGTAGAAGGTGATCGCCTTCTTCCATTCCGGCGAGGTGAGCTGCGCGTTCCATTTCTCGTCGAACCAGCGGCCGCCGAAGGTATTCACCACCGTCGTGCCGTAAGCCATGTTCTCGCCCCAGCCAGCCTTGCCGCGCAGACAGATGCCGTAAATGCCGTTGGCCTTGTCGGTGAGCTTGTCGGCGAATTGCGCGATCTGGTCGTAGGTGGGCTGATCGGGCATCTTCAGACCTTTGGCCGCGAACAGGTCTTTGCGGTAATACGTCATCGAGCTTTCGACGTAGAACGGCAGCGCATACAACTGACCGCCGCTCGATAGGCCGTCGCGGGCCGTCTTCACGACGTCGTTCAGATCGTAGTCAGCGGGCAGATTGGTGAGCGGCGTGAGCCAGCCGCGCTTGCCCCATTGCGGCGTTTCGTACGCGCCGATCGTCATCACGTCGAACTGGCCGCTGCCGGTGGTGATGTCGGTGGTGGCGCGCTGGCGCAGCACGTTTTCTTCGAGAATCACCCAGTTCAGCTTGATGTCCGGATTCGCCTTTTCGAATTCGGGCGAGAGCTTCTTCAGCTCGATCATGTCTGGATTGTTCAGCGTGGCGATCGTCACCGTGGCCGCCGACGCGTTCAATGCAAAGCATGCGACAGCGCCGGCACTGACCGCCTTTAGCGTGGATTTGAGGGCTGGCTTCATGTTGTCTCCTTTCTCGTACGTTATGTGGTGCAGCGTTTGTTCTACGAAAATGACGATGAACGGGCGCGGGTTCAACTCATCCAGTTGCCGCCGTCGACGTTCAGGGTTTGCGCGGTGATGTAGTCCGCGTCCGCCGACGCGAGGAACAGCGCGGCGCCGGTCAGATCGTCCGGCACGCCCATGCGGCCGAGCGGCACTGCTTCGCCGACAAGGCGTTTCTTCTCGCCGAGCGGCCGGTTTTCATAGCGGGCGAAGAGCGCGTCTACTTCGTTCCACATCGGCGTATCGACAACGCCCGGTGCAATGCCATTGACATTGATCTTGTGTGGCGCGAGAGCCAATGCCGCAGATTGCGTGTAGCTCAGCACGGCGGCCTTGGTCGCGCAATAGTGCGAGACGAGCGCCTCGCCGCGCCGGCCGGCTTGCGACGACATATTGATGACCTTGCCGCCGTGACCCTGCTCGACCATCTTCCGCGCGACGGCTTGCATCAGGAAGAACATGCCCTTCACGTTGACGGCGAAGAGGCGGTCGAACACGTCCCAGGATTCGTCGAGGATCGGGCGCATATCGAAGAGCGCCGCGTTGTTGAACAGAATGTCGAGCTGGCCGAAACGCTCCAGCGTGCTCGCCACGATGCGCTCGATATCGTCGCGGCGCGTGACGTCGGCGCTCACGGTCAGCACACGATCGCCGTAAGCGGCGCGTAGCGCGTCGCCGAAACTGTCCGCCGGCTTCACGTCGACCAGCACGCAGCGCGCGCCTTCATCCAGATATCGGCGGGCCACGGCTTCACCGATTCCGCTTGCCGCACCCGTCAGAATGGCCACCTTGTCTTGCAATCGTGCTGCCACTGCTTGTCTCCGGTTCGTTTCGCTTCTTGAGGCGCGGTGAGCGAACGCTCGTTGCGCGAACAATTGCTCTGTTTGTGATCGAATGATCGGATACGCACCGGGTCATGTCAAGGCGCCGGAGCAGATTTCGATGGTGCAGCGCGGCAGGAGATGCGCCCGCTTTTTGCTGCCTTGAACCCGCTAATACGAGAAATCGAAGACGGCCCATCTGCTTTCCACTTACCCGCTGACAAAAAATCGAGATACGTTATATCATTGCGACCTCACTTCGCTTCGAAGCCTTTGCCGCTTGATCGCCTTTTCGTCAGGAGCACCTTGCGATGGCTACATCGATTGCAGAACGCCATGCCGTGCGGCTCGCGCATGCCGAAGCACACGCCGCGTTGCACGGACTCGCGCTGACGCCGCTGCGTCGCCAGGTGTATGCGGCGATCGTTGCCAGCGAGCGGCCGATCGGCGCTTACGAACTGCTTGACGCGCTCGAACCGCAGCGCGGCCGCATGCCGCCCACGACCGTCTATCGCGCGCTGGACTTCCTGCTCGCGCATGGCTTCGTCCATCGGATCGAATCGAAGAACGCGTTCGTGGCCTGCTGCGAAGTCGGCGTGCCGCATCGCAGCCAGTTCCTGATGTGTGACGGCTGCGGCGCGACCGTCGAGATTCCCGGCGACGACCTCGCCGAACAGTTGTCGCATAGCGCGCCGGCGCACGGCTTCGAAGTGCATCGCCAGGTGATCGAACTGAGCGGGCTATGCGCGCGGTGTGTGCGCGCGGCGCGGCCCGCCGGTGCTTCGGCGTGAAGTGATGCGCCAAGCCAGCCGGCATGAAGCCGGCGCGCTCTTCCCAACGTTTGTGATTCTTTCAACTCTCACGCAGCAGGACACAACAATGCAGAAATTCGGCTCGATATTGAACGGGGCGCACCGCGCGCTGAAATTGTCGAAGTACGTCGCCGTGAGCGTCGCCGTGCTCGCGTTCGGCCACGCGGCAATGGCCGCGGATGCCAGGATTCCAGTGGTCGCGGCGGAGAATTTTTACGGCGACGTGGTGCAGCAACTAGGCGGCGATCGCGTCGACGTGACGAGCATCCTCAGCAATCCGGACCAGGATCCGCATCTGTTCGAAGCCAGCCCGAAGACCGCGCGCGCGTTGCAGCATGCCAGCCTTGTGGTCTACAACGGCGCCGACTACGATCCGTGGATGGCAAAATTGCTGGCTGCGTCGAAGGGCACGAAGCGCGTCACGATCGTCGCCGCGGATCTCACCGGCAAGAAGAGCGGCGACAATCCGCACCTCTGGTACGACCCGGCGACCATGCCGAAAGTGGCGCGCGCGGTGAGCGAAGCGCTCGTCGCGGCTGACCCGGCGCACAAGTCGGCGTACGATGCGAACCTCGCGAAGTTTCTCGATTCGCTGAAACCGGTCGACGCCAAAATCGCCGAGCTGCACGGCCGCTACGCGGGCGTGCCGGTCACGGCTACCGAGCCGGTGTTCGGCTATATGTCCGACGCGGTGGGCCTGACAATGCGTAATCTGCGCTTCCAGCTTGCCACCATGAACGACACCGAAGCCAGCGCGACCGATATCGCCGCGTTCGAAAGCGATCTGCGCGAAAAGCGCGTACGTGTTCTGATCTATAACAGCCAGGCAACCGAGGCCCTGACCAAACGCATGTTGAAACTCGCGCAGCAATCCAAGGTGCCGACCATGAGCGTCACCGAGACCGAACCGGCCGGCAAGACCTATCAGACGTGGATGCTGTCGCAGCTCGACGCGCTGGGCAAGGCGCTGGCCGTGGGCGAGGCAAACGGCGCAAACGGAGCGGGCGGCGCGAATGCGGCGGCGCCAGGCGCGAAAGGAAAAACTCAATGACTCTGACTGGCCGCAGCGCATCTGCGCGCGCCCCCACCACCGCACCCGTGCTCGAACTCGAGCAGGTGACGCTCGAACTCGGCGAGCGCACGATTTTGCGCGACACCGGCTTCGTGGTGAATCAGGGCGAATTCATCGGCGTGCTCGGGCCGAACGGCGCGGGCAAGACGACGCTGATGCGCGCTGTGCTCGGTCTCGTGCCGGCCGCCCACGGCGTAATCCGCGTGCTGGGCCAACCCGTGGAGCGCGGCAATGCGTCGATCGGCTATATGCCGCAAACGCGCAGCGCGCTCGCCGGACGCCGCGTGCGCGGCCGCGATTTCGTCGCGATGGCCGCCGACGGTCATCGCTGGGGCTTGCCCTATGCGAACGCCGCCACCCGCGCCGATGTCGAGCGTGTGCTGGATCTGGTGGACGGACGCAAGCTGGCTGAGCGTCCGCTGTCCGAGCTGTCGGGCGGCGAGCGTCAACGGCTGCTGCTCGCGCAATGCCTGCTCGGCAATCCGAAACTGCTGTTGCTCGACGAACCGCTGATCAGCCTGGACCCGCATCATCAGAAGAGCGTGGTCGAACTGGTGCGGCACGTGCAGCGGGAACTCGGCATCGCCGTGCTGTTTTCGGCGCATGAGTTGAATCCGCTGCTGAACTCGATCGACCGTGTGCTGTATCTCGGCAGCGGCGTGGCGGCGCTCGGCACCGTCGATGAAGTGATCACCCGGCCGGTGCTGTCGCGTCTCTACGGTTCGCCGATCGACGTGATGCGCGTGAACGGCCGCATCTTCGTGATGTCGGGCGACGTCGAAGTCGAGAAACACGATCACGAGCACGAACACGACGAAAACGGCGGCCACAGCCACTCGCACGCTCATTCACATGCGCATGGCCACTCGCACGGCCACTCGCACCAGCACGACTCAAGCGACGGACACACGCACGATGTTTGAATACGATTTCATGGTGAATGCATTCGCGGCGTCGGGGATCGTCGCGGTGCTGGCCGGCGTGGTCGGGTATTTTCTGGTGATGCGCGGACAGACCTTCGCGGGCCACGCGCTCTCGCACGTCGGCTTCACCGGCGCGACCGGCGCGGTGCTGATCGGCATCTCGCCGATCTGGGGGATGATCGGCTTCACGCTCGCGGCCGGCGTCGGCATGGGCGCGCTCGGCGAACGCCTCGCCGGCCGCGATGTGGCGATCGGCGTGATTCTCTCGCTGTCGCTCGGCTTCGGCTTGCTGTTTCTGCACTTCTTCACCGCGTACGCAACCCAGGTCACCGCGCTGCTGTTCGGCAACGTGCTCGGCGTGAACGCGTCGACGCTCGTGGTGCTGGCGGCCCTGGGCGTGGTGAGCCTGCTCGCGCTCGCCGCAATCATGCGGCCGCTGCTGTTCGCTTCGTTGCAGCCGGAACTGGCCGAAGCCAAGGGCGTGTCGTTGCGCCTCGTGTCCGTGCTGTTTCTCGCGATTGCGGCGCTCGCCGTGGCGGCGTGTACGCAGATCGTCGGCGTACTGCTGGTGTTCACGCTGATGGTCGGGCCGGCCGCCGCCGCGCAAAACGTGACGACGCGGTTGTCGGCCGGCCTCGTGCTCGCCGCCGTGTTTGCGCTGCTGCAGGCGTGGCTCGGTCTGACTCTCGCGTTCTACACCGATTGGCCGACGAGCTTCTGGATCACCGTGCTGTCAGCGCTGGTGTATGGCGGGAGTTTGTTGAAACGGCGTTGAAGCAAGACGAAAACGAGGACGAAGGCGGCGGAGCATCTGCACGCCGCCGCCTTCGTCCCGCGAAAGACTTCAACCGAGCAGCACCTTCGCGTGATGCGCGAGATGATCCTCGATGAAAGTCGTGATGAAGTAGTAGCCGTGGTCATACCCCGCGTGACGGCGCAGCGTCAGCGGCTGACCCGCGGCCTGGCAGGCGGCTTCGAACACGTCCGGGTTCAACTGCTCCGCGAGGAACTGATCCGCGAGCCCCTGATCGACCAGAATCCCTGCCGAAAACTTGCGCGCCGCATGCGCGACCAGCTCGCTCGCGTCGTACTGCTTCCACGCTTCGCGGTCTGCGCCCAGATAACCGCTAAACGCTTTCTCGCCCCAGGGGCAGCGCGTCGGCGCAGCAATCGGCGCGAACGCCGATACCGACCGATAGATCTCCGGATTACGCAGCGCCAGCATCAACGCGCCGTGACCGCCCATTGAATGTCCGAAGATGCCGAGACGCGCGCCATCCACCGGCAGATTCGCGAGCACCGTTTCGCGCAGCTCGTCGCGCACGTACGAGTACATGCGATAGTGCTGCGCCCATGGCTGCTGCGTAGCGTCGACGTAAAAGCCCGCGCCCACGCCGAAGTCCCACGCCGCGCTTTCGCCCGACACGCCCGCGCCGCGCGGACTGGTGTCCGGCGCGATGAGCGCAATGCCGTGCTGCGCCGCGAAGCGCTGCGCGCCGGCCTTGACCGGGAACGTCTCTTCCGTGCACGTGAGACCCGCGAGGTAGAACAGCGCGGGCACGTTCGCATTGGCTTGCAAAGCCTGCGGCGGCAGATAGATGGAGAAGCGCATCGGCAGGCCGATGGTCTGCGAGTCGTGCCGATAGATGCGCTGCTCGCCGCCATGACAGGCGTGCGACGACAGAAGTTCAAGCATCGCCATGCTCCTCGTTGTGCTGCATTGGATCAGTACAGCACGACCGAGCGGATCGACTCGCCCTTCTTCATCAGATCGAAGCCCTCGTTGATACGTTCGAGCGGCAGACGGTGCGTGATCAGGTCGTCGATATTGATCTTGCCTTCCATGTACCAGTCGACGATCTTCGGCACGTCCGTGCGGCCACGTGCGCCGCCGAACGCCGAGCCTTTCCACTCGCGGCCCGTCACCAGCTGGAACGGACGCGTGCTGATCTCCTCGCCCGCCGCCGCCACGCCGATGATGAACGACTGGCCCCAGCCCTTGTGCGTGCACTCCAGCGCCTGACGCATCACCTTGGTGTTGCCGATGCACTCGAACGAATAGTCCGCGCCGCCATCGGTGAGTTGCACGATGTGGTCGACCACGTTCTCGACTTCGTTCGGGTTGATGAAGTGCGTCATGCCGAACTTCTTCGCGAGTTCGACGCGGCCCGGATTGAGGTCCACGCCGATGATCCTGTCCGCGCCTACCATTTTGGCGCCCTGGATCACGTTCAGGCCGATGCCGCCGAGACCGAACACCACCACGTTCGCGCCGGCCTCGACCTTGGCCGAATACACGACCGCGCCCACACCCGTCGTCACACCGCAGCCGATGTAGCAGATCTTGTCGAAGGGCGCGTCTTCACGCACCTTGGCGACCGCGATTTCCGGCACGACGATGTAATTCGAAAACGTGGACGTGCCCATGTAGTGGAACAAAGGCTTGCCGTCGATCGAGAAACGCGAGGTCGAGTCGGGCATCAGACCCTTGCCCTGCGTCGAACGGATTGCCTGACAGAGATTGGTCTTGCGCGACAGGCAGAACTTGCACTGCCGGCATTCCGGCGTGTACAGCGGAATGACGTGGTCCCCCTTCTTCAGCGTGCCGACACCCGGACCGGTGTCGACGATCACGCCCGCGCCTTCATGGCCGAGAATCGCCGGGAAAATGCCTTCCGGATCCGCGCCGGAGAGCGTGTAGTAATCGGTATGGCAGATGCCCGTGGCCTTCACTTCGATCAGGACTTCACCGGCGCGCGGACCTTCCAGATCGACTTCCTCGATCGTCAACGGTGCGCCGGCTTTCCATGCGATTGCTGCTTTGGTCTTCATCGTGAATGCTCCTGTGAGTCTGTCAATGCAAGGCGCGTTGCGTGCCCAGAACCCTGCGGCGCGCACGTGCTGCGATTCGATACTGCGGTTGATGCGTGTGCCACCCCGGGGGCGAACCTTGCCGCCGCCACCCGGCGCAGTGCGCCGAGCTACACCTTAGCGTGCGAAACACGTAATGGTATTGCAAAGTGCGTCACTGCATTGTCTGAACCTGACATGAATTCGCTCACCGCGAATGCGTGCCGGCGAACCATGTTTCGACGCGCCCGTAGAGATCGAGAAAACGTGCGTAGCGTTCGGCGAGCGCTGCATCGTCTTGCGGACCGGCAACACGTACCGCGCCGGGCGCGAGCGCGGCGAGATCGCGCGCGTGCCAGTGTCCGCTCGCAAGGCCGCCGAGAATGGCCGCGCCACGCGGCGCCGCGTTCGGACAATCGACCGCATGCAGCTCGACGTTCAACGCATCGGCGAGCAACTGGCGCCAGTGCGCGTCGATGGAACCGCCGCCCGCCAGCTTCAATGTTGTCACCGTCGCGCCGCTCGCGCGAATCGCGTCGAGGCCGGCGCGCAGCGAGAACGCGACGCCTTCGAACGCGGCGCGCATCATCGTGCCGCGCGTGTGATCGAGGGCAAGGCCGAGCCAGCCGCCGCGCGCCATCGGGTTGAGCCAGGGTGTGCGCTCGCCCGTGAGGTAAGGCAGGAACGTGAGGCCGGGTGCAGCGGTTGTGCTCGCGCCGGCTGCGTCGCCGAACGCGTCACGATACGCATCGGCCCATTCATACGATAGCCAGCCGCGGACCCGTTCGAGCGCAATGCCGACGTTCTGCATTGCCGCCATCCGATACCAGTGATCGCTCGCCGCCCGATAGCGATGCAAGCCTCTGACCGCCGCGGGCGCACACTCGGCAAGCACGACGATTTGTCCGCCGGTGCCGGTGCTCAGCAAGGCGTCGCCGTCGCGCGCGAGTCCGCTGCCGAGTGCGGCGCACGGCGTATCCGCTGCGCCCGTCGCGAGCACGATGCCGGCGCGCAAACCCAGAGCCTGTGCCGCCTTTTCCGATAGCACACCACCCGCGGCATAAGACGGCGCCAGCGGCGCGAACCACTCGCGCGGAATGGCGAGCCGATCAAGTAGCGCCACGTCCCACATGCCGGCCGGATCAGCGAGCGCGGTGGCGCAGGCGTCGGAGGGATCGGTCACGACCGCGCCGCCCAGCGCGACGCGCAGCCAGTCTTTCGGTTGCAGCGCCCAACGCGTGCGGCTCGCGGACTGCGGTTCGTGCAACACGATCCAGCGCAGCAGCGGACCAGCCATGCCCGGCGCAACCGGATTCGGCTGCGGCTCGGGCCACGCGTCGAGCAAGGCCAGCGCGCGGGTATCGGGCCACAGCATGGCGGGCCGTACGGCCTCGCCCGTTTCGTCGATCAGCACGACGCCGTGCATCTGGCCGGAAAAGCCAATGGCCCGCACCTCGCGGCGCAGACCGTCAGGCAAACGCGCGGCGGCTTCGCACAGCGCGCGCCACCACGTTTGCACCGACGTCTCCGCCCAACCCGCGTGCGGCGTTTCGATTGCATAAGCGACGCTCGCCACTGCCTGCTCGCGACCGTTTTCGTCGACGATCGCTACTTTGAGAGAGCCGGTGCCCAGGTCGATGCCGAGAAAACTCATGGATGATCGAGCGTGAAATTGGAATCGAGATGAGCGCGCGAAAGCGTGCCCGAAAGCTGTATTTTTTCACCAGCGCAGCGCTTCGGAAACGCATGCAGATGCCCGCCGGCAATCCTGAATCGCGGGTTAACCCACCCGCGCCGCGAGCCGCATCAAAACAGGACTATGCGGCGAGCGGGATACACCTCATTGATTCTCACACATATCACGCGAAGCCGGGCTTGCGCGACACACGGCCTCGCAGCCCCCCTGCAAGGGGCTGACCGCCAATGAACCCGGTCCGCACATTGATATTGGCTTTCAAAAGGCGCGCACGCATATCGTCACCGGGAATGCCGGAATAGGCTCCAGCGGTCTTGTTGCGCCTTTTCGTCCCCGATACCTTGGAGCCATCCCAAAAACCAAGATGGTGGAGACAGACGATATGCAATCGAACACGGTTCACCCGTGCGACGAGCGACTGCCCGCAGGCCAGTTGCTCACCCTCGGCATCCAGCACGTTCTGGTGATGTACGCCGGCGCGGTCGCGGTCCCGCTGATCATCGGCGCGGCACTCAAGTTGCCGAAGGACCAGATCGCCTTCCTGATCAGCGCCGACCTGTTTTCCTGCGGCATCGCCACGCTGATCCAGACACTCGGCCTGTGGATCTTCGGCATCCGCCTGCCGGTCATCATGGGCTGCACGTTCGCGGCCGTCGGTCCGATGGTCGCGATCGGCACCAATCCTTCGCTCGGCATTCTCGACATCTTCGGCTCGACGATCGCGGCCGGTATCGTCGGTATCCTGCTCGCACCGGCGGTCGGCAAGTTGCTGCGGTTCTTTCCGCCGGTCGTGATCGGCGTGGTGATCTCAGTGATCGGTCTGTCGCTGATGGAAGTCGGCATCAACTGGGCGGCCGGCGGCGTGGGCAATCCCGATTACGGCAATCCGGTCTATCTCGGCCTCTCGCTGATCGTGCTGATGCTGATCCTGCTGATCAACAAGTTCGCCCGGGGCTTCCTCGCCAATATCTCGGTGCTGCTCGGCATTGTCGCGGGCTTCGTGATCGCGCTGGCGCTCGGCCGCGTCAACATGGAAGGCGTGACGCACGCACCGTGGGTCGGCTTCGTCATGCCGTTCCACTTCGGCCTGCCGCACTTCGACCCGCTGTCGATCGCGACGATGGTCACCGTGATGTTCGTCACCTTCATCGAATCGACCGGCATGTTCCTCGCGGTCGGCGACATGGTGGATCGTCCGGTCGATCAGAAGACGCTGGTGCGCGGTCTGCGCGTGGACGGCCTGGGCACGCTGATCGGCGGCATCTTCAATTCGTTCCCGCATACCTCGTTCTCGCAGAACGTCGGCCTGATCGGCGTGACCGGCGTGAAGAGCCGCTTTGTCTGCGCGATGGGCGGCGTGATCCTGGTGCTGCTGGGCCTGTTCCCGAAGATGGCGCAAGTGGTCGCGTCGGTGCCGGCCTTCGTGCTCGGCGGCGCGGGCATCGTGATGTTCGGCATGGTTGCGGCGAACGGCATCAAGGTGCTCTCGAAGGTCGACTTCGTGAAAAACCACCACAACCTGTTCATCGTCGCGGTCAGTATCGGCCTGGGTCTCGTGCCGGTGGTGTCGCCGCACTTCTTTTCGAAGCTGCCGCCGGCGCTCTCGCCGCTGCTGCATAGCGGGATTCTGCTGGCTTCCGTGTCGGCGGTCGTGCTGAACCTGATCTTCAACGGCGTGAAGAGTGAGAAGAAGGCACGCTGCGAGATTCGCACCGCCGGACACGATTTCGACGGACGCGGCGACAACGAACCGCGACGCGACGAGATGCTGCGCGCAGCGGATCTGCACTGAACGGTACGCAATCCGGCGCCGCGCGAGCAATGTCGCGCGAGCGCTGAGCACAAAAAAACGCCACGGCATGCCGTGGCGTTTCTCATGTGACTGGCTGCGCAAAACGGCTTCATTGAAACAGAAACCCGCCTTGCACGCCTGAGGCTACAAAACTCAACCCGCCGTAGCGGCCGAAGCCGCCACCGGCGCACTCGCCGCACCGTAGTCGACTGGCGCGTCGGCCGGACGCGGCTGCTCGCCGTCGTGCTCGATCCAGCCGCCGCCCAGGGCCTGATACAACGTCACGAGGTTCTGCAGACGTTCCATCCGGGCCGTGACCAGCAACTGCTGCGACGAATACAGATCCGTCTGCGCGGTCAGCACCGACAGATAACTATCGACGCCATTCGTATAGCGCAGATTCGACAGGTCCAACCGGCGTTGTTCCGCAAAGGTATTGCGCTCCAGCGCCTGGATCTGCTGATCGTACGTGCCGCGTGCCGCGAGGCCGTCCGCCACTTCGCGGAAGGCCGTCTGGATCGCCTTTTCATACGTGGCGATCTGGACTTTCTTCTGGATGTTGGCGAGATCGAGGTTGGCGAGATTCTGCCCGCCCTCGAAGATCGGCAGCGTGATCGACGGCGCGAAACTCCACGCCGCCGAACCCGGCTTGAACAGACCGCCGAGCGACGGGCTCAGCGTACCGAAGCTGCCGGTCAGCGAAACCTTCGGGAAGAACGCGGCCCGCGCTGCGCCGATGTTCGCGTTGGCGGCCAGCAGATTCTCTTCGGCCTCCATGATGTCCGGACGACGCGTCAGCAGATCGGACGGCAGACCCGCCGGAATATCCGTGAGCAGATTCTGGTTGTCCAGCGTCATGCCCGGCGGCAGATCGTCCGGCAACGGCTCGCCGAGCAGTAGCACGAGCGCGTTATCCGCCTGAGCCCGCAGCCGCTGCTGCTGCTGCAGATTGGCCGAAGCCTGCTCGACCACTGTTTGCGACTGACGCAGATCCAGTTCCGAACCCGTACCGTTGTCGAACTGCAGCTTGGCAATCCGATACGATTCCTGCGAGGTCTTCAACGTGTTCTCGGTGACCTTCAGCAGGTCGTCGAGCTCGAGCACCGTCATGTACTGGTTCGCCACCTGCGAGACCAGCGTGATTTCCGCTGCCTTGCGCGCCTGAGCCGTGGCCAGGTACTGCGCCAACGCCTGATCCTTCAGGCTCTGAATCCGCCCGAAGAAGTCGATTTCCCACGACGCGTTCAGCCCGACCGAGTACGAGTTGGAAATCGTCTGGTCGAAGAACGACAGGTCTTTCGGCGTACGCGATTTGCTTTGCGAAGCCGCGGCATCGAGCGTCGGCAACAGACCGGCGCGAACGATCCGGAACTGCGCAGCCGAAGCCTGCATGTTCAGCACCGACACGCGCAGATCGCGGTTGTTCTTCAGCGCGATCTCGATCAACCGCTGCATGCGCGGATCGACGAAGAAATCGCGCCAGCCGATGTCCGCCGCGGCCTGGCCGTTCGCGGTGCGCGCGGCGCCTGTCGTGCCGGGCTGCTGCTGGCCCGGCTGGGTCGCGCCCGGCTGCGTGTCGTACACGCCGCCGGTCGGGAAGGTCGCCGTTACCGGTGCGGCCGGGCGCTCATATTTCGGCGCCATTGTGCAACCCGCCGCGAACAGCGCGACCGCCACTGCAATCAGAGAGTGTTTTTGCATCTCAGTGTCCGTCCTTGCCCGAGCCTTCATCAGCCGCCCCGCCGCCCTGGCCGTCATGCGGATGGTGCTGGTTGTAGTGTGCGAGCGCCTCATCCGGGTCTTCCTTCTCGCCGCCGAATTTCGCGCGGATCACGACGAAGAACATTGGGATCATGAAAATCGCGAGGAAGGTCGCCGTCAACATCCCGCCGATCACGCCGGTACCGATCGCGTGCTGGCTGGCCGAACCCGCGCCGTTACTGATGGCGAGCGGCATCACGCCGAGAATGAACGCGAGCGAGGTCATCAGGATCGGACGCAACCGCAGACGCGCTGCTTCCAGCGCGGCCTCGATCGGCCCCATGCCTTGACCTTGTTGCAGCTCGCGGGCGAACTCCACGATCAGAATCGCGTTCTTCGCCGACAGACCCACCGTGGTCAACAAACCCACCTGGAAGAACACGTCGTTCTCGAGCCCGCGCAGCGTGGCCGCCAGCAGTGCGCCGATCACGCCGAGCGGCACCACCATGATCACCGAGAACGGGATCGACCAGCTTTCATACAGCGCCGCGAGACACAGGAACACGACGAGGATCGAGATGCCGTACAGAATCGGCGCCTGCGAACCGGACTGGCGCTCCTGCAGCGACAAGCCCGTCCATTCGTAGCCGACACCCGCCGGCAGCTTCGCCACCAGTGCTTCCATCGCCGTCATGGCCTGACCGGTCGACTTGCCCGGTGCCGCCGCGCCCTGGATTTCCACCGCGGAAATACCGTTGTAGCGTTCCAGCTTCGGCGAACCGTAGGTCCATGTACCGCTCGCGAACGACGAGAACGGCACCATGTTACCCGCGCCATTACGCACGTACCACGCGTTCAGGTCTTCCGGTTTCATGCGGAACGGCGCATCGCCCTGCAGGTACACCTTCTTGATCCGGCCGTCGGTATCGAGGAAGTTGTTCACGTACTGCGACGCCCACGCGATCGAGAACGTCTGGTCGATCGCGGACAGCGAGACGCCGAGCGCCGAAGCCTTCTCGTGGTCGATGTCCACCTTGAACTGCGGCGTGTCGTTCAGGCCGTTCGGACGCACCTGAGCCAGCGTCGGATCTTTCGCCGCCATGCCCAGCAGCATATTGCGTGCTTCCATCAGCTTTTCGTGACCGACGCCCGCGCGATCCTGCAATTCGAAGTCGAAGCCCGCGGCCGTGCCGAGTTCAGGAATCGACGGCGGATTCACCGGATACACCAGCGCGTTCTTGTAGCTGCCGAAGTGCATGAAGAGACGGCCCACCAGCGCCTGCACCTTCTGATCCGAGTGCTGGCGAACCGAGTAGTCCTTCATCCGCACGAACACGAGACCGGCGTTCTGGCCGCGACCGGCAAAACTGAAGCCGTTCACCGTGAAGGTCGATTCGACAATGCTCTTCTCGGTATTGAGCAGATAGTCGGACACATCCTTCAGCGCGCGCGCCGTGGTTTCCTGCGTGGAACCGGACGGCGTTTGCACCAGCACGAACATCGTGCCCTGGTCTTCGTCAGGCAGGAACGACTTCGGCAACTTCACGAACAGCAGGCCGACCGCGAAGATCACCACCATATAGATGATCAGCCAACGGCCCGAGCGCTTGATCACGTGGTGCACGCCAGAGTGATACTTGTCGCGGCTTCTGTTGAAAGTGCGGTTGAACCAGCCGAAGAAGCCAGTGGTTCTTTCCTGGTGACCCTTTTCGATCGGCTTGAGGATCGTCGCGCACAACGCGGGCGTCAGAATCAACGCCACCAGCACGGACAGCACCATCGCCGCCACGATCGTCAGCGAGAACTGCCGGTAGATCGCGCCGACCGAGCCGCCGGAGAACGCCACCGGCACGAACACCGCCGACAGCACGAGCGCCACGCCGACCAGTGCGCCGGTAATCTGATCCATCGCCTTGCGGGTGGCGTCACGAGGCGATAGCCCCTCCTCCTGCATCACACGCTCGACGTTTTCCACCACCACGATCGCATCGTCCACCAGCAGGCCGATTGCCAGCACCAGCCCGAACATGGACAGCGTGTTGATCGAGAAACCGACCAGCCCCATGATCGCGAACGTGCCCAGCAGCACCACCGGCACGGCGATCGTCGGGATCAGCGTGGCGCGCAGATTCTGCAGGAACAGGTACATGACCAGGAACACCAGCACGATACCTTCGAGCAGCGTCTTGACCACTTCTTCGATCGACAGGCGCACGAACGGCGTGGTGTCGTACGGATACTGCACGACCAGACCGTGCGGGAAGTACTTGGACAGTTCGGCGACCTTCTCACGCACCGCCTTGGCGGTAGCCAGCGCGTTCGCGCCGGTAGCGAGCTGAATACCGAAGCCCGCCGTCGGCTGGCCGTTGTACTTGGTGTCGAAGTTGTAGTTTTCGCCACCCAGCTCGATGCGGCCGACGTCCTTGATACGAACCTGCGAGCCATCCGGGTTCACCTTCAGCAGCACGTTGCCGAACTGTTCAGGCGTATTCAGCAGCGTGGCTTCCGTGATGGTGGCCTGCAGCACCTGGCCCGGCACCGACGGCGTGCCGCCGAGCGAACCGCCCGCGACCTGCACGTTCTGCGCGGTCAACGCGGTTTGCACATCCACCGGCGTGAGGCCGAAGTTGGTGAGCTTGTTCGCGTCCAGCCAGATCCGCATGGCGTACTGCGAGCCGAACAGCGTCACCGTGCCCACGCCGTCGATACGGCTGACCGGATCCTGAATGTTCGACGCGACGTAGTTCGCCAGGTCGTACTTGTTCATGCTGCCGTCTTCGGACACGAACGCCATGACCAGCAGAAAGCTGCTGCTCGACTTCGTGACCTTGGTGCCCAGTTGCTGCACGGCTTGCGGCAGGAGCGGCGTGGCCAGCTGCAGCTTGTTCTGCACCTGCACCTGCGCGATGTCAGGATTGGTGCCGGCCGCGAAGGTCAGCGTGATGGTTGCCGTACCCGAGTCGTCCGACGTGGACGACAGGTACAGCAAGTGGTCGAGACCACTCATCTGCTGCTCGATCACCTGCGTGACGGTGTTTTCCACCGTCTTCGCCGAAGCGCCCGGGTACGTTGCGCTGATCTGCACGGCCGGCGGCGCGATGGTCGGGTATTGCGCGATCGGCAGTGTAAAGACCGACGCGATACCCGCGAGCATCAGAATAATGGCGATCACCCATGCAAAAATCGGGCGATCAATGAAGAACTTTGCCATGAGGCGGGCTCCCTGTTATTACGCGCCCGATGCAGCGGAGGCAGGTTGAGCCGTCTGCGCAGCACCGCTGGCGGCCGGCGCGCCCTGAGCGGAGGCGTCGGAAGCGGGTGTGGCGGGGAGTTGCGCGGCAACGGTCTTGACCTGCATGCCGGGCTTCGCCTTGTCGGTGCCCTGCACGATCACGCGGTCGCCCGGATTCAGGCCGCTTTCGACCACCCAGTTCGAACCGTACGTGCCGGACGTAACCAGTTGACGCAATACGACCTTGCCGTCGTTGCCGACGACGAGCGCGGTCGGCTGACCCTTCTGGTCGTGCGTCACGCCGACTTGCGGCACCACGAGCGCGTTGTCGTTCACGCCTTCGTCGATGCGCGCACGCACGAACATGCCCGGCAGCAACACCCGGTCGGCGTTCTTGAAGATCGCGCGCACCGTGACCGAACCGGTGCCCTGGTCGACCGTCACGTCGGTGAACTGCAGCTTGCCTTTTTCCGAATAGGTGCGGCCGTCTTCGAGAATCAGCGACACCTTGGCGGCGTCCGGACCCGTCGTTTTCAGGCGCCCTTCCTGCATCTCGCGGCGCAGCTTCAGGCCGTCGAGACTCGATTGCGTCAGGTCCACATAGACCGGATCGAGTGTCTGCACAGTGGCCATCAGCGTGGCGGCGCTGGCTTGCACGTAGGCGCCCGGCGTGACCTGCGAGATGCCGACCTGGCCGCTCACCGGCGACACGACGTCGGTGTAGCCCAGATTGATCTGCGCCGTGTCGACCGCCGCCTTGCCCGCGGCGACGTCAGCCGCCGCCTGGCCTTCTGCCGCGACCGCATTGTCGTAGTCCTGCTTGCTGACCGCGTTGGCGGCCACCAGCACCTTGTAGCGATTGGCCTGCGCCGTGGTGGACACGAGGTTGGCCTGCGCCTTCGCGAGCGTCGCCTTGGCGTTATTCAACGTGGCGATGTACGGCGCCGGATCGATCTTGTACAGACGCTGACCGGCCTTGACCTCACTGCCTTCCGTGAACTCGCGGCGCAGCACGATGCCGTCGACCCGTGCGCGCACTTGCGCGACGAGGAAGGCACTGGTGCGGCCGGGCAATTCGGTGACGACGGGCACGGCCGTCGGCTGAACAGTGACAACGCCGACTTCGGGCGTTTGTGGCGGCGGCGCAGATTGTTTTGGTCCGCACGCTGCCAGCAATACGGCAGCCGTCGCGGCACTGATTAAGCGGAATGGAACCCGTTCGACGCGCATGGAGCGACCTCTGTCTAAGACTGAGAGAATGAAAAAGTGCGAGCATCCCTACGCCGGGGACAGCAGCGCACGCATGCGTCTCGCGACGCCTGACCGGATGCCCGTGGACGCAAACCGAACCTGCAGGGCATCCTGAACGAAATGCGCCATACCGGGGAAATGCCGCACGGCGCCGCCCATTCCGGCACGGCGCAAAGAGCGTTTTGAAAGGCAACAGTGACGGATATTAACGTTTCGTCACGGCTTGGGCTATCCGATCGTGGGATGCTATTATATATACATTCACGAATGCATGTAAAAGTGCGTTTACATCTCTTGCAGGCGGGGGGCTTGCAAGATTGCTTCACAATTCGCTCAGGCGTAGACGGATTGTCATCGGGCGTACTTAAAAGCGCCTAGGAACCCCCCACAATCAGGGCAGGTCATTCCAACATGGTCCGAAGAACCAAAGAAGAGGCGCTGGAGACGCGCAATAGCATTCTCGACGCGGCCGAGCGCGTTTTCTTTGAGAAGGGCGTTTCGCGCACGTCGCTTGCCGACATCGCGCAGGCCGCCGGTGTCACACGCGGCGCGATCTACTGGCACTTCGCACATAAAAGCGACCTGTTCACTGAAATGTTCGACCGCGTGCTGCTGCCGCTGGACGAACTCAAAGCCGCCTCGCAAGACCCCAACGAGCCCGATCCGCTCGGTCGCCTGATGGAAATCTGCACAGTCTGCCTGCGCGACACCGCGAACGATCCGCGCCGCCGGCGCGTGTTCGACATCCTGTTTCTGAAGTGCGAACTGGTCGAGGAAATGGGCCCGGTGATGATCCGCTATCAGACCAACATGCGCGAAGGGCTCGCGAAAATCGAAGGCGGCCTGCGCAACGCCATCTCCAAAGGGCAAATGCCCGTGGATCTGGATACGAAGCTGGCCGCGGCCATGGTGCACGCATTTGTCAGCGGTTCGCTGCGCGACATGCTGTTCCTGCCCGACGCCACGGATTTCGGCGCTCACGCCGTGCAGATGGTGGAAGGCATGTTCGACGCGCTGAAGCTGAGCCCGGCGTTGCGCAACGGGCATGCACGGCGAACAGCCGGTGGTTAGTTACGCTACGGCCCGTTTGGCCCGCGCCTTCTGATTCGACGCATAGATATTGCCGCGCTCCAGCGGCGCCCCGCCCTGCACTGCCGCGATCCACTCGTCCGTGCTCGTCACCGCCGCGAAACGCGATTGCAGCACCACACTGAACACGCGGTGAATGTCCTCGGCGCTGGCGAACCCCGCGCTGTTCTCGTAGGGCACCGAACCGGTCGCGTCGTGCAGAAATTCGACGGCAAGCCCGGAGTGAACCGCGTGGTTGATGGTCGACGCGTCGCAGTTGTGCGTCATGTAGCCGGTGACCGTCAGCGTGTCGATTTGACGCGCAGCGAGCCAGCCCGCCAGATCGGTCCCGGTGAAGGCGCTCGACAGCGACTTCTCCACGTAATGATCGCGCGCCCGCTCGCTCACCACCGGATGCAGCTCCGCCCCATTGCTGCCACGCGCGAACAACGGCGAGTCGGCCGGCGCGAAGTTCTGCACGATCACCACCGGCACGCCGGCAGCCCGCGCCGCATCCATCGCGCGGCCGATGTTGGCGAGCGAGGTTTGCACGTCCGGGTATTCGATCGGCAGATCGCCGCTCACGTATTCGTTCTGCACATCGATGACGATCAGCGCACGGCGCGGTGTGGTCATGGCAAGACTCCTCGGTAAGGTAACGGGATGGAAATGGCTGGCGCCGCTCGGCGGGATGCTGGTCCGGTCTGGCTCTGGCTCTGGCTCCGGACGAGCCGCGGCGATGACTGCATTGTTCCCCCACGGCCAATTCCCCGACAGCGACCCGAATGACAAGATTCGCTAGAATCGGGCCATCGTCGGATCTCACGAGGTGACTGATGGCCACGCCCGCTTCCTCCGCCGCGACACTCGGCGAACCGCCCCGTCACGTCGTCGCGGTGGTCGCGTTCGACCGCATCAGTCCGTTCCACCTGTCGGTGCCGTGCGTGGTGTTCGGCGAGGATCGCAGCGGCGGCGGCGTGCCGGACTTCGACTTTCGCGTCTGCGCCGCCGAAACGGGCGCGCTGACTACCACGGCGGGCTTTTCGATCGCCGTCACGCATGGACTCGAAGCGCTGGCCGATGCCGATACGATCATCGTGCCGAGCTGGCGCGATCCGGCCGAAACGCCGCCCGACGCGCTGCTCGACGCGCTGTGCGCCGCCCATGCGCGCGGCGCGCAACTGGTCGGGCTCTGTCTGGGCGCGTTCGTGCTGGCGGCCGCCGGCCTCCTCGACGGCCGTCCGGCCTCGACACATTGGGCCTGGGCCGACGACTTCGCGCGCCGTTACCCGCGCGTGCGCCTCGACCCCAACGTGCTCTATGTCGACGACGGCAATGTGCTGACCTCGGCCGGCACCGCCGCCGGTCTCGACTGCTGTCTGCATGTGATGCGCAAGATGTGCGGCGCGCAGGTGGCCAATCACGTGGCGCGCCGGTTGGTGGTGCCGCCGCATCGGCAAGGCGGCCAGGCGCAATTCGTTCAGCAGCCCATGCCGCCGAATGTGCGCGGCAACCGCCTGTCGGGCCTGCTCGACTGGGTGAGCGGCAATCTGGCGTTGCCGCATACGCTCGACACGCTCGCCGGGCGTGCGCTGATGAGCCGCCGCACCTTCACGCGACGCTTCCGGCTCGCAACCGGCACGACTGTGGGCGCATGGTTGCTGGCACAGAGGCTTGCGCGCGTGCAGCAACTACTGGAAAGCACCGACGAGTCGGTGGAAGCGATCGCGGGAATCGCGGGTTTCGGCTCGGCCGCTTCGCTACGGCAGCATTTCGCGGAGGCGTTCCGCACGTCGCCGTCCGCATGGCGAAGGGAATTTCGCGGCGTGTGAGTGCACGAGTGGCGCGGCGCGGTGCTGACCGTCCCGTCCGACGGCGTTTCGTAGCAAGCCACCGGAATTTCGTAGTCGCGCTGGCGCGACAGCAGCAGCGCTACAAGTCCTGCGTGCGCCCGCACGACCCAACCGCAAAAATCAACGTTCGCTGATCCAGCGCGCTACATACAACAGCAGCGCCACCAGAAAGATCATCGCAGCCCAGGCCCAGTTCGGGACTGCGTGCGGACTGGGCTCGTGGTGCGAGACCCCGTGCGACACGCCATGCGAGGTGCCGTGCGACGCGCTCGCCGCGCGCCCCGGCAACGCACTGCCGTGATCCGGGCGCACGCGCCGCGCCATGCCGCCGAGCGTGATCGGCCGCAGAAACACATGCTGGCGGCGTACCGCCGAACCTCGCGCCCGATTCGGACCTTGCCCGTGCTTGGCGCGTACGACCGCGTCGAACTCGGTGAAGAAGTCGTCGGCCAGTTGATGCAGCGCGTTTTCGAGTTGGCGCGTCGGCAGTTCGGCGAGCGGGCCGGACGAGGTCGCCCAGATCGTGTAATCGATCCGCGTGCCGCGCGCCTTGTCACCCGCCTGCGCGCCTTCGTCCGCGCGCACGCGCACTTCGATCTGGCCGCGCAATGCGCCGATCCCTTCGGCACGGGCTTTGAAGTTGATGGTGCGGCGCTGCGCGTCCGCCGGTCCGGAATCCTGACCGGCAACGTGGGCACGCGCTTCATAGCGCGCGCGCAGCGGGCCGAGCGGCACGGTCATGACCAACTCGTATTCGCCGTGCGCGAGGCGAGTGAACGACTCACAGTTGTCGAGGCTGGCGCGTAGCAACGCGAGGTCTTGCAACGCCTCCCAGACGTCGGACGGCGCAAGCGGAATCCGTAACGCGTCGTTCAGTTCCATGGCAGCCTCCCCGATGAACGCGCGACAGCGGATCAGGACGTCTGATCGATGCGGTCGACGCGCGATGCGTAAAACGCGAGATACCCTTTGATCTGGCCCGCCGACTCGAGCGGCGTTTCGTAACTCCACACGGCGTTTTCGATCAGGCCGTCTTCCGTGCGCAGATGGAAGTACGACGCGTCGCCCTTGAACGGACAGTGCGACGTGTGTGCCGAACGTTCGAGCCGGGCCATGTTCACATCCGAACGCGGAAAATAGAACACATCCGGCAAACCGGTTTCCGCCAGGGTCAGCCCCGCCTGCGTATCGGCCATGGTCACGCCGCCGTGTATCACGCGCACCCGATGGTTGTTGCCGGTGATCACGATGGTATGCCCACCCATACTTGCGCTGGGGCTTCCGTGAGGTGTCAAGGCATCGCTCATGTCTCGGCTCCGTGATGGGATGCGGTGCTGCAAACAGTAAAAGCCACGGGGCATGCCCGTGGCTTCATTATCGGCCAAAGTCCGGCCGATTGCGCGGCGTTCCTGCATGGAGTACGAGGCGCGCCGCAACGCCGTGCAAACCGGCACTGCGCTTATTGGGTGTTCCAGTAGAACGCGGCCTTCGCGGTGCCCTTGGCCGGCACCGTCACCGCTTTAGACTGGTCGCGATCCTTGTATTGCGCATGCACCGTGTAGCGGCCGGGGCGCAGTTTGACCAGCATGTAAGGTCCGCGGGACGTGGTGCTCAGCACCTCGCCGTTGTGCGCATCGACCACGCGCACGTGCACGTCGGCGAGAAAGTCGGAACCGGGGCCGGTAAAGCGCAACGACAGCGGCCATTGGCTTTGCGCCTGCTGCAACGCCTTCGATTCGTCGAGACCGACGCCGCCCGACACGAACGAGACATCGCCTTGCTGCTGG
Organism: Paraburkholderia dioscoreae; assembly: GCF_902459535.1. Taxonomy (NCBI): domain Bacteria; kingdom Pseudomonadati; phylum Pseudomonadota; class Betaproteobacteria; order Burkholderiales; family Burkholderiaceae; genus Paraburkholderia; species Paraburkholderia dioscoreae. The sequence continues at coordinate 3,754,438 of NZ_LR699553.1, forward strand.
ATTTGCGGCAGGCCGCCACCGTTGGCGTTGCCCGCGCTGGTTTGATCGGTGGTCGTGCCGCCGGTCGTATCGCTCGCCTGCTGTGCATACGCGCCACCCGCCAGACCGAGCGTGAGCGCTGCGCATACCGCAGCGGCTACGATCCTTCGCTGATTGCGTTGGGTTTTCATCGGTTCGCTCCTTCCTGATTAGGACTTATCCCTGCTTATCCGGTCTCCCCACAATGGGCCCGGATCAGAGCAGACGCAACCCGCATGCCAGGCAACCGGCGCGTCCACCGGGAAGTTGCCGCGCGCCACGCCGGGTAGCGCACAGCGCCCTTCTTCGATAGCAGGTTCCAAATGAAAATTGCCGGTCCGCTGGCAGTAAATGCAACGGGCCGGCAACCATTACTTCAATTCGCGGGCGGAGCAACGAGGCCGTCGGTCAACCCGCCGGTCGGTTCATCTGCCCCGCACGCCTTCTTCTCAGCCCAGATCGACCGGCACGAAGATCTGCGCGTTGTCGCGCTGGATCAGCAATGCGATGCTGTTGCCGGCACTGGCGATCATCTGCTTCAATTGATCGACGCTCGAGATGGGCCGGCCGTTAACCGCCAGAATCACGTCGCCGGGCTGGATGCCCGCGCTTTCCGCCGCGCCGCCCGACTGCTGCACCAGCAGACCGTGCGAGATCGACGCGCCGCTCTTCTCTTCTGGCGTCAGCGGCCGCACTGCCACGCCGAGACGACCCTGCAACTGGGTCGGCTGATCGGTCTTGTCCGAGGCAACCTTCGCATCCGACAACGAACCGATGGTCACTTTCAGATCCTTGGTGGCCTTGTCGCGCCATACCTGGACGGTTGCCGAGCTGCCCGGCGCCAGACCCGCGACCTGCGACGGCAGATCGGCCGAATCGCCGACCGGCTCACCGTTCACCGACAGAATCACGTCGCCCGGCTGCAACCCGCCCTTGGCCGCGGGGCCGCCCGGATCGACCGAACTCACCAGCGCGCCTTGCGGCTTCTGCATGCCGAACGAATTGGCGAGTGTCTGGTTCATGCCCTGCACCGCCACGCCGAGTCGTCCACGGCTCACGTGGCCGGTCTTGACGATGTCGTCCTTGACCTTGATCGCTTCATTGATCGGGATGGCGAACGAAAGCCCCTGGAAGCCGCCCGTCTGCGAATAGATCATCGAATTGATCCCGATCACTTCGCCTTGCAGGTTGAAGAGCGGACCGCCCGAGTTGCCCGGGTTCACCGGCACGTCGGTCTGAATGAACGGCGTGTAGTTTTCGTTAGGCAACGAACGCGACTTGGCGCTGATGATGCCCGAGGTCACCGTGTTGTCGAAACCGTAAGGCGAACCGATCGCCACGACCCACTGGCCGACCTTGCTCTGGCGCGGGTCGCCGATCTTCACGGTCGGCAGGTTGCTCGCGTCGATCTTCAGCACGGCGACGTCGGACTGCTTGTCCGCGCCGACCACCTTCGCGCGGAATTCGCGCTTGTCGGTCAGCTTCACGGTGACGACGTTGGCGCCGTCCACCACGTGTGCATTGGTCAGGATGTAGCCATCATTGCTGACGATGAATCCCGAACCCAGGCTCGCGCTCGGCTGATCGGGCGCATCGCCGCCGTCGCCGCCCTGCATGCCCGGCATGCCGCCGAAGAAGTGCTTGTAGAACTGGTAGAACGGATCGCTAGGATCGATCGGCAACTGGCTGCCGCCACCGTTGCCGGGATTACCGCGCAGCGCCGTCTGCTTGACGACGTGCTTCGCGCTGATGTTGACGACGGCCGGACCATACGTTTCGACGAGGCCGGAGAAGTCGGGAATGCCGGTTTTGGCGGCGGCTTCGGCGGGCATCATCGCGGCTTGCGCCGGCGTGATCACCTGCGGCGCGGGCACGTCGCGATGCCCCGCCACATAGCCGGCGGAGAGCGCTACGGCGACAGCCACTGCAACAGCGCTGCGGGACAAGGTTTTCGCGTTCATCGTGTACTCCTGACTGGGAGAAAGAGACTTTGGATGTCTCGAAGCGTACGTGGCATCGCTTAAAAGAGTCTTAAGCAGCGACAGATCGCTTTCATCCTGTTTTTTAGCGCTGCTTGTGGTCCGTTTGTGGTCCGTTTGTCGCCTGCGAGCCCGGCCCAAGTCTCTTTACAATCGGAAAGCCCCGCCTTCAAAAGCGCACGTTGACCTGCAACCCGCCCGCCGGCGATTCGTCGAGCGACACGGCGGCATGATGCTGCACGGCGATGCGGCGCACGATCGCAAGTCCCAGACCGCTGCCCGCCACGTCGGTACGCGCGCGATTCGCGCTGGCGCCCGCGCGATAGAAACGATCGAATACGCGATCGCGTTCGGCCGGTTCGATCCCCGGCCCGCTGTCGGCGATCCGCACGACCGGGTGCCCTTCTTCCACGCGCAGACTGACATCCACGTGACCGCCGCGCGGCGTGTATTTGGTTGCGTTATCCACGAGATTGTTGAACATCACGCGCAGTGCGTCGGCGTCGCCGATCACGGTGGCGGACTCCGTTGCCTCGATGCCGAGATCGACGCCGCGATTCTGTGCAAGCGGCGCGTAAGCCGCCACGCACTCCTGAAGCAGCGCGCGCAGATCGATCGCGTCGGTGGCGGCGAGTCCGTCCGGTTCGGAACGCGCGAGCGCCAGCAACTGTTCGGCAAGACGCGTGGCGCGGGTCACGCCCGCTTGCAGATCGGCGAGCGCTTCGCTGCGGCCGGCTTCGTCTTTCGCGCGCGCCACCAGTTGCGCCTGGATCTGCACGGCGGCCAGCGGCGTGCGCAATTCGTGCGCAGCGTCGGCGACGAATGCCTTCTGGATATCGAGCGCGGTGGCGAGCCGCTCCAGCAGACCGTTCAGCGCGCGCACGAGCGGTTGTACTTCGAGCGGCAGACGCTGGTCCGGCAGCGGATCGAGCGCCTCGGGGCGACGCGCGTCGAGCGCGCTGGTCACGCGCCGCAACGGCCTGAGTCCGCGCCCGACGATCACCCACACCGCGAGCCCCAGCAACGGCAGCAGCACGATCAACGGCCACAGCGTGCGTAGCGCGACGTTCGCGGCGAGCCGGTTGCGCACGGACACCGGCTGCGCCAGCTGCACTACGTTATCGCCGACGATCGCGCCATACACACGCCACTCGCCGCGATCCGTGTGCTCGGTGGAAAAGCCGAGTTCGGCGCGCGGAGCGAGCGGCGCACGCGGACGCGAGTAGTACATCAGCACGCCGTTGCGATTCCAGATCTGCAGCACGATGCCTTCGTCGCCGGTATCGCGCGAACCCAGCACCTGGGAGAACGGCTCCGACGGCAACGCCGCGGCGATCTGCTCCAACTGGTAATCGAAAAGTTCGTTGGCTTCGGCAAGCGCCTGCCGGTAGATCAGCCAACCCGCGATACCGACGCCGAGCAGCACCAGCGCCAGCAGCCAGACCAGCAATTGACGGCGAATCGAACGCATCGGCTCAGGCGTCCTTCGCGATCATGTAGCCGAGACCGCGCACGTTGCGGATCAGATCCGCGCCGAGTTTCTTGCGCAGCGCGTGAATGTAGACCTCGACGGTATTGCTGCCGATCTCCTCGCCCCAGCCGTACATTTTTTCCTCGAGCTGGCTCTTCGAGAGCACGGCGCCGGGACGCGCGAGCAACGCCTCGAGCAGCGCAAATTCACGCGCCGACAGCGCGACCGGCGCGCCGTCGAGCGTGACCTGATGCGAGGCCGGATCGAGCGTTAGATTGCCGAGGCGGATGGTCGAATCGCTGCGCCCGGATTGACGCCGGATCAGCGCGCGCATGCGGGCGCCGAGTTCGTCGAGATCGAAAGGTTTGACGAGGTAATCGTCGGCGCCGGCATCGAGACCTTTGACGCGATCCGCCACGGCGTCGCGCGCGGTGACGATCAGCACCGGCAGCGCGTGGCCGCGCGCGCGCAGCGTGCGCAGCACGTCGAGACCGTCACGCCTCGGCAGGCCCAGGTCGAGCAGCACGAGATCGTAAGGCTGGCTGGCTGCCGCGCTGAGCGCAGACTCTCCGTCTTCCACCCAATCGACCGCGAAGCCTTCGCCGCGCAGCGCCTTGCGCACGCCTTCCGCGATCATCCGGTCGTCTTCGACTAGCAAGATGCGCATGGTTATCCGTTCCGAATCGTTCGATGATGCCGCATTCTAGCGCCCGTCCCCGACATGTGCGGCGCGTGGCGCATTTTCCACCGCAGCCCGGCAGCATGTCTCTACAATGGGCGCTTTGCGTCGCGCGGCCGGCGTTTTCGTCCGCGCACCGCGCGATGCATTGCCGCAGCCTGGAAGACCGCGTGCCCCACCGCCCTGACATTTTGCTTTTTCGCCCGTCCATGACGCACGCTTTTCTGAGTTCTCTCGCACGTCGCGTATTCCATGCCGCGCAGCTTCCGCGTTGCTCGTCTGCTTCTGAGTCTGCTTCCGACACTCCCAACGCTTCCACGCCTCGCCTGCCTCGCCGGTTCGCGCCGCGCGCGAGCGCCTGGCTGCTCGCCTGTATCGCGCTAGGCTGCGGCGCATCGCTGCCGCTCGCCGCGCAGGCTCGCGTCAAGGCCACGCATCCGAGCGTCAACGTCACCACGGTATTGCCGCCGCCGGTGATGGCCGGCTTGCAGCGTGCACACGTGCCGTTGACGTCGATCAGCGTGGTCGTGGAGAAAGTCGGCGACCGCACGCCGATCGTCGCCCTGAACGCCGGCAAGCCGATGATGCCCGCCTCGACCATGAAGCTCGTCACCACGTACTCAGGCCTGTCGATACTCGGCCCCGAGTACCGCTGGCGCACCAGCGCCTACGCGGACGGCACTGTCGACGCCAACGGCGTGCTGCACGGCAATCTCTACATTCAGGGCACGGGAGACCCGAAGCTCGTGCCGGAAGAACTGATCGATCTCGTGCAGAAGATCCACAAGGCGGGCATCAACGGCATCGACGGTGCGCTGGTGCTCGACAAGCGCTACTTCGATCCGTCCACGCGCGACCTGCCGCCGTTCGACGACGACGCCACCGCGCCGTACAACGTCGGCCCCGATCCGCTGCTGTATGCGTTCAAATCGCTGTCCTTCACGCTGACGCCGTCGCCCGACGGCAGCGTCGCGATCGACGTGCTGCCCGCGCTCGCGCAATTGCAGATCGACAACCAGATGCACGCAGTCAACGGACCATGCCGCGGCGACGCGGCCTCCGTGTCGCCCACCGTCACGCCGCAGCCGAACGGCACCGTCGTGGCCTCGTTCGACGGCGACTATTCGGTGCGCTGCGGCCCGCGCACGATCAACGTCGCGGTGCTCGATCACTCGGCGTTTTTCGCGGGCGGTTTTCTTGCGCTGTGGCAACAGACCGGCGGCACGTTCAGCGGCGCGACGCGCGAAGGTGCCGTACCGGTGGGCGCGAAACTGGTGGCGACACACCAGGGGCCGATGCTGTCCGACATCGTGCGCGACATCAACAAGTTCAGCAACAACACGATGGCGCGCAATCTGTTCCTGACGATCGGCGCCACCGAGGAAAAGGGACCCGCCACGCCCGCCAAATCGGCGCGCGCGATCGAAGCGTTTCTGCGCCGCGACAGCATCAACATGGAATATCTGACGCTCGACAACGGCTCGGGCCTTTCGCGCGACGAGCACATCACCGCGCTCGCGCTCGCCGATCTGCTGCAGCGGGCCAACGCGAGTCCGGTCGCGCAGGTGTTCGTGGAATCGCTGCCGATCGCGGGGGTCGACGGCACCATGCGCAACCGGCTGACCAACCAGGGTGCGGGCGGCAACGCGCACATCAAGACAGGCACCTTGCGCGATGTGCGAGCAATTGCGGGCTATGTGGCCTCGGCGGACGGCAATAGTTACGTGGTCGTCAGCCTGATCAACGATCCGCATTCAGAAGCCGCGCGCGCCGCGCACGATGCGCTGCTCGAATGGGTGTACCAGGGTCCGTCGCAAGGCTTTACCAAAGTCTCCGATCCGGTCGTCGAACCGCGTGGCAGCAAGCCCAGGAAAAACCCGCACCAGCGCGGCGCTCACTGAGTGTTCCTTCTAGCGAAGCCGCGCGCGGCAACGTCCTAAGCGTGTACGCTGTCGGGCAGTGTTTGAGGCGCGCGTAAAACGCTGGACGCGGCGCCGGGACCGCCCACCGTTGATGGTCCCGCTCAAACAATAACGACAACACCGTCTGCGCACGGCGCGACGGCCAGGGACCACGGAGGAAGACACGATGCAATTCGATGCCGAATTGCTGCTGCTCGGCATGGCGCCAGTCTTTCTCGCATGCATCGGCTGGGAAGCCTGGCACCTGAAGCGCACGCGCCCGGGCGCGCAACTCTATAGCTGGCACGACACGCTCTGCAACGCCGCGCTCGCGCTGATGCAGCAAGCCGCCGACAAGCTCGCGTGGCTCGCCATCATCCCCGTCTACGCCTTCTTCTACGACCACTACCGCGTTGTCACGTGGCAGGCGAACCGGGTCTCGTTCGTCGTCCTGTTCGTCGCTCAGGATCTGCTCTACTACGTGTTTCACCGTTGCAGCCATCGTGTGCGCTGGCTGTGGGCCGCGCATGTCGTACACCACTCGTCGGAACGCATGAATTTTTCGACCGCGTTTCGCCAGAGCCTGATGTATCCGGTTGCGGGCATGTGGCTGTTCTGGATTCCGCTTGCCGTGCTCGGCTTTGCGCCGAAGCAGATCGTCGCGATCGTGCTGATCAACCTGGGCTTTCAGTTTTTCGTGCATACGCAGGCCATCGGCAAACTCGGCTGGCTCGAATACGTGTTCAACACGCCGTCGATCCATCGCGTTCATCACGCGCGCAACGACCGCTATATCGACCGCAACTATGCCGGCGTGCTGGTGATCTGGGATCGCCTGTTCGGCAGCTACGTGGAGGAAGACCCGCGCGATGCGCCCGCCTACGGCATCGTCGAGTCGCTTCACACATACAACCCGCTGAAGGCGACGTTTCACGAGTGGGCGTCGATGGCCGCCGACTTCGCAAGCGTATCCGGCTGGCGCAACAAGCTGCGCGCGCTGTTTGCGCCGCCCGCGTGGGCCGCGGATTATCATGCGCGGCGCGGCGGCGCCGGTGCATCGGTGTCGCGTGCGGACTCAAGTGAAAATTCAGGCGAAGCGATTCGCGTGAAGCAGGACCATACGGCCGCGTTTCGAGCACCACGCAGGCCGTAGAAGATTCTGTAAGCTGTCGTCACGCCGCTCAAGCGGTGGGCGCTGCCTGCAGCACATGGCATAAGGGCCACACATACGAGGAGATGTAGTCAACATGAAGCAAACAGCATCGAGGAAACAACATTGGCTGCGCGTGACGCAGATCGCCGTCGCCAGCACGGCTTTTGCGTTGCTTGCGGCTTGCGGCGGGGGCGGCGATAACAACAATGCGAGCAGCACGCCTGCCGGCGGCGTCAAATTGCAGGTCGTGTCGTTCGGCGACAGCCTGTCGGATGTCGGCACGTACGCGCCGGTGATTCAGGGGAGCTTCGGCGGCGGCCGCTTCACGACGAACCCGGGTGAAGTGTGGACACAAAAGGTCGCGGAGTATTACGGCGACACGTTGAAGCCGGCGTATCTCGGCGGCTTCGGCCAGCCGCTGGTCGCAGCGGGCGGCTACGGCTACGCGCAGGGCGGCTCGGACGTCGTCAACGCCCAAGGCCAGGGTTGGGCGCCCAATAACATGGCCGCGACGACCGTGCCGGTGGTGGCGCAGGTGGCCAACTACCTGGGCGAGCATACGAGCTTCAACGCGAACCAGCTCGTGCTGATAAACGGCGGTGCGAACGACATCTTCCAGTTCGCGGGAACCACCGCCAATCTGACCGCGCTCGGCGCCGCGCTGCAGACGCAGTACCCGCTGCTCGTGCAGGCCGGCAAACTGCCGAACTCGCAGGCGGGTCAGGTGGCGTTCATCGTCGGCTACCTGCAGCAGCTGGCCAACCCGCAGATCGCGCAGGCCGCCACCCAGCTCGCCGCGCAAGTGCAGACCATCGTCAACTCGGGCGCGACTCACGTGGTGGTGTCGACGGTGCCGGACATCGGCAATACGCCGCTCGGCGTTGCAGCCAACGCGAGCACGCCTGGCTCGGCTGCACTGCTGACCGGGATTACCGCGGCGTATAACTACCTGCTGGTTCAGAACATGACGGCCCTTGGCCTGATGGGTACGGGCAAGGTCATCGTGGCCGATGCGTTCACGTGGCTGGATCAGCAGTTGCCGAACTACCAGGCGCTGGGCTTCGCGGTGTCCAACACCGGCACGGCCTGTAACCTGACGTCGATGCAGAACAATGCGACCGCGTACGCCACCGCCAATCCGAGTGCGACGAACGGGCTGACTCCGGCCCAGTATGGCGCCCAGTTCGGCTCGTCGCTGTTCTGCTCGCCGCAGACTTATACGGTGGCTGGCGCTGACCAGACGTACATGTTCGCGGACACGGTCCACCCGAGCTCGCACCTGCATGCGTTGTTCGCGCAGTACGTGCAGCAGCAGATCGCGGCAACGGGATTGGGGAAGTAAATTGAGGATGGCCGCGTCGCAGGTTTGGGCCAGCGGCGTGGCCCTGTTTGTTGGGCTGGCTTTTTTGGTCTTTTCTTGAGTTGTTAATGGTCTATCAGTCTTGCGCTGCAAACGCAGCCGCAGCCCGCCCCAACCGATCATTAACAGCAATCCACTCAATCGTATCCGGCAGCTTCTCGATAAGAATTCGCGAAACGTTCGCGTGGTCGAGAACCCTCAGCAGGCCGTACAGTTCACGCGCATAGACATGCGGATCTTCAGGCGCTGCGATGAAATGCACGCCCTCGGCATCGGCCCAATGTCCCGCACGCGAAGCGCGCGCCACCAACGCCACGCGCTCATCCGCTTGCCGCGCGGCAAGCAAAGTCTCCAGCGCGCCAAACGGCAATAGCGCCAACGGCGTGCGCGGCGCATAGTGCGCCTTCAATGTACCGGACGCGCGCGGCGCAGTCGCGTCCGAACCGTCGGGCAAGCGCGGCGCCTCGCCGAGCACGTCGGCGATATCTTGCGGCGTGACGCGCCCCGGCCTCAACAGCGCCGGAAAGCCGCGCGACAAATCCAGAATGGTCGATTCGATACCGACATCCGACGCGCCGCCGTCCAGCACATGAATCGTGTCGCCGAACTCGTCTCGCACATGTTGCGCCGTGGTCGGGCTCACATGCCCGAACCGGTTCGCCGACGGCGCCGCCACACCGCCATGTCCACTGCGCAATGCGCTGAACGCCTCCAGCAAAGCTTGCGCAACAGGATGCGATGGACAGCGCAACCCCACCGAATCCTGCCCGCCGCTCACCGCCGCCGGAATACGGGCGGCGCGCTTCAGTATCAACGTGAGCGGCCCCGGCCAGAACGCGTCGATCAGCCGCTGTGCTTCCGCAGGCAAATACTCGACCCAGTAGTTCGGATCGCCTTGCGGCGCAAGATGCACGATGACGGGATGATTCGCCGGCCGGCCTTTCGCCGCATAAATACGCGCGACCGCGTCGGGATTCTCCGCGTCGCCGCCGAGACCGTACACCGTCTCCGTGGGGAATGCGACCAGCTCTCCCGCATCGAGCAAGGCCGCCGCGTGTTCGATCTGCGCGGCGCTCACAGGCAATGCGCCTTCGGCGGGTTTCTGTTGATCCGGCATGGCTTTCGTATCAGCTCGTGATGATGTGCAGAAGCCGTGCGCAATCGCGCGCAGCGGTACGGGCTTCTTCGAGCGTAGCCGCCGTGAAGTTCACGTGGCCCATCTTCCGGCCACAACGCGCCTCTTCCTTGCCGTACAGATGCAAACGCGCCGCCGGCATCGCGGCGACCTCCTGCCAGGGCGGCGTGACCGCCGGGCGCTTCGGCCCGTCCGGAAACCACACATCGCCGAGAATGTTCAGCATCACCGCCGGCGAATGCTGACGTGTATCGCCCAGCGGCATGCCGGTCATGGCGCGCACCTGCTGCTCGAACTGACTGGTCGCGCAGGCGTCGACGGTGTAATGGCCAGAATTGTGCGGACGCGGCGCCATTTCATTGGCGACCAGCGAACCGTCTTCGAGAATGAAGAACTCGACGCACAGCACGCCCACGTAACCGAGCTTGTCGGCGATTTGCAGCGCGGCCTGTTGCGCCTGCTGGACGAGCGTCGGGCTCGCGTCCGGCGCCGGGACGATGGTGTGCGACAGCACGCCGTCGCGATGCGTGTTCTGCGCGAGCGGATAGACCACCGAGGCGCCGCTCGCCGCCCGCGCAATCAGCGCGGACACTTCGAACTTCAACGGCAAACGCTTTTCCAGCACGCACGGCACGCCGGCGAGCGAAGCATGCGCCTCGCGCACTTCCTCGGCGTTGCGCACGCGAATCTGGCCTTTGCCGTCGTAGCCCATGCGGGCGGTCTTGAGAATGCCCGGCAGCACGGCTTCGAGTTTGGCGTCGTCGAGCGCGGCGAGCGCATCCGACGACTCGATCACCACATGCGGCGCGACCGTCACGCCCGACGACGCAATGAAGCGTTTCTCGGCAATACGGTCCTGCGCCACGGCGACGCAGCGGCCAGCCGGACTCACGAAGGTGGTCCGCGCGAGGAAGTCGAGGCTCGCGGCCGGCACGTTCTCGAACTCCGTGGACACCGCCGCGCACAGCCGCGCGAGTTCGATGAGCGACGCTTCGTCGTTGTACGCCGCGCGCAGATGGCGATCGGCAACGGCGCCCGCCGGACTGTTTTCGTCCGGATCGAGCACGGCGACGCGATAGCCCATAGCCTGAGCGGCAAAGCAGAACATGCGGCCGAGCTGGCCGCCACCGACCATGCCAAGCCATGCGCCGGGCAGAATCGGTGAAACCGGTGTGTTGTCTGGGTTCATCTTAGTAGTCGGTCGCGGCCGGGTGTGCATGCAATGCGATGGCAGGCACCCGGCCGGGGGTCGGACAGGGGGACGTCTTGAAGCAATCAGTCTGTGCGCTTACAGCGCCGGCAACACCATAGCGTGGGCCGCTTCGTTCTGGCGCACGCGGAATGCAGCCAGCTTCTCCGCGTATTCATTGCTCGTGCCGCTCAGCAGCGACACGGCGAACAGTGCCGCATTCGCCGCGCCTGCTTCGCCAATCGCAAACGTAGCGACCGGCACGCCCTTGGGCATCTGCACGATCGAATGCAACGAATCGACGCCCTTCAGGTACTTGCTCGCCACCGGCACGCCGAGCACCGGCACCGTGGTCTTGGCCGCCAGCATTCCCGGCAGATGCGCCGCGCCGCCCGCGCCGGCGATGATCGCGCGAATGCCGCGCTCACGCGCGCTTTCAGCATAGGCGAACATTTCGTCGGGCATGCGGTGCGCGGACACGACCTTCGCTTCGTAGGGCACGCCGAATTCCTGCAGAATGGCCACGGCGTTTTTCATGACTTCCCAGTCGGAACTGGAACCCATCAGCACGCCGACAACCGGCGCGCCGTGCGTATGGGCGGTTTGAGCTTCACTCATGTTACGGCTTCCTTGTTTCTCGAGAGCGCCCCGGAACCGGTCGCTTCGCGCCAGGTCCAGAGAGGGTGATTCCCCAATCCCTTCCGGGACTTCCTTCGGGGCGAGGTACTTTCCCTGGCGAAGGACTTCCTGCGGCACGGAACCGTTGAGGCGGCCTTTTCAGGCGGCGCGAATCCAACCGGTGCGCGGAATCAGGCGAGCTTGTGCCCGGTCAGGCGTTCGAGCGCTTCCTGGTATTTCTCGCCCGTCTTCGCGACCACGTCGTCGGGCAGCTTCGGTGCTGGCGGCTCTTTCTTCCACGGCTGGGTTTCGAGCCAGTCGCGCACGAACTGCTTGTCGAACGACGGCGGATTGGTGCCGACCTGATATTGATCGGCCGGCCAGAAACGCGACGAGTCCGCGGTCAGCGCCTCGTCCATCAGGTACAGCTTGCCGTGGTTGTCCAGCCCGAACTCGAACTTCGTATCCGCGATGATGATGCCGCGCGTGGCCGCGTAATCTGCGGCTTCCTTGTACAGCTTGATCGAGATGTCGCGGATCGTGGCCGACAGTTCGGTGCCGATGCGGCGTTCCATCTCGTCGTACGTGATGTTTTCGTCGTGGTGGCCCATTTCCGCCTTGGCCGCCGGCGTGAAAATCGGCTCGGGCAGCTTCTGCGCGTTCTGCAGACCCGGCGGCAATACGACGCCGCACACCGAACCGGTAGCCTGGTAATCTTTCCAGCCGCTGCCGGCCAGATAGCCGCGCACCACGGCTTCGACGAGGATCGGCTCGAGACGCTTCACGACCACCGCGCGGCCCTTGACCTGCTCCACTTCGTCTGCCGCCACCACGGATTCGGGCGCGACGCCCGTGAGGTGGTTCGGCACCACGTGCTTGAGTTTTTCGAACCAGAAGTTCGCCATTTCGTTGAGCACACGGCCCTTATTCGGAATCGGCTCGCCCATGATGACGTCGAACGCCGACAGACGGTCGGTCGTGACGATCAGCAACTGGTCGTTGCCCACCGCATAGTTGTCGCGGACTTTACCGCGGCCGAGCAGCGGCAGCGAGTGGAGCGTGGATTCGTAGAGGGTAGACATCGTCGTGGTTCGCTAAAAAATGGGACAAAAAGTGTGACCGGAACAAAAGGGAAACGCCGTTCCCCGGATGATGCGGGAACGGCGATCTAACAACAACCTGGCCAAACGGCCAGGCGCAGTGCATGTTGACAGCTTAGCGGACGACTTGCGCGAGCTCGCCCGACTTGTACTTCTCCGCGATTTTATCAAGCGTAACCGGCTTGATCTTGCCTGCCTGGCCTTCGCAGCCGAATTGCGTGTAGCGCTCGATACAGATCTTCATCGCCGCTTCGCGCGCCGGCTTCAGGTAATCGCGCGGATCGAACTTGCCCGGGTTGGTCGCCATGTAGCGGCGGATCGCGCCGGTGATCGCCAGACGCAGGTCGGTGTCGATATTGACCTTGCGCACGCCGTTCTTGATGCCTTCCTGGATTTCCTCGACCGGCACGCCGTAGGTTTCCTTCATGTCACCGCCGAATTCGCGGATTTCAGCCAGCAGTTCCTGCGGCACCGACGACGACCCGTGCATCACCAAGTGCGTGTTCGGAATGCGCTGGTGGATTTCCTTGATGCGCTGGATCGACAGAATGTCGCCCGTGGGCTTCTTGCTGAACTTGTACGCGCCGTGCGACGTACCGATCGCGATAGCCAGCGCGTCGCACTGGGTCAGCTTGACGAAGTCGGCCGCCTGCTCCGGATCGGTCAACAGCTGCTCGCGCGTCATCGTGCCTTCCGCGCCGTGGCCGTCTTCCTTGTCGCCCTTCATGGTTTCCAGCGAACCGAGCACGCCCAGTTCCGCTTCCACCGTGATGCCGATCGAATGCGCCGCTTCCACGACCTTGCGCGACACATCCACGTTGTACTCGTACGAGGCGACCGTCTTGCCGTCGGCTTCGAGCGAACCGTCCATCATCACGCTGGTGAAACCGCTGCGGATCGCCGCCATGCAGACCGCTGGCGACTGGCCGTGGTCCTGGTGCATCACGACCGGAATATGCGGATACGACTCGACCGCGGCTTCGATCAGGTGGCGCAGGAACGCCTCGCCCGCGTACTTACGCGCGCCGGCCGAAGCCTGCATGATGACCGGTGCGTTGACCTTGTCGGCGGCCGCCATGATCGCCTGCACCTGCTCCAGGTTGTTCACGTTGAATGCCGGAAGGCCATAGCCGTTTTCAGCGGCATGGTCCAGCAGTTGACGCATTGATACGAGAGGCATGCTTAACTCCTTAGATTGAAACGAATTCCTGGGCCGTCGGCATCTTTTGGGCGATTTTATCGCGAAGCAAGCTGCATACCCGTCACACACGCCCTGAAGCGCGGAGCGGTGCTGCCCGCTGCAACGCGCGACTGGAGCCTGTGCGCCGCCTCTCGCGGGGCACGGCAGCCTGCTTCGGCCAATCAGCCGGGTGCCGATCGAGCCGTGTGCGTCGATCCGGAGGAAGGGCTTCAGCACTTCCTCCGTTGCCACGCAGCACGATCAATACGGCTCGCCGACCCGTACGATCTTCAGCGTATTCGTGCCGCCGGCCTGCCCCATCGGCTCGCCGACGGTCAGCACCACCATGTCGCCGCGCGACGCGTAGCCCTTGCTCACCACGGTTTCCAACGCCTGCTGCAACGCGGTGTCGCGGTCTGTGTTGGTATCGAGGTGCAGCGACGTCACGTTGCGGTACAGCGCCATTGCCCGTTCACTGCCCACGCGCGGTGTGAGCGCGAAGATCGGCACGTGAGTCCAGTGACGCGACATCCACAACGCGGTCGAGCCGGATTCCGTCAACGCCACGATCGCCTTCGCGCCGAGATGGAACGCTGTGAAGAGCGCGCCCATTGCGATCGACTGGTCGATCCGCGTGAACGTGCGGTCGAGGAAATCCTTGTCCAGCTCCGACTGCTCCGACTTCTCGGCTTCGATACAGATCGCCGCCATGGTCTCGATGGTCTGCACCGGATACTTGCCCGCCGCCGATTCCGCCGACAGCATCACCGCGTCCGTGCCGTCCAGCACGGCGTTGGCGACGTCCGACACCTCGGCGCGGGTCGGCACCGGCGCGTGAATCATCGACTCCATCATCTGCGTGGCGGTGATCACGAATTTGTTCGATTCGCGCGCCATACGAATCATGCGCTTTTGCAGCGCCGGAACTGCGGCATTCCCCACTTCCACGGCCAGATCGCCGCGCGCAACCATGATGCCGTCCGACGCGTCGAGAATGCCTTGCAGCGCCGGAATCGCTTCGGCGCGCTCGATCTTGGCGATCATCTTCGGCTTGACGCCGAACGGCGCGCCGGCAATGTTCGCCAACTGGCGGGCCATTTCCATGTCGGTCGCGTTCTTCGGGAACGATACCGCGACATAATCGACGCCGAGCGACATGGCGGTGCGAATATCTTCCATGTCCTTGGCGGTCAGCGCCGGCGCGGAAAGACCGCCGCCCTGGCGGTTGATGCCCTTGTTGTTCGACAGCTCGCCGCCGATCTTGACGACCGTGTGGATCTCGTTGCCGATCACGCGCGAAACGCTCAGCACGATCAAGCCGTCGTTGAGCAACAGCACGTCGCCCGGTTTCAGGTCGCGCGGCAGGTCTTTGTAGTCGAGGCCGGCGCGTTGCTCGTTGCCGAGTTCGCAGTCGGCGTCGAGCACGAACGGCTCGCCGGCGACCAGCATGATCTTGCCGTTTTCAAATTTGCCGACCCGGATCTTCGGGCCTTGCAGGTCCGCCATGATGGCGACTTCGCGGCCGGCCTGGCGGGCCGCCTCGCGCACGAATTCGGCGCGCTGGCGGTGGTCGTCGGCGGTGCCGTGCGAGAAATTGAGCCGCACCACGTCCAACCCCGCCTGAATCATTTGCAGCAGGATTTCCGGCGTATTGGAAGCCGGTCCGATGGTAGCGACAATCTTGGTGGCGCGATGCATGAGTCTCCTCGTCTGGGTGAGATCGCTGGAAAGAACGCTGCGAGTCGGATGCGGAGGCTGCGCACCGAAGGATGCTGCCGGGGGCTGCGCGCCGGTTGAAACCAGCGTCGCTTTATAGGGTGAAGCGGTGTTCGATGCCAGCACGGGGGGTGCCGGTGGGGAGATGAGCGTGATCTCGTCGTCCGGGAGTTCCGCGGGAGAGGGGGCGCTTTGCACAGCGTTTGTGCTGGACGATTCCGCAGCCTTCCCTGCAGTGGTCAACTCCACGCGCGCGAGCGGCGAGCCGGATTCTTCGTGTTGCTTGCCAGCTGGGCCGCTCGCGGACTCAACCGCGGAGCCGGCCGCCGCCGGAGTGGCGGCAGAGCGCGCCGCGCGCTCCCCTGCCGATGCCGCTGCGCTGTTGCGCGGCTTGCCGCCACGCGCTTTCGCAGACTTTGCCGTGGGGGAGCGCGTCGCCACGTTAAGCCCGCGATTCCAGAACTTCGACCGCCGGCAGCTTCTTGCCTTCGAGGAATTCAAGGAAAGCGCCGCCGCCCGTGGAGATATAGCTGACTTTGTCGTGGATGCCGTACTTGGCGATCGCAGCGAGCGTATCGCCGCCGCCGGCAATCGAGAACGCCGACGATTTGGCGATAGCCTCCGCCAGCGTCTTCGTGCCGTTGCCGAACTGGTCGAATTCGAACACGCCGACCGGACCGTTCCAGACGATCGTGCCGGCCTTTTCCAGTTGCGCGGCGAGCACCCTGGCGGTTTCCGGCCCGATGTCGAGGATCAGGTCGTCGTCCTGAACGTCGGCGACGGCCTTCACTTCTGCCTTGGCGGTCGGCGAAAACTCCTTGGCCGTGACCACGTCGGTCGGGATCGGCACCGAGGCGCCACGCGCTTTCGCGGCGTCGATAATGGCTTTGGCTTCGCTCACCAGATCGGCCTCGGCGAGCGACTTGCCGATCTTCAGGCCCGCGGCCAGCATGAACGTGTTGGCAATGCCGCCGCCCACGATCAGTTGATCGACCTTGTCGGCGAGCGACTTCAGAATGGTCAGCTTGGTCGACACCTTGGAGCCGGCGACGATCGCCACCAGCGGACGCTTCGGCGCGCCCAGCGCCTTGCCGAGCGCTTCGAGTTCGGCCGCGAGCAGCGGGCCTGCGCACGCGACGGGCGCATATTTGGCGATGCCGTGCGTGGTGGCTTCGGCGCGGTGAGCGGTGCCGAACGCGTCGTTCACGTAGATGTCGCAGAGCTTCGCCATTTTTTGCGCGAGTTCGTCGGAATCTTTCTTTTCGCCCTTGTTGACGCGGCAGTTTTCCAGCAGCACGACCGAGCCCGGCGCGACGTTCACGCCGTTTTCGACCCAGTTCGCCACCAGCGGGACGTCGCGGCCGAGCAGTTCGGCCAGCCGCTTCGCGACCGGCGCGAGCGAGTCTTCAGGCTTGAAATCACCCTCTGTGGGACGGCCCAGGTGCGACGTGACCATCACGGCGGCTCCCGCGTCGAGCGCAGCTTTGATGGCCGGCACGGAAGCGCGGATACGGGTGTCTTCAGTGATGCTGCCTTGATCGTCCTGCGGCACGTTCAGATCGGCGCGGATGAACACGCGTTTGCCGGATAGCTTGCCTTCGGCGATCAGATCGGAGAGACGCAATACCTTGTTCATGGGCGTGTGTGTGCGAGTTGATGGGAAGGCGGTGGCGGACGGCGCGCGGCACTCGGGCGCGGTGAACTCCAGCGCTCAGGCACGGCAGCGGCTCCACTGAATCGGGTGCCGGCGGCTGGGCCGCGGCTGCGCGCGCCTTGCAGCGGCGCGGTTATCCCGGAAACGACCATTTTAACTGATCCACACTGCCTTCTGACCCGCAACGGGGCGAATGTCCCGTATTTGAAGGATGCGGCGCGCATGCCGCGGCGCAGCATTTCCTGCCTCGTCCATCACATGAAGAGGCGCAACAGCGTGAACACAACCATTCCGACCACAATGGTGCCGAGCATGGTGCGCCGCCACAAAAACCATCCGAGACCCGACAGCGTGGCGTAGAACTCATGGTTCGACAGCGCGAACGACAGGCCCTCCGGGGTCGCCAGCACGTCCGGCAACACCACGGCGGCGAGCGCCGCGGCCGGTGCATAGCGCAGCATCCGCTGGATCCGCGCCGGTAAAACCGTGCGCTCGCCGCCGATTAGAAACATGGCGCGTGTCAGGGTGGTGACGAAGGTCATGCCGAATATGGCCAGCCAGATCTGCGTAGAGGTCATCGGGAGCCCCCGGTGCTGTTACGGATGCGGCGCAGGTCGGCGCGTTCGACCATCAGGTCGGCGGCGCTGCCGGCAACGATCGCCGCGATTACCGCGAGCGGCAGCCCGAGCCGGTACGGCAGGTCGAACGCGAGCAGCGACACCACACCGGCGATCGTGACCGCAACCAGCGTGGAGCGCGTCGCGATCGCCGACACCATGATGGGCAGCAAGGCCAGCGTGCCCGCCAGCGCGAGACCCCAGTTGTCGGGAATCAGGCTCGCCAGCAGAATCCCGACGATCGACGACACTTGCCACGACAGCCAGCTGCACAGCGCCATGCCCCAGTAGTACGCCTCCTTGCCCGGTACATATCCGGTCGGGAAGCTCTTCTTCTGGAACAGCAGATAGATCACGTCGCCGTTGAAGTAGCCGAGCACGATGCGCCGCCACATCGACAGATAGGAGAAGTGCGGCGCCAGACCGACGCTGAAGATCACGAAACGCGTATTGACCATCGCGGCGGTAAGCAGCACGGTCCAGACCGGCAGCTTGGCGGCGAGCAGCGGCAGCACCGCCAGTTGCGACGAACCGGCATAGCACAGCAGCGACATGGTGAGCGCCTGCGGCAGCGTGAGCACCGATTTGCTCATGGCAATGCCGGTGACAAGCCCCCAGGAGAGGATCGCCATCAGCGTGGGCGAATAGTCGCGCGCGCCCTCGCGGAAGGCACGGCGATCGGTTTCTGACAGGCGAGCGAGCATGAGGCGAAACGCGGGCGCGAGAGGCGTCGTAACGAAGGGAAGTCGGCGCCAGGTCGTCAAGCACCCGCTGGCGCATCCGGATTTGAATTATGCGTGCGCCGGATTATAGCGTCCGGAATGCGGCCAAATGCTCGTTCCGCGCGCAAAAGACGCTAAAATGCCGGTCTTGGCTATGCCTGTCATAGCTATGCCTAACAACGCACCTGCTGGAGAATCGTATGTCAATGGCCGACCGCGACGGCAAGATCTGGATGGATGGCAAGCTTATCGACTGGCGCGATGCCAAAATCCACGTGCTCACCCACACGCTGCATTACGGCATGGGCGTCTTCGAGGGCGTACGCGCCTATAAGACGGTGGACGGCAGCACCGCGATTTTCCGTTTGCAGGAACACACCAAGCGCCTGCTGAACTCGGCCAAGATTTTCCAGATGGACGTGCCGTTCGACCACGAAACGCTCGCCGCCGCGCAATGCGAAGTGGTCCGCGAAAACAAGCTCGAGTCCTGCTACCTGCGCCCCATCATCTGGGTCGGTTCGGAAAAGCTCGGCGTGTCGGCCAAGGGCAACACCATCCATGTGGCGATCGCCGCCTGGCCGTGGGGCGCTTACCTCGGTGAAGAAGGCATTGCCAAGGGCATCCGCGTGAAGACCTCGTCGTTCACGCGCCACCACGTGAACGTGTCGATGGTCCGCGCCAAGGCGTCGGGCTGGTACGTGAACTCGATCCTCGCCAATCAGGAAGCCATCGCCGACGGTTACGACGAAGCCCTGCTGCTCGACGTGGACGGCTATGTGTCCGAGGGCTCGGGCGAGAACTTCTTCCTCGTGAACAACGGCAAGCTGTACACGCCGGACCTGGCGTCGTGCCTCGACGGCATTACGCGCGACACGGTCATCACGCTGGCGCGCGACGCGGGCATCCAGGTGATCGAAAAGCGCATTACGCGCGACGAGGTCTATACCTGCGACGAAGCGTTCTTCACCGGCACCGCCGCCGAAGTCACGCCGATCCGCGAACTCGACAACCGCACGATCGGCTCGGGCGCACGCGGTCCCATCACCGAGAAGCTGCAATCGGGCTTCTTCGATATCGTGAACGGCAAGAGCGACAAGTACGCGCACTGGCTGACCAAGATTTAACGTGCGTTGCGCCGGCACAGCCAGCGCAACGCACGCCCCCTGCATACAACGAGAACCCCTCATGAGCGAAATCAAGGAAATGCCGCTGGTCGAACTGTCGGCAAAAGATCTGCCGGCTTACTGCCCGAACCCGGCCATGCCGCGCTGGAGCGCCCATCCGCGCGTTTTTATCGACGTCACGCACGGCGAAGCCAAGTGCCCGTACTGCAGCACGCGTTACAAGCTGCGCGACGGCGAAGTGGTCAAGGGTCATTGAGCCCCGCGCACTGAGTACTGATTGCTTGTGGTGGCGCTTGCCGGGCCGGCTGCGTGCTTCGTCGCGGGTTGCGTTTCGGGTCGCGCTGCGGTTTGCGTTGCGGAGGTCGCTTCGTGACCTGCCGCGTGTTGCGCGGCCCGGTTCGCTGTTCGACAGGCCGGCCGTGATCGTGCTGCACACGGTGGTCACGCCGACGCGAAAGCAAACGCGACCGCGCACCCCAATCCGACAGCAGCCACGCCACAGCAGGGCCGCCGCCGCGGCGCGTCCGGCCACGCCGGAATCGCGCTACGCGGCTTGCGGCTTTACCCCTGGCTTTACCCCTTTTACCTATCCGAATGCCACGCGCATGGCTCGCGCGAGGTTTCGTTTCGACACCGGACACTCATTCTGATGCGTCGCGCGTTGGTTATCGCACCGAACTGGATCGGTGACGCATTGATGGCGCAGCCGCTGTTTGCGCGCCTCGTGAAATTGCATCCGCGCATCGTCATCGACGCGGTCACGCCCTCCTGGGTCGCGCCCGTACTTGAACGCATGCCGGAAATCCGCGACGTCTACGCCACGGATCTCGCGCACGGCAAGCTGCAGATGCTGCGCCGCTGGCAGCTGGCGAGCGACCTGCGCGACGTGGGCTACGACGCCGCCTACGTGCTGCCGAACTCGCTCAAGTCGGCGCTGATTCCGTGGATGGCGGGGATCCGGCTGCGCATCGGCTACACCGGCGAAAGCCGCTACGGCCTGTTGAACGTGCGCCACGCGAATCCGCGCAAGGACGAGCGCCCGCCAATGGTCGGCCAGTACGCCGCCCTCGCCTACGCGCCCGGCGCCAAGGTGCCCGACGACCTGCCGATGCCGCGCCTCGAAGCCGACCTGAACGAAGCGGCGCGCGTCTCGGCGCGCTTTAACCTCGATACGCGCGTGCCGCTGCTGGTGTTCTGTCCGGGCGCCGAATACGGCCCTGCCAAGCGCTGGCCGCCCGAACACTTCGCGGCGCTCGCGCAGATGGTCGGCCAGTCGTTCCCGTACACGCAGATCGTCGCGCTCGGTTCGCCCAAAGATGCGCCGCTCGCGCAGGCTATCGCCGAGAAAGCGCCGAACGTGCGCAACCTGTGCGGCCAGACCGCGCTGGGCGAGGCGTGCGCGCTGATCTCGCGCGCCAACGCGGTCGTCACCAACGACTCCGGGCTGATGCACGTGGCCGCCGCGCTGCGCCGGCCGCTGGTGGCCGTGTACGGGTCGACCGATCCACGCCACACGCCGCCCTTGTCCGAGCTTGCGAAGGTACAATGGCTTCATCTCGAATGCAGCCCCTGTTTTGAGCGCGAGTGTCCGCTCGGTCATCTGAACTGCCTGAAGCAGTTGAGCGCCGAGCAGGTATTCGGCGATTTGCGCGGCATGTTGCTCGCGCAACGCTGAGTCTGTCGGCACCGCTGACACTTGCACGCAACACCGCACGCCCCTGAGCGCGTCGCGTCATGTTCGCGCCTTGCGGCGCGGGCATTCTGGCGCTCGGGTGCGATTGTCCGGTGCTCCGGACTGTCCCGCTGACCGCTGCCCCGCAACCGCGCGCCGCGCACAAGAGACTGACGAGCCATGCCACGTTTTGCCCATATCTTCGAAGCCGCCGCCGATACCCTGAACGCCTATTACCAGGCCGTCGCCGAGGTCAATATCGACAGCTTGATGGGTCTGTGGATCGATGAAGAGTTCGTCAGTTGCATCTGCGCCGACGGTTCGCACCTGCACGGCCTCGAGAGTATTCGCGCCGGCCTGCAGATCCAGCTCGAAGCCGCGCCCGTTTCCATCGAACCGCTCGACATCCGCGTCTACGACAGCCTCGGCACGGTGGTCTACGCGATTGCCGAAGCACACCGGCCGGCCGATCCGAAAGCCACGCCCGCAATGGTGTTCACTACTTACGTGATGGTTCACGAACGCGGCGAATGGCGCATTGCGCACATTCACGCGAGTCCGATGCCCAATGAAGCCGCCAGCCAGTTCGCCACGAAAATGCGACATGGCCAGGGTTCGCTGCACTGACGCGTTGCACGCGTTTTACCTTTTTCGAAGCAGGCATGAGCACGCCCCGCAGGAAGTCCTCCACACCGAAAGAAGTCCCCTTGGGGGATTGGGGGACGGCGCACGACAAAGCCGCGTCTTCGGGCACGGCACGCGCCGCGGCCGCCGTCGAGGCTGCCGTCGGTGCCACTGTCGAGATGCTCTACCGTGCACCGCTCTGGCTGCCGAACCGGCACGTGCAGACCATCGTCCCGTCGCTGTTCGCACGCCGCCCCGCGGTTTCGTTTCGGCGCGAGCACTGGGACACGCCCGACGGCGACTTCATCGACCTCGACTGGGTCGAGCATGACAGTCAGGCCCAGTCAGCGCTCGCGCGCGGCGCCGTACCCCGGATTCCCGCCGACACCGCTCCGCTCTTCGTGCTGTTTCACGGCCTGGAAGGCAGTTCGGGCTCGCACTATGCCGCCTCGTTGATGGCAGCCGCACGCGAGTACGGCTGGCACGGCGTGGTGCCGCACTTTCGCAGTTGCAGCGGACCGATGAACCGGATGCCGCGCTTCTATCATCTCGCCGACAGCAACGAAGTCGACTGGATCCTGCGGCGTTTGCGCGCCGCGCATCGCGGGCCGGTCGTCGCGGCCGGCGTGTCGCTCGGCGGCAATGTGCTGCTGCGCTGGCTGGGCGAGCGGCGCGAGGACGCGGCGTCGGTGGTCTCGGCCGCCGCGGCGATTTCGACGCCCATCGACGTGCATGCCGGCGGGCGCGCATTGTCGCAGGGTTTCGGACTCGTCTACACGCGCAGTTTCCTCAAGACGCTCAAGCAGAAAGCAGAGCAGAAGCTGATCCAGTTTCCCGGCCTGTTCGATCGTGACGCGATGCTGGCGAGCCGCACCATGTACGAATTCGACAACGTGGTGACCGCGCCGCTGCACGGCTTTCGCAATACCGACGAGTACTGGAGCACGGCGACCACGCGCCCGCTGCTGCCGCACATTCAGGTGCCGACACTGGTGCTGAACGCGCGCAACGACCCGTTTCTGCCGGCTGAGGCGTTGCCGGCGCGGCATGAGGTATCGGCGGCGGTGGAACTCGACCAACCCAGGCACGGCGGCCACGCCGGCTTTATGACCGGGCCGTTTCCGGGCCGCATCGACTGGCTGTCGCGGCGCGTGTTCGGCTATCTGGAGCGGCACGTCGATCATGGATGACATCGTCAGGCAGGCCCTGGCCAAGTGGCCGAATGTACCCAGTTGCACGGGGTGGCTGATGCTGGATCGGCGCGGCAACTGGCGCCTGCGCGACGAGGCCGCGCAGGCGAGCGGTTCGCCGGGCACGCCGATCCGCCATGAAGCATTGCTCGGGTTCATCAACCGGAATTACGACGCCGACGAACGCGGGCAGTGGTTTTTCCAGAACGGCCCGCAGCGCGTGTACGTGGAACTGGGCTATACACCGTGGGTGGTGAGGTTGTCGGCCGATGCCGACGGCGCGCTCGCGTTGCAGGATCAGGCCGGCGGCGCTTTTGAACCCGCGGCCGTGTTCGTGGATGAAGAAGGCGGAATACTCTTTGCCGACGGCTCGGCGCAACCGAGAGTCGCGGTCTTGCACGATCACGATCTGGACGTGTTCTCCGAGCACGCAACGCTCGCGGACGACTCGATGAGCGGCGAGTTTCGCTGGAACAACGGGATGACGTTGCCGCTGCAGGCCGTACGGCGAGGCGATGTTGCCAGCCGGTTCAGGTTTGTGCCGAGTCCGGCAGCCGCGGGCGCTTAAGTACCATAGCGGCTTGCGCCGTGGCCTGTTTCATCGGGCAAGGTCGGAGAAACGCAGCGAACCGTGAGCAACAGCTAGCTCTTTTCGTCCAGCCGCTCCTCCTTATAGCGGCTCTCCATCTCATGCAACCTCGCGTCGACGGTCGCGAGATCATAATAGCCAATCGCCTTCAGATCGCGCGCGTCCTTCAATTGCCGAATCGCCGAAGGCCATGCTCCTTCGAGCGCGAACTTTTCAGCCATCGCCCGATGCTGCGTCAACGCGTCGCCCGTGCCGGCGCTGGCCTGCGCGAGATACAGCCACCAGGCAGGCTGATCGGGCTCGGCACGCGTCTCTTTTTGCGCGAGCGCCTGAGCATCGGCAAAGCGGTGCAACGTCAGCAAGGTGCGGATATGCATGTCGATTGCGGCGTTCGACTGCGGCCAGCGCTTCTGCGCGAACTCGGCCAGACGGGCGGCCTCGTCGTCGCGGCCGGCACGCCGCGCGATGTCGGCGGCTAGCACGTCCAGGCTCGGCGAACTCCGCGCGGTTCCGCCCTCGGCCTGTTCGCCCGCCGCGAACGCCGCACGACACGACGCCAACGACGCCACTGCATCGTCGTAACGTTCGAGCAGCATCTGCCCGTATGCAATGCCATACCAGTTCGCCGCGACGTTGACCGCCGTGCGGCCCTCGATCTCGGAGCGCAGGCGCGAAATCCCATCCCCGTACTCGCTGCGCGACTGGTCCTGCAGCAGCCGCGAGCGAGCGCGCACAAAGCCATACTCGGCCGATTGATGCGGCTGCCGGTAAGGCGCTCGGCGCGCACGGTCCTCCATGTCGGCAATCCGTTCGCCGGTCAGCGGATGGGTACGTGCGTAAGCCGGGATACCCGTGTCACTCATCGCGGCGCGATCGAGCCGGCCGAAGAAGGTCGTCATCGCGTACGGATCGTAGCCGGCGCCGGCGAGCAGCAGAAAACCGACGCGGTCTGCCTCCTGCTCGGCGGAACGCGAGAAACGCAACTGGTTGTCGACCGCATACGCCTGGCCGCCGATCGCAATCGCGCTGCCCAGATCGCCGCTATGCGCAAGCACGCCGGCGAGCACACCGAACAGCAGGCCGGCGAGCGCGGCATAGGTGCTACGCTCGCCGGCCGTGATCATGCGCGAGATGTGCCGCTGCAACACGTGTCCCATTTCGTGACCCAGCACCGACGCCAGTTCGGATTCCGTCTGCGTCGCCACGATGAGGCCGGTGTTCACGCCGATAAAACCGCCCGGCAGCGAGAAGGCGTTGATCTGCGGATCGCGCACCGCGAACAGATCGAAGTCCGGACGATACCCGCCGATATAGAGCGCGCTCGCCGCCGCAGCAAGTTTCGCGGCGACCGAGTTCAGGTAGTCGCGTACCAGCCAGTCGTCGAGATAGTCGGGATCGCGGCGCAGTTCGCGCATCACACGCTCGCCGAGTTTGCGCTCGGCCTGCGGCGTGAGCGAGCCCGAACCGCCGTTGCCCAGATCGGGTAATTGCTGCGTGACGATCGGCGCCCGCCAACTGGTGTTCGCGCCGGAATTGCCGGAGAAGCGGCTCTGCGCCCCGCCATACACGCCGAACACACCTTGTGCGATGTCGGAGGGGATGAGCGGATCGGCGTAAGTATCGGCCGGGCCACTGACCAGCGGTGGTTCCGCGGAGAGCGTGCTGGGCGCCGCGCCCGAAATACCCTGCGATTGCGCGAACGCGCCCGGCGCCGTCGCCAGCGCAACAGACAACAACGCAGCAAGGAACCGTTTCGGGCGCATCGCGAGGTCGATATGACGAAGTCGAAAGCGAAGCCCGCCGCTCGGACTAAGATAGCGGGCATGGGGCAATTGTAATCAGTCGTCGTGCGAATTCGTGTGATTCACGTCATGGCGATTCGGGCGTAGTCGGGCCTTCCAGGCGATCGCCGCGCCGCAAGCGCCGTGTAACTACAAACCGACGATGCCCTTGCGCAACGGCGCGCGCCAATGCACTGCCGCCGCCGTCCGGCCGCGCCGCTGCTATGATAGGCGCCCTCTGAAGGAGCCCGACCATGTCTGAACTCACTCATTTCGACGCCGCCGGCCAGGCGCATATGGTGGATGTCGGCGGCAAGCAGGAGACCAAACGCATTGCGGTTGCGCGCGGCTCGATTCGCATGCTGCCGCAGACGTTCGCGCTGATCCGCTACGGCAACGCCAAAAAGGGCGACGTGATCGGCATCGCACGGATTGCCGCGATTCAAGGTTCGAAGCGCACCGCCGATCTGATCCCGCTCTGTCATCCGCTCGCGCTCACGCGCGTCAAGGTGGATTTCGAGCTCGACGAAACGCTGCCTGGCGTGCATTGCACGGTTCAGGTCGAAACGCTTGGGCGAACCGGCGTGGAGATGGAGGCGCTGACCGCCGTGCAGGTCGGGCTGCTGACCGTGTACGACATGTGCAAGGCGGTGGATCGCGGGATGACGATTACTGATGTGCGCGTGCTGGAGAAGCACGGCGGGAAGTCGGGCGATTGGATGGCGGGTTGACGACCTTCTGGACCGTCGCCCCGCGTCACCTTCACAACCCTTTGAAACGAAGATAGCGAGCGGCTCAATCCTCGTCGCTGTCGTCGTCCTCATTCACGTCACCAGGCGGCGCACCGTAGCGCTTGACCAGCTCCGCCTTGAAACCGGCCAGCGTTTTCTGCTCGTCGCAGAGTTCGTACAGATAGCTCAGTTGCGACGGCCAGTCCTTCAACTCCTCGGCGAAAATCTTCAGGCGTTCGACAGTGTCGAACGCCGCCGTCTGGTCGCCGCTCAACGCCTGCAGCACCGCATAGCGGCGCAACACGGTTTCGCCCGGCAGCAGCGCAATCGCCTGTCTGTGCATAGCGAGCTTGTGCTGCAGATCCATCGAGTTCATCGGCAAAAGCGTCGCCATTCCATACTCGCCCCACGCCTGGAACAGGAACGACGGATCCGCACGATACTGCTCGGCGGGACGCGAGCCGTAGTACAACACCTCGGCGCGCGCGTAGTCGCGATACACCGGATACAACGCGGCCAGCCCGCCGAACACCACCACGGCAAACGCGCCGAACGACACGCGTGCGGGCACGAGGCGCAGCGGCCGCGTTTCCAGCAAGCCGAACACGAACATTGCCGGCAACAGGAAGAACATGTACTGCTGCGGATATTCGACCAGTGCGTGCATAGCCAGCACACCGATCAGCGCAATGCCGAACACGCGCGCCGAGCTTTGCGGCGCGCGCACCGCACGCACGAGCCATGTGATCAGGCCGAACAGCACGATCGCGAGGCCGATCAGGCCGGTCTTCGCGAGCAGGTCGATGAAGATGTCGTGCGAATTGTTGGCGATCTCGACGCCGCCAAGCGACTTCACAAACTCGTACTGGTAGCTCGGAAATTCGCCCCAGCCGACACCCAGCAGCGGATGCGTCCTGAACATCGTCCAGCCGTACTTCCACAGCGCGAGACGCGGCGCGATCTGGCCGGCGTCCTTGAAGCGCTCCGCAGCGGACTGTCCGAGTTCCAGGTGATAGTGAACGTTGGCCCAGCGAATCAGCGCGTTGACCACAAAAAACAGCACGGCCAGCACAATTGGAATAATCCACTCGCGGTTGCTGCGGCGTAGCTGTAACTGATTGCGGGTCTGCGCGAATGCCATCCAGAAACCCGCCACCACGATCACGCCCATTTGCAGCCATGGACCACGCGATACGGTCAGAGCGAGACCAATCGCGAAAATTGTCGACACGAGGAACCAGATGCTGACGGCGATCCGCCGCGTCTGCACGAGAAACAGTGCGCCCGCCATCGCAAATGCAATATAGGTAGCGAGGTGATTGGCCTGTGCCATATTGCCGAACGGCCGGCGCTCGACGGTCACGTTATAGGCAACGACGAGCGGCGAAACGCGTGTTTCGAGGTGAAACAACTGGATAACCTGGCAGAACACCGCGAACAGCCCACCGACGATCAATGCCCCGGCCGCCCAGCGCAACGCGGTCTCGTTGAGCTTGGCCCGCGTGAAACCATAACCGGCATGGGTCGCCATGAAGGCCGCCAGCAGATAGCCGCCGCCGAGCCAGTTCATCGACGGCTGCGAAATCGGCAATACCACCGATTGCGCCACTACCAGCAGCCCGAACAGCAATGGCACCAGCGCGACCGTCGGCGAGGCGAACGTCACGCGCGGCCTCGCGCTCGCCACCAGCAGCACGACGCCCGCGCCGGTCAGCAAATACAGCGCGAGTGCCGTGAATTCAGCGTAAAACGTCGGAATCGGATACGTATGGTTGACAACTGCATAAGGCAGCACCAACGCGAGAGGCAGCAGAATGAAGGACAGGTAGCGCGCAAAAGGGGTGGGCATCGAATAACCGGTGGGCGTCAGCAACCGGCGCACTATACAAAAAAATTCTCCTGCTGTGCGCCGGCCGGGCTGAAATATCCCGGAAATCAGCCTTTTACGTGCAAACGGCGCGGGCGGCCACGGACTGGCCGGCGCTCGCGGTCATCGCGCGCTTAGCTGCCCCTCATCTCTTCATGACCTCACGAGCGGCACTCCGGCGGGGCAAGATTCGACGCCAGGCTGGGTGCATCGGCAGGTGCCGGCCCGGCGCCCGGCGCCGGCAGCGAGGACGCCGTTTTGCCGCCCGCGAAGCATTCCCACGTGAGCGCGCCCGCCTGCACCGCACCCTTGCTCAACGCAACACGCGCAGTCGGCGCATCCACATTGTCAGGAACCGACGGCACGAGCGTGAGCGTGTTCGAACCCGCGGGCGCGACGCGCGTCGTGAAAGCGACGGTGATCTGGCCGGTGTCGTCGTCGACCCGGATGGACTCGACGTTGCGGGTAGCGGGTGGCGATGCATAACCGCCGCTGAATGCATTGCCGCTCGCGGCGTTTTCAGATACGGCGAGGCGCGCGGAAGCCGCCAGCGACAGCCCTTCGCCGACGCGGCTGCGAGCCAGATAGTCCTGATACGCGGGAATCGCATAAGCGGCGATCACACCGACGATCGCCAGCACGATCATCAGTTCGATCAGCGTGAAACCGACGCCGAGGCGCCGGCAGGCACGGGCGAACCGCGCGGACCAGGCGGCACGGCCCAATCTCGAACGCGTGGCCAGCGAGGACTGGGAGTAAGGGGAATACGGCAAGGTAACGATCATCGGCAGGCTCCTGAAACGAAAAACGCCTGCTCCACGGATCGGGAACAGGCGTTTCAATCGTAGCCAGCGGCGCTCGTGTCGGACAGTCAGCCAAATGGCTAACGTTGCAGCGTGGTTCGGCTCAGGTTCACACCACCTGAAATTCAATCGTGTCGGCACCAATCGCAGTCTCAAGCCGCCGCGCGACTGGCATTGCGGCGCTTGAGCAGATACCCGAGTATCACGACGAACAGTGCGCCCGCGATGCTCATGCCATATTCGGCCAATGGCGTATCGAGAATCGGCCAACGGTCGCCGGCCGGGTCGTTGATGATCAGCCCGCCCGCGATCCAGCCCAGCAATGCGGCGCCGAGCGTGATCACGATCGGGAAGCGGTCGAGCAGCTTGAGAACCAGCTGGCTGCCCCACACGATCAACGGAATGCTCACCAGCAGGCCGAAAATCACCAGCGCGAGACGGTGTTCGGGATCGGCGGCCTCGGCCGCGCCCGCAATCGCGATCACGTTGTCGAGGCTCATCACCGCGTCCGCGACGATGATGGTCTTGATTGCCGACATCAGCTTGTCGGCCGGCTTCACGTTCTCGTGCGCGTCGTGCGCGGGCGCCATCAGGCGCACGCCGATCCACAGCAGCAGCAAGCCACCCGCGAACTTCAGCAACGGCACATCGAGCAGCACGACCGCGAACGCGATCAACGCCACGCGCAACACAATGGCGCCGGCCGTACCCCACAGCACGCCCTTCGTGCGCTGCGACGGCGGCAAATTGCGGCAGGCCAGCGCGATCACGACGGCGTTATCGCCACCCAGCAGAATGTCGATGACGATAATCTGAATGACAGCGCCCCAATGGAGCGTGGCGAAGAACTCGAGCATGATTGAAAGAATAAGAAGAAGTCCGGCGCGCGGCCAATAAAAAAGCGGAGGAGTCTGCACTCCCCCGCTTTTTGAACCGCACGCTCACGAAAGGGTCTCGTAAGCGTATCAAAAAAAACGCCGTGACTGCGCGTGAATTTCGATTTACAGCATCGCCTTCAGAAGACGCGCCATTTCCGACGGGTTCTTCGTGACCGTGATGCCGCAGGCGTCCATGATTTCCAGCTTCGCTTCGGCCGTATCCGCACCGCCCGAGATCAGCGCGCCGGCGTGGCCCATGCGCTTGCCCGGAGGCGCCGTGACACCGGCGATGAAGCCAACCACCGGCTTCTTCATGTTGTCCTTGATCCACTCAGCCGCATTCGCTTCGTCCGGACCACCGATCTCGCCGATCATGATGACGGCGTCCGTTTCCGGATCGTCGTTGAACATCTTCATCACGTCGATGTGCTTCAGACCGTTGATCGGGTCGCCGCCGATACCGACCGCTGACGATTGGCCGAGGCCAATCGCCGTCAATTGGCCGACTGCTTCGTACGTCAGCGTGCCTGAACGCGACACGACGCCGATGCGGCCCTTGCGGTGGATGTGACCCGGCATGATGCCGATCTTCAGCTCGTCCGGCGTGATCGTGCCCGGGCAGTTCGGACCGAGCAGCAGCGTCTTGCGGTTTTCAGCGCGCATACGAGCCTTCAGCTCGATCATGTCACGGACGGGAATGCCTTCCGTGATACAGATCGCCAGATCCAGATCGGCTTCGACGGCTTCCCAGATCGCAGCAGCAGCGCCTGCCGGCGGCACATAGATCACCGACACGGTCGCGCCCGTTTCAGCCTTGGCTTCAGCGACGCTAGCGTAGATAGGAATGCCTTCGAAGTCTTCGCCGGCACGCTTCGGGTTCACGCCCGCAACGTACGCTTCGCGGCCGTTTGCATATTCACGGCAAGCACGCGTGTGGAACTGACCGGTCTTGCCGGTGATGCCCTGCGTGATGACCTTGGTGTCTTTGTTAATCAGAATCGACATGTATTGACCTCTGTTCGTTTGGCGTCGCGCTATTGCGCCGCGCGGCGGGATGTTCTTCGCCTGCCCCGCTCATGCGCCATTCCCGCGCCGCCATTCGTAATCCTGGTTACCTGGAAAAAGCGTCTCGCAAAAACTTGCGGACCAGGCTTAAGCCTTGCCCGAAGCGGCCGCGACGACCTTTTGAGCCGCTTCTTCCATGCTGTCCGCCGCAATGATCGGCAGGCCGGATTCAGCGAGCATCTTCTTGCCGAGGTCTTCGTTCGTGCCCTTCATGCGGACCACGAGCGGCACCTTCAGCGAAACGGCCTTCGACGCCGCGATCACGCCTTCCGCGATCACGTCGCAACGCATGATGCCGCCGAAAATGTTGACCAGAATCGCGGTCAGGTTCGGGTTCTTCAGCATGATCTTGAACGCTTCCGTGACCTTCTCGGTCGTGGCGCCACCGCCCACGTCCAGGAAGTTCGCCGGTTCGCCGCCGAACAGCTTGATGGTGTCCATCGTTGCCATGGCGAGGCCGGCGCCGTTCACGAGACAGCCGATGTTGCCGTCGAGCGAGATGTACGCGAGGTCGAACTTCGACGCTTCGACTTCAGCCGGATCTTCTTCGTCCAGATCGCGATACGCGACGATTTCCGGATGACGGAACAGTGCGTTCGAATCGAAGTTGAATTTCGCGTCCAGCGCGATGACCTTGCCGTCGCCGGTCAGGATCAGCGGGTTGATTTCGGCGAGCGATGCGTCCGTTTCCCAGAATGCCTTGTACAGGCCTTGCAGGATCGCGCGAGCTTGCGGCAGCGAAGCGGCGGGCACGCCGATCTTCGTTGCGAGCTCGTCGGCTTCGGCGTCTTTCAGACCGGTTGCCGGGTCGACAGCGATCTTGTGGATCAGCTCAGGCGTCTTTTCCGCGACTTCTTCGACGTCCATGCCGCCTTCGCTCGATGCCATCACGACGATCTTCTGCGACACGCGATCGATCACGAGGCCGACATACAGTTCCTTCTTGATGTCAGCGCCTTCTTCGATCAGCAGACGATTCACCTTCTGGCCTTCCGGGCCGGTCTGGTGCGTGACGAGCTGCATGCCGAGGATCTGGTTCGAGTATTCGCGAACCTGTTCCAGCGACTTGGCGACCTTCACGCCGCCGCCCTTGCCACGGCCACCCGCGTGGATCTGAGCCTTCACGACCCATACCGGGCCGCCGAGCTCTTCCGCGGCCTTGACCGCATCATCCACCGAGAAGACCGGCTTGCCGCGCGGTACCGCGACGCCGAATTTCCGCAGGATTTCCTTACCCTGGTACTCGTGAATCTTCATGCGTGATTCCCTTCAGTCTGAGAGTTGGATTGAACTTCGTTTCCGCTGCCGTCGTTCATGCCGGACGTGTCGCCGCCTTCGGCTGTCTGGCGAACTGCTCCGTCGCCCGACGATGCCACGCGTTCCGCTGAACGCGGTGCGTGACCATACCAGC